>NZ_JACUTY010000001.1 GCF_014859555.1 Thiomicrospira sp. | reverse complement strand
GATCTGAAAAACTTGGCGTTGCCAGAATGAATCAGGGGTTAATCGAGATGCCCAATCCATATAAAACGGTTCAATTCCTCGTATTATCGGCTTGTTTGCTTTTAGCACCAGGCCTGGTGCTCGCTGACCCGCACCGTATTAGCTTTAGCGTGACCGAACAACAAACCGTCGAAAATGATCGTCTACATGTTGTATTTGCAGCCCAATACCGAGCCAGCACCGCGGATCAAGTTAGCCAGCGCGTCAATCAAATTATGCAAGCGGCTCTGAATGAACTTTCGACCGATCATCGCCAATATGCTCAAACCGGCAATTACCATGTTCGCCCCCATTTTCAGCGAGACGGCCGGATTAGCGAATGGTCTGGTCAGCAAGACCTTAGGCTTAATCTTCCCAAAGATAATGCCGACATTACCGGTGTATTAAGTAGCCTACAGCGTCATTTAATTTATCAATCAGTCCGAGCCGATATTAGCCCAAACAAACGTCAGCAAGTTGAACAAGCCTTGCTGAGCAAAGCGATTCAAAAGTATCAACAACAGGCGAAGTTTATAGCCCAAGCCTTTAACGAAAAACACTATCGTTTGGCTGAAACACGTTTGCAACCAAACTATGCCTTGCCGCTTCAAGCACGCAGCCTAACGGCCAGCGACACGAATGCTCCGAGCATTGAAATGGGCTCACAAACCCTAAGTGTGACAATTGATGGTGTGCTGGAGATTAACTGATTCGCGATCTAAAGGGGGCGGGTCAAATACATCACTCGCCCCAGATAAACCGTTAAGCAGAAAGATTTAACCGCGACTTTTGCCGCTTTAATAATTAGATGCGGTAATTAGATGGGACTCAATTAGCTGAGTAATAAAAGATGGGCTTACGCCTTGTGACAAAACATCATCAATCCAAAAAGCTTGCTTTTGACCCGCTTCAAAATAAGCAAACCCAACACGATACTCGTCTTCTAAGCGCGCCAACATCAGTACCATTTTGCGTCCGCTTGGCGTATGAATTAAGTGACAGGCCTGGTTATCGGTAATATCAATACGGATATCATCCATTGGCTTTTCTGCCAAGGCTTGATTAACTACTGCATATAAGTCTTCATAAGTTTCTATCATTCGTTCATACCTTGTTTTAAGCGCTCATTAAACCATAATTTAAGACCAATTTTAGCTTGCTAAGCAAAAATCAATGCACAAATTTTTACTGGATACCTCGATTAACCCCAGCTTGAATTCTGCGTTGTGAACCTTTGCGATGTCTAGACATTCCGGCAGGTTCACGCCTTGATCTGAAAAACTTGGCGTGGCCAGAATCAACTAGGGGGTATTCGAGATGCCCTTAGGTTTGTCAAAAAAGAAACATGTTATAATTTCTCTTTTGCGCAAATTGTTGGTTGACCATGCTTGAGAACATTATTATTCGCGGGGCGAGAACCCATAATTTAAAGAACATCGATGTCACATTACCGCGTGACAAACTGATTGTGATTACCGGGTTATCGGGTTCAGGCAAATCATCGTTGGCGTTTGATACGATTTATGCCGAAGGCCAACGTCGTTATGTTGAATCCTTATCGGCTTATGCGCGTCAATTCTTGTCTGTGATGGAAAAACCAGATTTGGATCATATTGAAGGTTTATCACCGGCGATTTCGATTGAGCAAAAATCCACCTCACACAACCCGCGCTCTACCGTGGGCACCGTCACCGAAATTTATGATTATTTACGCCTGTTATATGCACGCGCTGGTACACCTCGCTGTCCAACCCACGATGTTGATCTTGAAGCCCAAACCGTCAGCCAAATGGTAGATCGCACCTTAGAGCTGCCAGAAGGCACAAAATGTTTATTAGTGTCGCCGGTCGTGCGTGGTCGCAAAGGCGAACATCACAATTTATTAGATGAACTGCAAGCCCAAGGTTTTATCCGTGCGCGTGTCAATGGTCGTTTGATGGATTTAGATGGCACGATTGAGCTGGATAAAAACAAAAAACACAACATTGAAGTGGTGATTGACCGCTTTAAAGTGCGCGCCGATTTAAAGCAGCGTTTAGCCGAATCATTTGAAACCGCGCTGCGCATGTCGGAAGGCATTGTGCAAGTATTGCCGATGGATGACGAAGACGATTTTGCCTTGCTGTTTTCCGATAAATTCTCCTGTCCGCATTGCGGTTACAGCGTGCCGGAACTTGAGCCGCGTTTATTCTCTTTTAATAACCCGCACGGGGCTTGTCCGACCTGTGATGGTTTAGGGGTTAAAGAAAGTTTTGATGCCGAACGCGTGATTACACACCCGGAACTGAGTTTGGCCGGCGGCGCAATTCGCGGTTGGGATCGGCGCCACAAATATTATTACGACATTCTCATGGCCGTCGCCACACATTATGGTTTCGACATGGAGCTGTCCTGGCAAGAGTTGGAGGACAAATACAAACAGATTGTGCTATTTGGTTCGGGTAAAGAAAAGTTGCCGTTACCGCATGGCAAGTATTCGGAAGTGCGTCGGTTTGAAGGTGTATTGCCTAATATGGAACGCCGTTATACCGAAACCGACAGCAAAACCGTGCGTGATGAATTGGATAAATACCGCGTCACCACGCCCTGTAAAACCTGTCATGGTGAACGTTTAAACGAAGCCGCGCGTCATGTGTTTGTCGCCGATGTATCGCTACCCAGCCTCACCCACCGTTCGGTTGGCGAATTGTACGACTTTTTCGACACCCTCAGTATGCCGGGTTCAAAAGGCCAAATCGCCGAGCCGATTGTTAAAGAAGTGCGCCAGCGTTTATCGTTTTTAGTCAATGTTGGCCTTAACTACCTCACCCTTAATCGCAGCGCCGACACCTTATCAGGTGGCGAAGCCCAACGTATTCGTTTGGCCAGCCAAATTGGCGCAGGCCTGGTGGGGGTTATGTATGTATTAGATGAACCTTCGATTGGTTTGCACCAACGCGACAACGACCGCCTGTTAAAAACCCTCACGCATTTGCGCGATTTGGGCAACACCGTGATTGTGGTCGAACACGATGAAGACGCGATTCGCGCCGCCGATTATGTGCTTGATATCGGCCCGGGTGCGGGTATTCACGGCGGTCGTATTATGGCGCAAGGTACACCAGACGAAGTCACCGCCAACCCGCAATCTTTAACCGGTCAATATTTAAACGGCAGCCGTGCGATTGCGATACCGGAAACGCGCTTAAAGCCTTCTGAAAACTGGTTGCGTATTATTGGCGCATCAGGCAATAACTTAAAAAATGTCACGCTCGAAATTCCAGCGGGTTTGCTCACCTGTATTACCGGGGTTTCGGGTTCAGGTAAATCAACCCTAATCAACGAAACCCTGAGCAAAATCACCGCCAATGAACTTAATGGCGCGATGCAAACACCTGCTCCGCACGAAAAAGTTGAAGGGATAGAGCATTTCGACAAGGCCGTAAACATTGACCAAAGCCCGATTGGACGCACACCACGCTCGAATCCGGCGACTTATACCGGCTTGTTTACGCCAATTCGTGAATTACTCGCCACCACCCCTGAATCGCGCGCACGTGGTTACAACCCAGGGCGCTTTAGCTTTAATGTAAAAGGCGGTCGCTGCGAAGCTTGCCAAGGTGATGGCGTATTAAAAGTCGAGATGCACTTTTTGCCAGATATTTATGTGCCTTGTGATGTATGTCACGGCCATCGTTACAATCGTGAAACTTTGCAAATTCACTATAAAGGCAAAACCATTCACGACATTCTGGAAATGACAGTCGAAGATGCCCGCGCCTTCTTTGATGCAATTCCGGCTTTGGCACGTAAACTGCAAACCTTAATGGATGTCGGTTTGGGTTACATTAAACTGGGCCAAAGTGCAACGACCCTTTCGGGTGGTGAAGCGCAACGCGTCAAACTCTCAAAAGAATTATCCAAACGCGACACTGGCAATACGTTATATATTTTGGATGAGCCCACCACCGGCTTGCATTTCCACGATATCGAACAGTTGATGCAAGTGGTTTATGAACTGCGTAATCGTGGTAACACGATTGTGATTATCGAACACAACTTGGACGTGATTAAAACCGCCGACTGGGTTGTTGACCTTGGTCCAGAAGGCGGCGATGGCGGCGGCATGATTGTCGCAACCGGCACCCCAGAAGAGGTGGCGAAAAACCCAGGTTCACATACTGGGCACTATTTAAAGTCCTGGTTAAACCCGAAAAAATAACGCCCGAACTTTAAAAATCGGTTCTGATTTTTTAAAAGCCTAAACAAAAAACCGCCGTCACTCATCGAGTCACGGCGGTTTTTTATGGCTTATTGTTAATACCTTATTTCAAATCGAAGCGATCAGCGTTCATAACTTTCACCCAAGCTTTAATAAAGTCTTTAACAAACTTTTCTTGGTTATCATCCTGTGCATACACTTCGGCATAAGATCGCAGAATCGAGTTTGAACCAAACACCAAATCTACTCGCGTCGCGGTCCATTTAAGTTGATCGGTTTGACGATCTCGAATCTCATATAAATTTTTACCGGCTGGTTTCCAGTGGTAATTCATATCGGTCAGATTCACGAAAAAGTCATTCGTTAATACACCCGGACGATCAGTGAATACACCGTGCTGCGTGCCTGCGTGGTTGGTTCCCAATACACGCATACCACCGATTAACACCGTCATTTCAGGCGCGGTTAAACCCATTAATTGAGTGCGGTCGAGTAGCATTTCTTCTGGCGAAACTACATAGTCTTTTTTCAACCAGTTTCGATAACCATCATGTAAAGGTTCCAATGCTTCAAACGAATCCACATCGGTTAGGTCTTGTGTGGTGTCACCGCGACCCGGCGCAAACGGAACCGTGACTTTAACACCCGCCTGCTGGGCGGCTTTTTCAACCGCAGCGGAACCACCTAGTACAATTAGGTCGGCCAAACTAACAGGTTTGGTTAAACCGGCTTGAATGCCTTCCAGTACTTTAAGCACTTTCTGCAGGCGTTCCGGCTCATTGCCTAGCCAATCTTTTTGGGGTGCAAGTCGAATACGGGCACCGTTCGCGCCACCACGATAATCCGAACCACGGAAGGTACGCGCACTATCCCAAGCCGTCGCCACCAGTTCAGAAACCGATAACCCGCTATTTAAAATTTGGGTTTTTAACTCGGCTATTTCGCCATCACTTAAATCATAATCAACCGCTGGAACTGGGTCTTGCCAAATTAAATCTTCAGCGGGCACATCCGAACCCAGATAACGTGCTTTAGGCCCTAAATCACGATGCGTTAATTTAAACCAGGCGCGTGCAAATACCTCTGAGAAATAGGCGGGATCTTTATAAAAACGCTCAGATATTTGACGATAAATCGGATCTTTAATCATCGCCATATCGGCATCGGTCATGATCGGGTTATGTTTAATGGATGGGTCTTCAACATCCGCTGGTTTATCTTCTTCTTTAATGTTGATGGGTTCCCACTGCCAAGCTCCGGCTGGCGATTTTTTTAGTTCCCAATCGTAATTAAACAATAAATAGAAATAACCGTTATCCCATTGGGTCGGGTTGGTTGTCCAGGCGCCTTCAAGCCCGCTACTAACAGTATCTCGACCCATGCCCTTGGCTTTTGGATTATGCCAACCAAAGCCTTGTTCAGTCACATCGGCCGCTTCCGGCTCGGCTCCCAACTTACTGGCATCGCCGTTGCCGTGACATTTACCGACCGTATGACCACCCGCGGTCAAGGCCACGGTTTCTTCATCGTTCATCGCCATGCGTTCAAACGTGACCCGCACATCCTGCGCGGTTTTAAGCGGATCAGGTTGGCCATCCACGCCTTCTGGGTTAACATAAATCAGCCCCATCATCACCGCCGCCAGCGGATTTTCTAAATCTCGCTGACCGGAATAACGACTATCCGGGTTATCACTTGGCGCCAGCCATTCTTTTTCAGAACCCCAATAAATATCTTTTTCCGGATGCCAAATATCTTCCCGTCCACCGCCAAAGCCGAATACTTTTAGCCCCATCGACTCATACGCCATATTGCCGGCTAAAATCATCAAGTCAGCCCAAGACAGTTTGTTACCGTATTTCTTTTTAATCGGCCACAATAAACGGCGTGCTTTGTCTAAGTTCACATTATCCGGCCAGCTGTTAAGTGGTGCAAAACGCTGGTTTCCGGTTCCTGCGCCGCCACGACCGTCAGCAATACGATAGGTGCCGGCTGAATGCCAGGCCATGCGAATCATTAAGCCGCCATAATGCCCCCAATCGGCTGGCCACCAGGCCTGGCTGTCGACCATTAATTGCTTTAAGTCTTGTTTGAGCGCTTGCAAATCGAGTTTTTTAAACTCGTCGGCGTAATTAAAATCGGGATCAAGCGGATTGGTTTTACGATCATGCTGATGCAATATGTCTAGGTTTAGGGCATTTGGCCACCAATCCATATTTGAAGTGCTAACGGACGTGTTACCACCATGCATTACCGGGCATTTACCGGTTGTTGGCTTCTCCATTTTATCGCTCCTTATTTTATCTATTGGTCACACTTATTACGGTGCCCTATACTCATACTAGAACTATTAAAATGGAAAAGATAATTAAATATCGCTATTAGTGCTATAGCCAAACTTAATGCGATTTTTGTTGAGCCGCGGTTTCGATCTCACTTGGTTTTGGCTCGGGTGCGTCATTGCTCAACATAATCGCAATCCATCTAGTGGTTTCGTACTGTTCAAGTGCAATTTTGACAATCATGGTTAAAGGGATCGACAAAAACATGCCGACCGGACCAAATAGCCAACCCCAGACCAGTAAAGATAAAAACACGACCAGCGGTGACAAACCTAAACCTTTTCCCATAAACTTGGGCTCCAGCAAGTTCCCCATCACCACATTAATTGCCAAGTAACCCAGCGCAACGAGGGCGGCATCACCAAACCCAAGCTGAACCATTGCCAACAACACAGCCGGCAGCGCTGCAATCAATGAACCCACGTTAGGAATAAAGTTCATTAACATTGCCACCAGCCCCCATAAAATCGGGAAATCGACCCCCATAAAGTACAACCAAGTCGTGACTAAAGCCCCGGTAACAAAGCTGATAATGGTTTTAATCAGCAGATATTTATTTACACGCGCCATAAACCCGCTGGTGGTGTCTAGGGTAAATTGCGCATCCGGCATCGCCGCCCGAATTTTGCGCGGAAAAGTGGCCTCTTCCATTAAAATAAAAATCACAATAAACACCACCAAAAACACATTGGTTAATACCGAACCCACCGCAGATAAGGCTCTACCAATCGTGCCCATCACATTCGACGGGTTAACATGCTCCATCAGCATTTCGCGCGTTACCGGCAGATTAAGTGTTTCAAACAAGGGCAAAAGGCTATTTAGCATAATTTGTAGACGCATTTGATAATGCGGCATTTGACTTATAAAACTATCAATCGAATGACTAACCACCATCGCTAATAAACCACCAAACACAATTAACACAAACAGCACGATCACCACGGCTAAATAGGACGGCACACCACGCGTGGTCATCATGCGCAAAAACGGCGTACTAATAATCGCGATAAACAAGGCCAACATAATCGGAATCGTAATTGCCTCGGCGGCCTTAAGGCCTGCCACAATTACAATCACACTTGCCAAACCGACCAGCCAAAAAACACCCTTGTTTTCCATTTGTATCCACTCCTAAAAATTATTCTTCACAGTGTACCACCAGGCCTGGTGATCAAAAAGTATTTGACAGGCACTATATACCTGGGTATATTTTGAGCATCGTTATTTACCTAGGTACTAGTTGATGTTCGCCCCCCCCCATCAACCCGAGTTTTTCGCGCCCTGGCATGTGCATTTAGGCTCAGGGGATATTAGCCCGCGACGCTTGCATTTGTTGCAAGCAATTGAAGCGACCGGCAGCGTGTCGCAAGCCGCCAAGCAAGTCGGCATGACTTATAAAGCGGCCTGGGATGCGGTCGAGATTATGAACAATCTGGCGGGCGTGCCTTTGGTCAATCGCCAACACGGCGGCAAAGGTGGCGGCGGTGCCACCCTTACCCAAACCGGCCTGCAAATTGTCACCATGCACGAACGTTTATCGGCCATGCAGGCGATATGGATGGCATCGTTAGAGAACACCGATGCCGATATTTTGCCCTTAGTGCGGAGAATCAAAATGCAAACCAGCGCACGCAATAGTTTTTATGGCACAGTCGAAAGCATCAAAACTGGTGAAGTGAACGCAGAAGTCACGCTAAAACTGCAAGGCGATGACTACATTGTGGCGACCGTGACCGCCGACAGCGTGACGCGCATGGGCTTAAAACCGGGCGTCACGGCTTGGGCACTGGTTAAAGCCAGCTGGGTGGTATTAGCCAAAGAGCAAGCCAAAGGCCTGATTAGCGCACGCAACTTTTTATGCGGGCAAGTCAGCCGAATCACCGAAGGGCCGGTCAATGTGGAAGTCAGCGTCGAGCTCAAAGGCGGTAATACCCTGTCATCCATTATTACCCACAGCGCACTAGACGAACTCAAACTCAGCGAAGGCGAACCGATTTGCGCGCTGATAAAAGCCTCGCATGTATTGATTGGCGTTGACGAGTGATTTTTAATGTTTAATTTTGAATGCTTAATTCAACACACGGTCTTTCTTAATTAATAATTAAACATTAAAAATTAAAGATTCTTGTTTATCCGCCAGCCCGTTCAAACGGGTTTTTTAACCCCAAGCGAGTTAGCCTTTGGTATTTATCGATTGGTTTTTTATTCTTATTGGATGTAATTATGAACCTTAAAGCCTTACTACCAGGCCTGGTGCTTTGTTTTGCTGCAACCAATGTGGCGCATGCAGCCCAAGTCACCGCGGCAGTGGCTGCCAACTTCACCAAAACCATTGAAGAAATCGGCGCCGAATTTACCAAAGATACCGGCCACACCATTCGCTTCTCATTTGGCCCCACAGGTAAGTTGTTTGCCCAAATCAAAAACGGCGCACCGTTTGATTTATACTTCGCCGCCAACGAATCCACCCCACAAATGGCGGTGAAAGAAAACCTAGCCGTCGAAGACAGTTATTTTGTCTATGCCCAAGGCGTTTTGGTGCTTTATAGCCCAACACTCGCGGTAAAGAACAACGCAATGGACATTCTTAAAAAAGCCGAATTCCGCCATTTAGCGATTGCGAACCCCAAAACGGCGCCCTATGGCACCCAGGCCGAGCTGTTTTTAAACAAACACGACCTTTACAAAACCCTGCGCCCCAAACTGGTCAACGGCGAAAGTATTGCGCATGCGTTTCAATATGTCGCCACTAAAAATGCGGAAATCGGCTTTGTCGCCAAATCACAGGTAGTTGATCCAGCCAGCCCTGCCTACAAAAATGGCGAATACTGGGAACTACCACAAAGCGATTACAAGCCAATAAACCAAGCGGCAGTGACCACCAAACGCGGCGAAAACAACCAAGCCGCGAAAGCTTTCATGCAATATATGAAATCGCCCAAAGCAATTGAAATTATCCAACGTTACGGCTATAACTTGCCGAACTAAGATTTAATTAACCACGAAAGTTCAATTCCCCTCCTTTGATGGGAGGGGGTCGGGGTGAGGGTGAGATAGGACGATAAAATGCTCCCTCCCCTAACCCCTCCCGCTGGGAGGGGGATAACCTGCCTTCCTTTGCGCTTCGTCATCTAAAACCAAAAACGGACATAAACATGATTGAACTTTTCGGCACCGCCGTCAATTTGCAGCCCATTTGGCTGACGTTGGAAGTGGCAACCTATACCACGATCATCCTCATACTTATCGGTACACCGCTGGCCTGGTGGATGTCGCAAATGAAGTCCTCCAGCAAAATTGTGCTTGAAGCCTTGGTGGCTTTGCCGTTGGTTTTGCCGCCGACCGTTTTAGGTTTTTATCTATTAATTGCCATGAACCCGACCGGCCCGGTCACCGAATTTTTACGTTTTTTTGGCTTTGAAGGCCAGCTCACTTTCAGCAAAACAGGCCTGGTGATTGGCTCGGTGTTTTACTCATTGCCCTTCGCGGTTCAACCCTTAATGCACGCGTTTGAAGCGATTCCGCATCGTTTACTTGATGCGGCCGCCACCCTACGCGCCAATGTGTTGGATCGGTTTTTTACCATTGTCGTACCCTTATCGCAACGCGGGTTTTTGGTCGCCGCAACACTCAGCTTTGCGCATACCGTGGGCGAATTTGGCGTGGTGTTAATGGTGGGCGGTAATATTCCGGGCGAAACCCGCATGGTGTCGATTGATATTTTCGACCATGTAGAAGCGATGGAATACACCCAAGCGCATATTTTATCGGGCATGATGTTGGTGTTTTCGTTATTCGTACTCATGCTGGTGTACGGTTTAAACCGTCGTTTTGGCGTAAAGGTAGGATAAATTCATGACCACAAAAACCTTAACCGCCAAGCTAAGCGGCAACCTCACGCTTGACCTCGGCGGCTTTAAATTAAACTCCGGCGAATTTAGTTTGCCGCTTAACGGCGTGACTGTATTATTTGGCCGATCTGGCAGCGGAAAAAGTACGCTGTTGCGTGCCATAGCGGGATTAGATAAACGCACGCGCGGACACTTAGTTGTTGATAGTGAAGTGTGGCAAGATGCTGATAAACTTCTACCGACTCCAGCGCGTCACCTGGGTTTTGTGTTTCAAGATGCCGCCTTGTTTCCGCACATGACTGTGCGCCAAAACTTGATGTATGGCGTAAAGCGTTTACCCAAAAACCAGCCGCCTGCAGATTTTGACAAGATTGTTCAACGGGTTGGCATCGCCGACAAACTGGATCGAGAGGTCACCTTTTTATCCGGCGGCGAAAAACAGCGCGTCGCAATTGCGCGAGCGTTACTTATGTCGCCCAAACTGCTGTGTATGGACGAACCGCTTTCCGCACTCGATTGGCGCGCCAAAGCTGAATTGCTGAGTTTGATAGAAGAACTGGTGGCTGAATTTAATTTGCCAGTGCTCTATATCACCCATGCACCGATTGAAGTCGAACGTTTGGCGAACCAAATCGTGTTTATGAAAGACGGCCAAATTGAAACCATTGAAACCCTACAACAAGCTTTAGCGCGTGCCGATTCGCCCTTATTTGACGAACAAGGTGCGGTATCGGTTTTAATTGGACAACCAGGCCTGGTGGAGGCTGGATTACGTGAAATAAAACTGGGCGACGATCGACTCTACCTCAGCCCAACCCACGACATTCATACGCCGCAAGTACGCATTCGTGTGCTGGCGCGTGATGTAAGTTTAGCCCTATCCGACCCCAAAGATTTAAGCATCATCAACCACTTGCCGACGACGATAGATGAATTAATTCCGCTCGATGAACATCGTTTATTAGTACGCCTAAACCTAAGCCACCAGCAACAACTATTCGCCGAAATCACCCAAGCCTCCGCCCAACGCCTAAACCTACAACCAGGCCTGGTGGTTTATGCACTGATTAAGTCGGTGGCAATGACGGAATAACACGATGACTGGATTGCAAAAACTTTGGCTGGCGGCGCTGCTCGGTGCTCTGATTGGTTTGCTCGGCGGCTTGATTGGCTTGGGAGGGGCGGAATTCCGTTTGCCGATTTTGGTGGCGGTTTTCAGCCTGCCCACACTGGAAGCGATTATTCTCAATAAAGCCATGAGTTTGGTGGTGGTGATCACCTCGATTTTTTCGCGTGGTATGCCGCCGGTTACGTGATGAAACTCGCCCCCGCGATGCTTAACCGCGTGGTGTTCGGATTGCTGATTGCGCTGGCGCTGATTATGTTTTGGGAACACCTAGTCGGTTTCGGTGAAACGGGTACGCCTTTATTTCAGCAGGCCTGGTTACAAGCCTTAGTCGGCCTATTAGCAGGCCTGGTGGTCGGCATTGTAGCCGCGGTATTGGGTGTCGCTGGTGGCGAATTATTGATTCCAATTATTGTGATTCTCTGGGGCATCGACATCAAAACCGCCGGCAGCCTGTCGTTATTGGTCAGTCTGCCCACTATGCTGGTCGGGTTTTTCCGCTACCGCCAAGCGCAAGCCTTTGATGCACTACGTCGTGAAAGGGATTTATTAATCTGGATGAGTGTCGGCTCAATCGCTGGCGCGCTCGTCGGCGGCTTGATGCTCGGCCTGGTTCCCGCACAATGGCTCGGGTTGTTTTTAGCGGTCTTACTGCTGATTTCCGCTTGGAAAGTGTTTAAACATTAAGGTTTTTGCTGTTTAATTAGACACATTTTTATACGCTTCTCAATCAAAACCTGAGCGCATGTCGTAAACATCAAAATCACGAATATCAAACTAAAGGAGATCACATTATGCAACGCAGAAGGTTTTTAAAATCTATCGGTTTGACAGCCGTTTTACCAGGCCTGGTGGTGAGCCAGTCGGCTCGGGCCAAAGCCGACCTGTATCCCGCTTCATTGCTTTATCGCCAGCCGGTTAAAGTTGCTGATGACGTATATGCCACAATAGGCGCAACCCAAGGCCCGACCTATGAAAACGCCGGCCACAATAACAATATGGTGTTTGTCATTGGTGAGCGCGGTGTACTGGTGTTTAATGCCGGCGCATCTTATTTAGTCGCTAAAGCCTTACACGATGAAATTAAAAAACACACGCAAAAACCCATTTTATACATGGTGAGAGCTTTGCACGAAAAAGACTTGAACCCAAGTCATACTCATGCAATCTCTAACGGTTAAGTTTAAAATACACCCCATTAAAACAATTCAATGGAGCACTAAAATGGCTTGGAAAAACCTAACTCAAACCTCACTTGCCGATGCCTTCATTCATCAGCACGAAGCCATTAGTGAGTTAGACGAACTCAATCAACTCATTGATTGGAAGTCCATTGAATTGCAAATGATCACGTTAAACAACAGCCCTACTGGCGAAAGAGCCTGGCCACCTTTGATGATGTTCAAAATCCTATTACTGCAAAGCTTTTACAATCTAAGCGACCCCGCCTGTGAAAAACAACTGGCTCGTGACCTACTTTTTAAACGCTTTATAAACCTAAGCCTTACAGACCCCGTGCCCGATCATTCCACTATATGGCGCTTTAGAAACAATCTCAACAAAAGCGGTCTGTTACAAACGCTGCTCGATAACATCAATCATCAACTCAATAGCCAAGGCGTCATTATTAAAAATGGTCAAGCCAGTATTATTGATGCCACCGTTATTCAAGCCAAAAACAACCGACCCCATAAAAATGCCAAGGGCGAAAACACCCAAGACGTCGATGCCTCTTACAATGTTAAAACCGCATCGGATGGTTGGTGTGCCCAAAAACTGGAAAACACCAACAAAAACCAATTAAAAGGCCAAAAATACGGTCAAAACAGGACCAAAATGCGAGATTAACTTCAAAAAACGCCTATTTAGAATCAACACGTCGTGTCACCAAAGAAAAAGCCGATGGCACGCGCATGGTCAGTTTTGATCAATCGTTTGAGACGGCGTTGGATTTAGAATTAGGCGGCATCACCGCCCAACTGCGCTGGCTGGGTGCAGCACACGTACCGGGCGATATTTCGATTATTTTGCCCGAACGCAATGTGGTGTTAGCCGGTGATATCGCGTTTCACGAGCGTTTGCTGAATGTGTTACCCGAAACCAATACCCTCGGATGGGTTGAAACCTGGCAAATTTTTACTGCGTTAGCGCAGGATAAAATCATTGTGCCGGGACATGGCGGGGTGACCAACTTTACTCAAGTTAACCGCTATACCTTCGAGTATTTGGACTTTATGCATACCCAAGTGCGCAAGCTGATTGAAGACGGCGGCAGTTTAGCGGAGGCATCACAAATTGACCAAAGTCAATTTAGCCATCTGGACACCTTTGAGGAGTTGGCGGCGATCAATGCATCGCGGATTTTTGCCGCGCTAGAGTTTGAATAGGCTATTCAACCACCAGGCCTGGTTTCCTAGGCTAGGTGCAGTAATTTTATTTAAATAGTTTTTGCGGCAACCACCATAAATAAAACACCATGCCAATCAGTTCAACCAGTGATTGCACTACGATCACTAGGGTAACGATTTCCGCGCCTTGCGGCAAACTCAGTGCTATTGGCAATACCACAAACGAATTACGTGTGCCAAAACTAAAGGCCAAGGTTCGTCCGTGTTCGGCATCGAATTTTAAAGCGTGGCTCATTAGCTTGGCTAATAATGCGGCTGAAATTAAAAACGCAATATAAACCGGGATCACCGCCAGCAAACTCTGCGCCGCCAACCATGCCGCCTGCGCTTGTGAAGCGGCAATTAAAAACACCACCAGCGCCAATAAGGGAACCGGCCACCAAGCCAACATCTCACGGTACTGTGCACGTTCGGCTTTGCGTTCAATCCATTTTTCGCTCACTAACGCCAAGATTAGCGGGACTAAAATAACCAACACCGCGCCCTGTAACGCGTGCCATTCAACTTCGATACTAAAACTTTGTGGTAGCATCAGCCACAAATAAAACGGCAACAGCAACAACTGCAAACCCAAATTAATCGGCGAAATCGCAATCGCCCGCGCACTACAGCCTTTGCCGAGTTGGGTGAAGGTAATAAACCAGTCGGTACAAGGTACCAGCAATACCAATAACACCCCCAAACGCAACAGCGGATCATCGGGTAAAAATTGGATTAACCCCCATACCATCAGCGGCACCAGTACAAAATTACCGACCAAATTTGCCAAGGCAAAACGCCGGTCACTAAAGGCTTGTTTTAAATGCAGTAACGGCACTTGCACAAACGTCGCATACAGCAATAACGCCAATACCGGCCACAGCAAACTTTCAAATACCCTGTTAAATCCAGAAGTGAGCGCACCGACCACCAGGCCTGCCCCAATCGCCAGCGCATAAAACACAATTTGATAACGCTCTAAGGTGATGCGTTGCATGGCTATCTTCCTGTCAATTTGGAAGGCTATTTTAACCACCATTAAAAGCAACGCAAAAAAATTATCTGCCACACTTGACCTTGGGGTATAGTCCAAGGTTTATCATGCTACTAAAAGGGGAAAAGATGACTGAACTGACGATTGGCAAACTGGCGCAATTGGCTCAAGTCAAAACCGATACAGTGCGTTATTACGAGCAATTAGGCCTCATTCATCCTGCGCAACGCAGTGCGTCGGGTTATCGACTTTACAATCAAATAAGTGTCGAACGACTGGGTTTTATTCGCCGCGCGCAAGCGCTGGGTTTTACACTGGAAGAAATTAAAGAGCTGATCGAATTGCATCAGCAACCCACCACACAATGCGACGATATTGGACAACGTGCAACATTGAAAATTAACCAAATTAACCAGCGCGTTGCTGATTTATTGCAAATTAAAGCGGGGCTTGAACAATTGCGGGCACAGTGTCATCAAGGTGACCGCTTGGAAGACTGTAGTTTAATTAAACATTTTTATGGAGACTCACATGAAAACAAAACCACCTGTATGGAAGATAGGCATGGCCGGCCTTGCGATGCTATTGAGCACACCGAACCTACTCGCCGCTGAAAAGGGCTATGACATTCAAATCGGCGGTGTTACCTGCATCAGTTGTGTACCGCGCGCAGAGGCCGAGTTTAAGAACATGGATGGCGTTAAGTCGATTAAAACGGATGTTAAAAAAGGTGAGGTCAAGATTTGCACCGACGCATCTGTGGCCTTCACCGAAAGCCAACTGACCGCTATTTTTCGCCAACGCGGCTTTGCGTTTAAATCCATGAGCGTGAAGGATAATTGCTTATGATCACGCTTGAATCCACCTTAACCTGTCCGCAATGCGGCCAAAGCAAAACCGAACAGATGCCGACGGATGCCTGCCAGTATTTTTATGAATGCAGCTTTTGTGGCACGTTATTAAAACCTTTACCTGGAGACTGTTGCGTGTATTGCTCGTATGGGGATGTACCCTGTCCGCCCATTCAACAATCCGGTAAACAAGGGAGTTGCTGCTGTGGAAAATAACGCCGTCAAACCCAAAAAGTGGGGCATCTGGATTTTATTCGCTTCCGTGCCGACCTTACTATGCTGTGCGTTACCGGTCATATTGGTGAGCCTTGGCATGGGGTCTACGGTGGTGAGTTTGTATAGTGAGCAACTGCCGTTTTTACAATGGTTTGGCATGAACCCGGCGCTGACCTTTGGCATCACCGCCGTGATTTTGTTGATAGCCGGTTGGTTGCTTTATCGCCCGGGTCGCACCTGTCCTGCCGACCCTGACTTAGCTAAAGCCTGTCAATCCGCTAACCGTTGGAATCATCGTTTCTTTTGGAGCGCGGTTGTCATTTGGTGTATCGGCGCATTTTTTGCCTTTGTATTACCCCTAATATGATTTGGCTACGCCAAAAAATACGAGGGAAAAGTCGCCAAACAAGAAGCTCTCCTATCAGTCCTGGGCACTGGAATATTAACCTTTTTTCTTTTACGCCCTGACGCGTGCAAAGGACGAATAGAGAAGACTAAATTTTTAGCCTTAGATTGCTTTCAACCGCTTCGCGTAGTGGTTTCGGGACATCGTTTTTTCGTGCAAGTTGCGACCAGTTTGAAACCTTTTCAATCGTTTCGTCGATGATAGTGTTGATTTTAGTACGGGTGAACATGGGGCTGAGTTTTTCCAGCGAATAGAAATCGTCTCGGGTGAAATTGTTGCGTTTGCCGTTTAGGCTCATCCAGTGGCTGTTTACCCATTTGCTTTCGGGTTTATAGCTGTACGCCAAATCATAGGCGGGTGCTAAACGCCATTGTTTGCCTTTGAGCATAAAGGCGATGTTTTTGGCATGGTCGTCGTGGTTTCTGGCGACGATATTAAAGGTCATGCGTCTTAAGAGTTGTTCGGCATCGCTAGCGGGCAGTTTGAGTTGTCTAGCTACGCTAAACAATTCGGCATAGGAAAACGAACCCGGCTTTTTATAATCAACATGCGCCAGGCCATTTAGGGTTTGGATATGCACTTTCTGATTGTTGATGCGGTCAAAACGCTGGGTCATAAAATGACGGCGATTGCCTTCCGGCAGCAAATGACAGGGCATCATCTCAATGCCGCATTCGGTCGCCATTAAATAATACACATATTCCATTGCACCATAACCGAGAGGATCGCCAAAAGTTTGTTGATCTTTGTGGTGCTCGCTAACGCCGTCAAACTTCATTAAGTAATGAGTGAAGCCTTCGGGGATTTGAGTTTGGCCGGATCGGACTTGGCTAAAATCTTGATTAAATGCGAGCACGGCTTTGGGTCTTGCGCCGCCGGCACTCATGCCGACAGAAAGCAACGCCAACATTGCTTCACTATCTTCCTGCCCACTTTTTTCAAGCTGAATACTGAATTGATCTCGCGCATCGAGAACTTCTTGCGCCATGGTAATCAAGGATTCAATTTCAACCTGCTGTGAGGCATTAAAGCCTTTTACATCTGTGGCGGGCGCATATTCCAGCGCACCCATGCCGCGTTTGCCGGTGTATTGCAAACGTTGCAGTGGCGTAATTTCTTGCGGTGATTTACCTTGTGCCGCCACCCAAGCATTTAACACTGCATTACCGAAATCATCCGGCAACGAGTCGGCTACCAGGCCTGGTAGGCCTTTAAACGTTTCAAAATCAAGCTCCGGAAAACTGTAAATACGTTTGGCCAGCGGCATTTTTAACGGTGATAGTTCGATGTCCGTTGCGATAAATTTTGGCGAATATTCAAATGCGCCCTGTCCGGTTTCAGTATTAAAACTCACCGCACCGACATCATGTTCTAGATAATTGACATTAACAACTTCCATTACCATTCGAGTTCATCCTTGTCATGCTGGCTGCGTTGGCCGGAGGCGCGTTGGCGCTGCTGGCCTTGTAGTTTTGCCAGTTGAATCGGCGAAATAAGTTGTGGTGGTAAAAAAAGATCGAGCTGCTTAACCAAATCCAGCGCTTGTAAAATCGCCACAAATACCTCAATCTGAGCTTTGCCTTTTTCGGCGTTTAGGATGGTTTTTCTCGACACGCCGACTATCTCCGCAACTTCCATTTGCGTTTTGTTTTGGTTTAGCCGCGCTTGCTTTAAACGCTCACCCAATTCTTCTGCCATCGCCGCCGCTGATTTAGCTTCAAATCCCATAAAGTCCTCAATAACTTACACTAAGTTCAAATATAGCCGTTAATGTGTACAAAATAGCACCTTGTATTAATCTTGTCATTAGTCAAATCATAAATCAATGAATAAGGTTCTTAATTCTACACATTAACATTAATAAAAGCCTGCAATGTAACCAAACTAGCACACTAAAAACTATCTAATCATTACTTAAGTTTGTATTAGCCATTTAATAGCCAATTGAACTGATTAATAAATGGGCTTAATTCCTCTACCACCAGGCCTGGTGGTTTGTTATTAAGGTGTAATTTCACCAAACCGTCATGCCAATTCCGGCGGTTTGAGCTAGAATAGATGGAATTACGCACACACTTTCACTCATCAAGGTTTGAAGAATGAACACGATACCTGAACAACCCGAACAAATCATGCAGCCGGTTTACTTTAACCGCGAACGCAGTTTATTAGAATTTAACCGCCGCGTATTGGCGCAGGCCAAAAACCCAGAAATTCCGTTGCTTGAGCGGCTGAAGTTTCTGTGTATTTCGAGCAGCAATATGGATGAGTTTTTTGAAGTGCGTTTAGCCAGCCTGATGGAACTGTCGAAAGACCCGGGCGCACGCACTCAGCCGGACAATATGGCACCGAAAGAAGCCATTACCATGCTCACCGAAGTCGCACATGAAGTGGTGAAAGACCAGTACAACACGCTTAACCATATTTTGATTCCGGCATTGGAAAAAGAAAATATTCGGTTTGTGCGTCGTAACCATTGGAACGACAAACAGAAAGAGTGGATTCGTAATTATTTCTTGGATTCGCTTAAGCCGGTATTAAGCCCAATGGGGCTTGATCCGTCGCACCCTTTCCCAAAAATTTTGAACAAAAGTTTAAACTTTATTGTATCGCTTGAAGGCAAAGATGCATTTGGCCGTTTGAATGGGTTGGCGATTGTTCAGGTGCCGCGCTCATTGCCACGTTTGATCAAACTGCCGCCAGAAGCCACCGATGGTGAAAACGATTTTGTGTTTTTATCTTCAGTTTTGCACTCGAATGTCGCCAACCTTTTCCCCGGCATGACGGTGACTGGTTGTTATCAGTTCCGCGTCACACGCAACACCAATTTGTTTATCGACGAAGAAGAAGTCGATGACATTATGAGTGCGCTGCAAGGCGAGCTTTATGGCCGCCAGTTTGGTGATGCGATTCGTTTGGAAGTAGCGGATAACTGCCCACCGGCGATGGTGGAATATTTAATGAACCGTTTTAAGCTCGACAAAAGCGCCCTTTATCAAGTACGTGGCCCAGTTAACTTACATCGGTTAGATGCCGTGCCCAACATGGTGAATCGACCGGATTTATTGTTCCAACCTTTTTCGGCGCGTCAATTAACGCCGCCAAAAACCAGCAAAGCCGGGTTCCGTTTGTTTACGCGTAAAAAAGAAGTCGACAACCTATTCGAGCAAATTCGCCAACAAGATATTTTATTGCACCACCCTTATGATGCGTTTGCACCCGTGATTGATTTCATCAACCAAGCGGCCAAGGACCCGGATGTGTTAGCGATTCGCATGACTTTGTATCGCACTGGTGATAAATCCGCCATTATTGATGCGCTGGTGCGTGCGGCCAACAATGGCAAAGAAGTAACGGCGGTGGTAGAGCTACGCGCACGTTTTGATGAAGATAACAATATTCAACAAGCCACGCGTTTGCAGGATGCCGGTGTGCACGTGGTGTATGGTGTGGTCGGCTATAAAACCCACGCTAAAATGATTTTAGTGGTACGCCGCGAAGACCAAAAATTGCGCCATTATGTGCATTTGGGCACCGGCAACTATCATCATATCACCAGCCGTTTTTATACCGATTTTGGCTTGTTTACTTGTCGCCCGGAAATTGGCCGGGATGTCACTAAAATTTTTCAGCAGCTCACCAGCTTGGGTAACACGAATGACTTGGAGGTGGTGTTGCAATCACCCTTTACCTTGCATAGCGGTATGCTCGAACGTATTGCACGCGAAGCCGACAACGCGCGCGAAGGCAAACCCGCCCGAATTATCGCGAAGATGAACGGTTTACAAGAAAAACAAATTATTGACGCGCTTTATGCCGCCTCACAAGCCGGTGTTCAAATCGATTTAATTGTACGTGGCATTTGCAGTTTGACCCCTGGAATTGTGGGCTTGTCGGACAATATTCGGGTGCGCTCAATTATTGGTCGGTTTTTGGAACATCACCGTGTTTATTACTTTGAAAACCACGGCCAAGAGCCGCAACTTTTCTGCTCCAGCGCCGATTGGATGAGCCGAAACCTACTGGCACGAGTTGAAACCTGTTTCCCGATTCTGGATCCCAATTGTTTCCAACAAGTGTTTACCGAAGGCTTGGCAATTTACCTGGAAGACACTACCTCCGCCTGGGAACTTCAGCCCGACGGTCGTTATCAACTGCATGAACTTACGCAGGATGAAGTCGCGTTTAACGCTCAACAATCGCTGGTGGAAAAATACAGCGGCCCGTCAGAATCTTAAGGCTCGGCTCAATCAAATTTGGTTTGATTGAGTAAACCGAGTAAACTACGCGCAAATTAGTTAGATGTGACCTTATGACGACTTCATCCGATAATGACCTTTATGCGGCGATAGACCTGGGATCGAACAGTTTCCATATGATCGTCGCACGCGAAGTCCACGGCCAACTACAGGTGGTGGATAAACACAAAGAAATGGTGCGATTGCGTTCCGGTTTAGACCGACAAAACCATCTAAGCGACAGTGCGGTTTCAAGCGCGCTTGAATGTTTAGAACGCTTTGGCCAGCTCATCAAAAATATTCCTAGCCAAAACGTGCGTGCCGTCGGCACCAATACCCTGCGCAACGCCAGTAATAGCCGTGCGTTTCTGATTGCCGCCCGCAAAGCACTTGGGCATCATATCGAAATCATTTCGGGTAAAGAAGAAGCCCGCTTAATCTTTTTAGGCGTGGTGCATGGTTTGCCCAGTAGCGACGAACAACGCCTGATCATGGATATCGGTGGCGGCAGTACCGAATATATTATCGGCCGCGGTTTTAGTAACGACCACCTCACCAGTACCGAAATGGGTTGCGTGAGTCTGAGTTCGCCGTTTTTTGAAGACGATATTGTGACCGCTGAACGTATGAGCAAAGCAATTGCGAGTGCACGTCAGATATTACGCCCTCATCGCCGTATTCTCACCAATTTAGGCTGGGATTCGGCTTATGGCGCGTCTGGCACCATCAAATCTATTGGAATTTTATTGCAAGAGAATGGCTGGAGCGAGGCTAATATTACGCTTGATGGCCTACAAAAACTACGCGGCGAAATGATTAAAGCTGGCAGCGTGCAAGACTTAAAACTCAACGGACTAAAGGACGATCGACGCCCCGTTTTAGCTTCCGGTCTATCAATTTTGATTGCCACTTTCGAAGAGTTAAACATTCAGCAAATGCTTGTAAGCTCGAATGCGTTACGTGAAGGCCTAGTGTTTGACACCTTGGGTCGTTTATTTGCCGAAGACTCGCGTGAAGCCAGTGTGCGTGCGATGCAAACCTGGATGAAAGTGGATACGCAACAAGCCCTGCATGTGGCACAATCCGCGCGTAAGTTCTTTAATCAGACGCACAACGTTTGGCATTTGCATGACAGCGAATACGATTACCCGAAACTGTTAGAGTGGGCTTGTCTGTTGCATGAGTGCGGTATGGCGGTGAGTTACAAACGTTATCGCCATCATTCGGCTTACTTAATTGAGCAGTCCGATATGGCCGGCTTCACCAACCAAGAAAAACAAATGTTGGCCGCGATGTTACTTAACCACCGTAGCAAGTTTATGGTGGAAGCCTTCGAAAACCTGCTCGAACCACATAACCAAAAACTGATTTATTTGACGGTATTACTGCGTTTAGCGGTGCGGATTCACCGTGGACGAGACTTAGAAGTGCCGGAAATTTTATTGGTGATTAATGAAGGTCATTCGATTCACCTCAAATTTGAGGATGACTGGTTAAAAAACCATCCGCTGTCTTTGCTGGATTTAGAAATCGAAGCCAAACGTTTAGAAGCGGCGGGCTTTAAACTGAGTTTTGCTTAACCACCAGGCTTGGTGGTTAGACTCTAAGCTTAATAAACATCCAATTGAATACGGTGCTGCTTTTTGGCATCTAACCATGCCTGTTGTGCCTGCTCTTGGGTCCAACCAAACGCCTGCTCCCAAACATATTTAATGCTTTGTTCGACGCCTTTGGCTAAGCCAACTTTATCGCCACAGATATAAATGTTTGCGCCCTGCTGCCACAAGGACAACCAGGCCTGGTGGTTAGCTAAGATTGCATCTTGGACATAAAATTTTTCGGATTGATCACGCGAAAAGGCGGTGTACAAATCCAACTGATCGGCTTGCTGCCAGGCCTGCAAACTGGCCTGGGCTAGGAAACGGGTAGCTTGATGGGTTTCGCCAAAAAACAATTGATTTTGCTTAGCTCCCGCCTGAACACGGGCTTGCATAAAACCGATAAACGGCGCTAAGCCGGTACCGGCTGCAATCATAATCACCGGCTGGTTTGGGTTATCGGGGAGCTTAAAATGCGCATTGGGTTTAATTTCCGTTTCCAGCACATGCCCCACTTGCGACTGCTGCATCCAATTTGAAGTAACGCCCTGGCGAAACCGATCATCGCGCTGATATTGGATGGCCTTATACAAAACATGAACTTGATTTGGGTAACACTCAGGTGCACTCGCAATCGAATAATAACGCGGCGCCAGCGGACTTAATAAATGTAAGAACTCCGCCCCCAATTCTGCCAACTCTGGGAAGGCATTCAACAAATCCAATATATCTCGCCCTTGGGCATACATTTGCATATCCGCACGCGACGACCAGGCCTGGTATTGATGTTGACGTACCAATTTATTCAGAATAGCGGGATCGAGTAAGGTCAACTCGAGATGATGGGTTAAGGCATAGTCAATTGTACAGGGTTCATGACGACGTACTTGAATGGTTTGAGCGGGGTTGAGTTTTAACTTATGAATTATGTGCTGAACTAGGCCTGCTGAATTTTGGCCTTTAATGGTGATCCAATCACCTGCCGCATAATCTAGTGCCGAATCGGCCGATAATTTAAGCAGAAACGCATGCGGTTCGTGATCATCAGGGGTTAAATCAATTTGTTCTTCAATGCGCAGCTGCATCGGATTAAGCGCGCAAATACTCGATTAACACCATTAACCAAGGTGCACTGACCAAAATCGTGACCGCCGACATCAAACCAGCAATTAAGCCGATACCCATTTGTGGAATGAAGTTATTTTGTTTGATTTCAATATCGCTGATTTGGCGCTCAACGTGGGTTAAGACTTCCACTTGACGTTTTAATAGGCCATTTAAGGTTTGGATTTGTTTAAACAGCAACTTCTGCTCATCTTCAAACTGAGTTTTAGTGCGACGCGTAAACTGGTCGATATGACGAGTCTGCTGTCCCATTTCGCGCATTTGCTCAGATAGCTGACCAATCGACGCATCCATTTGCTGAACCAGATTCTGGATCGCAGTTTTATCTTCATTTAACCATTCATAATCCGGGTTCAACATGTCCGATAGATCAAGATCTTGCAAATAACTTTCGCCACTAGGTTTACGGCGGCCTTTGTGTTTGCGAATCGCTTGTTCAAGCAAAACACTTTTGGAGCCTAGTGGTTCAACGGATCTTAAATCAATCGCCATGGTTGCTTTCCTTCTTGTGCGGACATCCGCCCTATTCTGGTTAATACGGTCTGGTTTTTTTTGGATACAACTGTATCGAGTTATCAAGCAATTAAGCAAACCCCATACCAAATCCTTAAAACCGCCTTCAACTCCGCATCGAAATTCAGCAATCAGGACAAAGTGATTGGAGCGCGGTTATTTTAGCAAAATTTTTGACATAAGAAGGGTTTCCTTACGTTATTTTATGCTTATTTTTATAGAGAATTTACGCCAACTGTTCACTTAGTTCAAATTTACAAATTCCATCAAAAAAACAGCTTGCACCCACCCCTTCAGCCCACTATGATTAGGGTTTATTTCGCAACCATAAAGACTCATGCAAAAAACCAATTTTATTGAATTCATTCGCCAAACTGGCGTGCTCAAACTGGGCGAATTCACACTTAAATCTGGGCGCACCAGCCCTTACTTCTTTAATGCCGGCTTATTTAATACCGGTGGTCAACTGGACCAACTTTCGCAAGCTTATGCCGACACGATTGCCCACTGTGGCATTGAGTTTGATGTGTTATTTGGCCCGGCTTACAAAGGTATTCCGCTCGCCGCAACCACCAGCGTAGCATTAGCGCGAGATCACAAACTTGATAAGCCCTATGCGTTTAACCGCAAAGAAGTAAAAGACCACGGCGAAGGCGGTCAAATTGTCGGCCACCCACTTGAAGGCCGTATTTTGATTATTGATGATGTGATTACCGCGGGCACGGCCATTCGTGAATCAATTGACTTAATTCACGACCACGGCGCACAACCCGCGGGTGTCGTGGTGGCGTTGGATCGTATGGAACGCGGACAAGGTTCCTTATCCGCCATTCAGGAAGTCGAGCAACAATACGGCTTGCCGGTGATGAGTATTTTAAATCTGAATGATTTGATTAACTATTTAAGCGCCCAAACCGATAACGCCGAAGCTTTAGAAGCCATGCGTTTATATCGTCAAACTTATGGCATTGAAGATGGCCGATAAACTGCGCGAACTGCTCATCTGGCGCCACGCCAAGTCGGACTGGTCGAATGAGCATATCAGCGATAAAGATCGTGCATTATCTGAACGTGGTAGACGTAATGCCAAAAAAATGGCAAGTTGGCTGGAAACGCAAGAGTTGTTACCGGATGTAATCTTATGCTCAACCGCCAAACGTGCGCAACAAACCTTAAACCGCTTGTGTAAAGATTGCGACATCCAAACATTAAACCTGGATTCACTTTACCTGGCGGACTTATCTACTTTATTAGCCGAACTGGCTAAGGTTGAAGGCAAACGCATATTGTTAATTGGCCACAACCCGGGTTTAGAGAAGTTGATTGATTACTTACACACTTTACCAAGTGAACAATCCAGCCAGATTAAACTTCTACCAACCGCGGCGATCGCCCATTTTGTGATGCCTGCTGACTGGTCAAACTTAGAGCGTGGCGACGGCAAAATGGTTAGCATTACTCGACCTAAAGACATACAAAACCCGCCCAGCTCATAAACCATCACCAGGCCTGCATAATCAGAGCGAGCCCCACTAGAACCGTCAATATTTCAAACGCGCGTTTCACCAATTTATTGCCTTTTACAATGGCCAGATGCGCACCTAAATAACCGCCCATTAACGAACCTAAAATTAACGCGGGCAACCAACTCCACTGAATCTCACTCAATAATCCAAGCGTAATCGCACCACTGCCATTCCAGAAAATCCCGACCAATATTAAAGTGTAAGTGACCGCGGTTTTGTAATCTAAACCAAACCAACGCACCAACCATAACGTCACAAACAAACCCGTGCCTGAAGTTAGTGATCCATTGAGTATACCTATCAACATAATCACCAATCCGCCAATAATATAACCTTGTGTGGTGCGATTTTGGATGGCTTCGATTTGCCCAAGCTGGGGTTTTAGCCAAGAGTAGACGCCCAAACCCAGCGTTAATAAGCCTAATGCCAACTGTGCCAGTCGATCATCAACCTGCAAAATAAAACTCGCGCCCAGCATTACACCTGGCACACCTGTGGCCAAAATAAACCAGGCGAAACGCCAGTCTAAGGTTGAATTTCGCCAATGACGCGCGGTCGCCCCCAAGCCCAAAAACACACTGGCGACTTTATGGGTGGCGAGCGCAACCCCAAACGGCAACCCCAAAAACAACAAAGCCGGCAACTGTAACAAGCCTGCACCACCGCCGGCTAAAGCCGACAGCAAGTTGGCAACTAACGAAATAATGAACAGTAGGATTTGATCTATCAAACGAAGAATCCACCAATAAAAAAAGCGAAGCCTAAGCCTCGCTTTTGAAATAAGATTACGCCAGACGTAATATTTAGTATTGCTTAACGCGCGGTAATCAAAGTGCCGACACCTTCGTCGGTAAACACTTCGAGCATCACCGCGTGAGACACTCGGCCATCCACAATATGCGCGGCTTTTACGCCACCTTGTACCGCATCTAACGCACATTGAATTTTCGGCAACATGCCACCGTAAATGGTGCCATCCGCAATCAACTCATCCACCATTTTGGCGTTTAAGCCGGTGAGCAATTCACCCTGTTTGTTAAGCAGGCCTGGTGTATTGGTTAACAACATCAGCTTTTCGGCTTGCAAAGCTTCGGCGACTTTTCCGGCCACCAGATCGGCATTGATATTGTAAGAGTTACCTTGCGCATCCACCCCAACTGGTGCAATCACCGGAATAAAGTCACCTTTAATTAACATGTCGATCACGCCGGTATTGATGCGTTCAACTTCGCCCACATGACCAATATCAATAATTTCAGGCGCGTCCATGCCCAGTGTTTGCTTAGTGACCTTGAGTTTTTTGGCGATAATCATATTGCCATCTTTACCCGTCAAACCCACCGAGTTGCCACCGTGCTGGTGAATTAAATTCACAATTTCCTTGTTCACTAAACCGCCTAATACCATTTCCACAATATCCATGGTTTCGTTATCGGTGACACGCATACCTTGAACAAACTTAGACTCCTTACCCACGCGCTTCAACAAGTCACCAATCTGCGGGCCACCGCCATGCACCACCACTGGATTCATGCCGACCAACTTCATTAATACGATGTCACGTGCAAAACTCGCCATCAAATCATCTTCGGTCATGGCGTTGCCACCGTATTTAACCACGATGGTTTTACCGGCAAAACGCTGGATGTAAGGCAAAGCTTCGGCCAGTACCGAGGCAATATGCTGGGCTTGGTCTTTGTTTAAATTCATTGTATTTTGCACTCTCATGGCTGTTGCGCCTGTCATTTCATTAAGGGAAATGGTATTTTACCCGCATCGTTAAAAAAATACAGGAATCTATCCATGCGTTTTATTGTTAGTTTGTTTGCTTTACTGATGTTATCAGGTTGTGCTTTAACTCAAACCGGTTCGAATAGCTGGATCACGTTTAACGATCAAACCCCGGCCACCAAGGTTTTGGCACAAGCGCTGGAAAACCAAGGTTATATCACCACCGTTTTAAATGAACGTCAAATTGAAGTGTTATATGACAATGGACGTTATATTATGGAGCCACGCATTCGGCTAGGCGGCTTAAGCCGTGTGGTGGTGAGCCAGGTTTATCCGATTAAAACCGAACACCAAACCAATCCGGAAATTTTTGTCACGCTGTCGCATTTAAACAGCCATTTGAGCTGCGCTAAATATATTTTGCAACCCGGCAACAAAGCCGCAGAGGTACAATCGTCGATTACATTTATTGATGACCGTTTAAGTATGCGCGAAGTCGAATTGTTTATGGGGTGGATGCAACAACGTATTCGCCAAGCCAGCTCGCTTGTACCGCAAGACACCTTACGTATGTTTGAATTTTAAACTGAACGAACGGGTCAGGATGAAACAAAAACCACCCGGCCTGGTAAAGACCTGGCCTGGTGGTTTTCTGATTGAGTTAGATTGAGACTGACGTCTTAATCGCGGAAGTTTTCAAACTGCAGTGGGCGCTCGAATTCTTCTTGGGCTTTTAGCAACGCAATCGCTTCTTGTAAATCATCACGTTTTTTGCCAGTTACACGCACACTCTCACCTTGAACTTGCGCTTGTACTTTTAGCTTGGCGTCTTTTAAAATCTTCACGACTTTTTTGGCCAACGGCGTATCCAAACCTTGGTGAACAATCACCGTTTGCTTGGCGGTTTTGAGTTGAATATCCGGATCTTTGAGTTCAATCGCGCGTAAATCGATGCCGCGCTTGCTAAGTTTTGAGGTTAATACGTTGTACATTTGGTCTAACTGAAACTCAGACTCGGTGCTCATTTTGATTTCCAAGTCTTTTAGTTCAAAACTCGAGTCGGTTCCCTTAAAGTCAAAACGTGTCACCACTTCCTTATTTGCTTGATCAATGGCGTTTGTTAACTCATGTTTATCGACTTCTGAAACCACATCAAATGACGGCATACATCCACTCCTTAAAAGCTATAAATAAGCCAGATTTTATCATAACCAGCTGTTTAACTTCACGCCGATCCCAATTGAATTGTTTAAGTGATTATAGTCAATCATACTTTCGCCATAACCATAAAACCACTGCACATAACCCTGTAAGTTGCGGTGCAATCGGTAACTGTAATTCAATTCAACCGCACCATAATTATCATCGGCATCAAAATTATTACGCACCATCATATTGAGGTTGTTTTTTCCAAGCTTGGTGGCAAAGTGCAACTCACCCGCCCCCATATAATCCAAAATATCTGGGTTGTCGTCATTACCGTCGCGATCAGGTATACGCCACCAGGGTTTAAGCGTGATGACATTGTTGCCACGCTCAAAAATAAAACGCGCGTAAATACGGTTCCATGAACGCGAAATCGGGTCACCACGGCCGTTAGATTGATGCGACACGCCTAAATCAATCAGCCGATTACGCCAACCTAAAAACTCAATATTTTGATCGTACGTTACCCACAGCTCTGGTTCATGATTGGTTTCGCGAAACGGCTTAGAAAGTTTCATATTATACGCTTGCCAAAACGCACGGTTGGTATAAGCCACAAACCAGCGTCCGCCTAGTAAATTATCGGCCACCGGTATTTTTAAACTCACTTGAAATTTGGTTTCAACCCGTTGAAAACGGCCATCAATCGTCTCAACATAATCCACTCCATTGTATGGCTGCTCATTCGGTGTGGCAAAGTTATACGAGCCAATCAAAAGATAATTGGGTCGATAAGGCAACATAATATAAGGTTCAAACTTATTGCGGCGCTCGGCCTGGATACGATTTTCAAGGGCGGTCGGCTCAGCTTGGTTTGCATCGAACATTTGATCAAGCCTGACCGCCGCGTCAGCCGATTCCAAACAACGCGCACGTAAGGTTTTCAACGTCATCTCGCCTGACGCATGCTTCAAACCCTCTTGCATACATTCCGAGTTTAAAGCGTTTGAGCCATCCGAGTCTTTTATGGCCTCTTGCGCCCACAAGGTGGAACTGCCCAAGCCAACCACCAGGCCTGCTATGCCACGCATTCGTCTAGTTCTTCTACCATTGCGTGTTTTCATTTTTCGGCCCTTTCTAAGTCATAGATACTGAACAAACTTAATGTGTGCCAGTGTGTCCAAAACCGCCTACACCGCGCTCACTCGAC
This sequence comes from Thiomicrospira sp., assembly GCF_014859555.1. GTDB lineage: Bacteria > Pseudomonadota > Gammaproteobacteria > Thiomicrospirales > Thiomicrospiraceae > Thiomicrospira. The sequence continues at coordinate 54,138 of NZ_JACUTY010000001.1, read as the reverse complement.
TCGCCAAACTCACTCACCTGGCTAAAAACCGGTTGTAATACGGGCACTATCACCATTTGCGCAATGCGCTCGCCGATGCCTATAGTATAAGGTGTGTCACTGCGATTCCAGCAGGATACCTTTAACTCGCCCTGATAATCCGAGTCAATCAAACCTACTAGGTTGCCTAATACAATCCCGTGTTTGTGGCCTAAACCCGAGCGCGGCAATAACATCGCGGCTAAACCGGCATCATCCAAATGAATCGCTAAACCAGTTGGAATTAACTGGGTTTCACCGGGTGAAAGTGTAAGTGGTTCGTTTATACACGCCCGTAAATCTAAGCCGGCTGAACCTTGGGTTGCATAGTGCGGCATGCCAATCTCGTTACCCAAACGCGGGTCTAAAATTTTGTATTCCACCTGAATCGTCATGTCCTATCCTTAATGATTGCCAACTACTTTTATGCTGACTGAATAAATGATTGTGTCGTATTTTACACGATTCGTTGCGAGCCGATTCAATCGCCTGCTTGATCACGGACTTAGTTGTTAAAATAGGTTATCTGATTTAAAAAAACCGAGCTTAGATTCTATGATTTACATTAACCCGCAGCTACAACTTGATGAGTCCGAAATAGACCTTAAAGCGATTCGAGCTCAAGGTGCCGGCGGTCAAAATGTCAATAAAGTTTCCTCAGCCGTGCATCTGCGTTTTGATATCCGCGCGTCAAGTCTGCCGGACGAGGCCAAACAAACACTCTTACAGCTGCGTGACCATCGGATTACAAAAGAGGGGCTGATTGTGATCAAAGCGCAACAGTTTCGCACTCAAGAACAAAACCGTGAAGCCGCGATTAAACGCTTGATTGAATTGATTCAACAAGCGCTACACGTGGATAAACCACGTCGTCCCACCAAACCCACTCGAGGTTCACGTGAACGTCGCTTAAAATCAAAAGTGCAAAAAAGTAGAATTAAAAGTTTACGTGGTCGCGTGCAAGACCATGACTAAGCATTTTTTCAACTAACCATATCGCCTCATTAAGTTTTTCTATTGGCTTTTGTGCCCCCCCAAGCCGTAACATTATCAAACATTAATATTATAAAAATACGACCTACTTTATTCGGTAGGCTGACAGGAGCATATTCAATGTGGCAAGCATATTTAAATGCAATCAAAAACCTTTGGTTTCGTGATCCGTCTGAATCCCCCCTCTACATTAACGATACCGCTGTAAGAGTTCGCGCTGGTATCTTATTAGTCATCCCACTTTATATGGGCTTAACGCTTTATGATGCGATTTATGTTTCAAACTGGATTGTAGATGGCAATACCTCGGTCGACACTTATGAGCTTGATTGGGATGGTCATATCATTTATCAGGTCGAGGCGATTCGTCGCACTTTTGATTGGACCATTCAAACATGGGTTTTATTTTATGCCTTATTTGATATGTTATCCGGCATGTCAAAGTGGACATCACGTTTATCACCCACCATCTTAATTGCCAGCCTATTAGCCGCCGACAAACCGGCAGTATGGAAACCCCTAGTACCAAAACGCTTTGCTTGGACGTTAGGCAGTATTTTTATTGTGGTGTGTATTGTGTTCTTTAACCCAGACAGTACCGCACGTATACTTAACTCGATTTTAGGCACTGAAATTCCCACCCATATTAACTATATGCCTTTTTGGATTCCGCTCGTATTGGTTTGGGTCTGTCTTGGATTTATGTGGATGGAGGCAATTTTGGGCTTCTGTGTGGGGTGCAAAATTCACTCTATGTTAGTCTGGATGGGTATTATCAAAGAAGAGTGCGAAACCTGTAACAATATCGACTGGGATGAAATTGCCCGTCGCCATCAAGAACGCCAACAACAAAAAAGCGATTAACCTTCGCAAAGGATTGTGTTATGTATTATGTAGTTGAAACCCCAAAATCGTTTGAACAAGCCAGTCAAGATTTAGAGGCCGCTGTTAAGGCTCACCAGTTTGGGGTGTTGCACATTCACGACCTAGGTCAAACGTTGCGCACTAAGGGCTTTGATTTTAAAGGCCAATGCCGTGTGTTTGAAGTGTGCAACCCAGGGCAGGCCTCTAAGGTTTTAGCGGTGGATATGAACTTGAATATGGCCTTACCTTGTCGAATTTCGGTATTTACTGAGCAAGGTGTCACCAAAATCGGCATGATCCGGCCCGAACCTATGCTGGCGATGTTGTCGGACAATGCCGAGCTCGTTAAGATTGCACAGCAGGTAGAAAGCGCCACCCAAAAAATGATTGATCAAGCGAAATAGCTCCAACCCTTAATAGGGCACCTCGATTAACCCGAATTGATGACTTAATTTGCCGCAGTGGTTTCTAGCGTTTGCTGAATAAAACCTAAAAGCCACTTGGCTTGCTGGGTTTTGGATGACGGCGCAAGTGGCCATTCCTGATTTTGGGTAATCAAAGTTAAAGCATTATCATCTGTGTCAAACCCAAGTCCTTCACCCACCTGATTGGCGCAAATCATGTCTAGCCCCTTGCGTTGTAATTTGGCCTTGGCATAGGCCATCACTTGTTGCGTTTCCGCCGCAAACCCGACCACATAAGGTTTATCTGCCTGCGCGGCGACCCAGCCAATAATATCCGGGTTTTGTACCAACTTGAGTTCTAAGCCGTCTTGTTCAGCCTGTTTTTTGATTTTTTGGCTAGCCAGTTCAGCCAACCTAAAATCGGCGACCGCGGCCGCGCCAATCATGACATTAACTTGCGCATAATATTGCTTTACCGCTTCAAACATTTGCAAAGCCGATCGCACATCAATTCGCGTCACGCCGGGTGGGGTCGGCAAATTCACTGGCCCGCTGATCAATACGACTTTCGCCCCCAATTCAGCCGCAGCCTCGGCGATCGCAAACCCCATTTTGCCGGAGCTTCGATTACCAATAAAACGTACAGGGTCTAGGTCTTCATAGGTTGGCCCAGCGGTAATCAGCAAGGTTTTATCCGACCACCAGGCCTGGTGGTCGGTAGGAATAGAATGCTGACCAACCAGGCCTGGTGCTTTATCTGCATTTATGTCCGCAACCGATAACTTATCCGCTTGCTGACGAATAATGTTAAAAATCGTTTCGGGTTCAGCCAAACGCCCTGCCCCGACTTCACCACAAGCCTGCTCGCCCGAGGCGGGTTCAATCATCTGCCAGCCGCGTGTTTGCAGAGCCGCGACATTATCTTGGGTGGCGGCATTCGCCCACATTAAGCGGTTCATCGCGGGGGCAAATACAATCGGTCGATCGGTGGCTAAGCATAGCGTAGTTAATAAATCATTTGCCATACCTGCACGCAAACGTGCCAATACATCCGCGCTGGCGGGCGCGATCACAATTAGATCCGCCCAACGTGCCAGTTCTATATGTCCCATACCGGCTTCTTGTTCGAGATCAAACAAGCTGTCGCGCACTTTATGTCCACACAAAGCTTGAAAGGATAAAGGTTGAATAAACTGCTTGGCGCCTTCGGTCATCACCACCTGCACTTGGTAGCCGGCTTTGACACACAAGCGCACTAACTCCAAGGCCTTATAGGCTGCGATTCCGCCTGACACACCAACCAACACTTTCATATTTGTTACCTAATCGTTTTGCGGAGTAAATAAAGCATCTAATTCAGCCGGAATTTCCGGGCGCCCGCGTGCATTTAAGCCGGTTCCAATTACCCTAGCTTGCATCACTAATTTATCATCATTTGAGCGATAGATATGTTGAATAAATGCAAATTTAAGACGCGACTCGCGAATGCATTCGACCGTTATGTAAAAGTCATCCTGTGGGCGCAACGAGGCTTTGTAGTCTAGCTCGGTTCGGGTAACCACTAAATTAATGCCTTGCGCGCTTAAATCGGCAAAATTGATGTTATTGGCGAGTAGGAATTCATGCCGAGCGTGTTCAAGATAATTTTGATACACACTGTTGTTCACCACCCCTTGAATATCACATTCATAATCGCGTACTCGCATGGTTAAAATAAACATTAGTCGTTTCCTTGCAATAACCGCTGGCGTAACCAGTGGCCAATATATTCAATTTCTTCCAAGCAGACCTGGTGCTGCATATCATAAACCTGCCAATCAATTTGGTAACCTTTGGCACTTAAATCGTCTAGCGCTTTGGCACCCAGTTCAAACGGCACTACCGGATCTAGTCGACCGTGAATCATTAAAATCGGCAGTTCGCGGTGCAAATGAAATTGCTCCACCAACGGGCACCAAGTTGATAACGCCATAATACCACCCAGACTATGGTCGTAACTTAAGCCCGCATGTAAAGCGATCAAACCGCCTTGTGAAAAGCCAGCGAGGATAATGTTTTTTGGGTCAATACCGGCCGCTTCTTGTTGTGCGATGAGTTTATAAACTTGGTGACAGGCGACCCGAATGCCAGCCGAATCCACATCGTTTTGCATATCTAACGAACGAATATCAAACCACGAACGCATATGCATGCCACCGTTGATGGTAACGGGTTGAATCGGTGCGTGTGGAAACACAAACCGAATGGCATGATTTTCTGGTAAGTCTAAGCTGGGTACAATCTCTTCAAAATCATGTCCATCCGCCCCTAAGCCGTGCAGCCAAATCACGGCGGCTTTAGCGGGTTGAGAAGGTTCAACAATAACCGGTAAGAGTTCAGACATATCAATGCGTTCCTAGATTCTGGTAAAATGGCGATCATTTTAACGCGATGGCACTGAATATGAAACGCAAGCGGCTTATGTCTTTACAATTTAAACCGATTTGGTTAGTGGCGGGCTTACTCTCAGCAACCTTTGTGTTGAGTGGTTGCGGCAAAAAAGGCCCATTAAGTTTGCCACAAACCAGCCAGGTCGACACCCATGTGATCGGCCAACATCATTCAACTCAACAGCCTTCCTGAACCCGTTTCTGCGTGCTGTATAAGGATTACCCATGACTGACGTTTTTCACTATCAACAAAATCAGCTAATGGCCGAACAGGTTTCGTTAAACGATTTAGCTAAACAATACGGCACACCGCTGTATGTGTATTCTCGCACCGAGCTAGAAAACCGTTGGCAGGCATTTGACCAAGCCTTTGGTACTCAGCCACATTTGGTATGTTATGCGGTCAAAACCAACTCGAACGTCGCTGTTTTACAGGTGTTGGCACATTTGGGTTCGGGCTTTGATATTGTTTCGCAAGGCGAACTTGAACGCGTATTACGTGCCGGCGGCCAAGCCGACAAGGTGGTGTTTTCGGGCGTGGCCAAAAAAGAATCCGAAATTGAACGTGCGCTGGAAGTCGGCATTCGCTGTTTTAATGTTGAATCCCATGCGGAGTTGGATCGCATTCAAACGGTTGCGCAACGCGTGAATAAAATCGCACCCATCTCGATTCGGGTGAACCCAGATGTCGATGCCAAAACCCATCCTTACATTTCGACTGGTTTGAAAGAAAACAAGTTTGGTGTCGATATTCTCACCGCACCGGAGCTTTATCAAACCGCCTCAGACTATTCTCATATCAAAGTCATCGGCATAGATTGCCATATTGGTTCGCAATTAACCGAAGTGCGTCCGTTTGTGGATGCGTTAAAGAAGGTGTTGCAACTTAAACAGCGCTTAGCCGATATGGGGATTGAGATTCATCATTTGGATTTAGGCGGTGGCCTGGGGATTCGTTATACCGACGAAAACCCACCTGAGATTGCCGATTATATTAAGGCGTTATTAAACGAATTGAATGATCCAAGTATTGAAGTAATTATCGAACCGGGTCGTGCAATTGCGGGCAATGCTGGGGTGTTAGTAACCGAGGTCGAATACTTAAAGCCGTCAGACCATAAACATTTTGCAATTATTGATGCAGCAATGAACGATTTAATTCGTCCAGCCTTATACCAAGCCTATCAACAAATTATTCCACTCAATCCGCGTACTGATGGCCTGGAGGCGAGTTGGGACTTAGTTGGCCCGGTGTGTGAAACCGGCGATTTTTTAGGCAAAGATCGCACACTTAATTTAAAAGCCGGTGATTTGCTGGCGGTCTTATCGGCAGGCGCTTATGGTTTTACCATGAGTTCGAACTACAATACGCGCCCACGTGCGGCCGAAGTGATGGTGCAGAAGCACCAGGCCTGGTTGGTGCGTCCGCGTGAAACTTATCAAGACTTAATGGGTTCGGAAAAACTACTCGACTAAGCTTTATTTAAATTTACTAACCACAACTCGACCTGCGCTTGTAATGCGGCGCTGGCGAGTTGGTTTTGTGCTTGGCGCAAACGTTGAACTTTCGCTTGTTCACCTGAGTTATCCAGTAACAATCCCACCAACTCCCCTTCAAACAACCAAGCCCATAATTGCAGATTTGATTGAGGATAATCCAACCACCAGGCCTGGTTCTGTTGTCGGCTTAGAGCTTGCCATTGATTGGGCTGAGTTAACTGTTGTGGTTCGGTCGATAACGCCAGTTCAATCGACGCAGCCTGCTGATCTAACGTTTGAGTTAACCAGGCCTGGTATAAGGTTTCGACTTCCACCAAATAGCGACAGTCTCCAATTTTACGCGTAACCTCCGCTTCTCCAATAAATTCAGCCAGTCGATAAACATCCTCTAATAAGGCAATCATGGATTTGCATTGCATGGGTCGACAAGGCATACGGGCTAAACTCTGGTGCAAACGTTGGCCAATTAGTTCTGGAAAACGGGCCGCCAAGGACAACGCCATCGAGTTGATGCGTGGTAAAATTTGTAATGAATTTAAGCGCCGCTCATCTAATAAACACACCTGAACCTGCTCAAGCAGTTCGTTATTAACCACACGTAATCGCAAGTTACACAGAAACTTGAGGGTTTCGGTTTTTCCCGGCCAGCCCAGCTTTGCGACCATATCAATTCGTTTGGCTTGAAAAAGTGCCACCCGCTCAGCCTCCGTCAAAGGCGCACGTATTAATTCCCACGCCAATAAAGGCGCATGATCCAATAACTCCAACATCTGTGGATAACGCCCGGCATAATGCAGCAAACTCAGTTGGTGGCTGGGAAATAACTGACAACTTTCCACCACCCACTTTGGAATCTGTTGTAACCAAAAACGTAATTCACTGTGGATTGACCAACTCAACACATCTAAAGCGGGGGCATACTGTGGAATAGGTTCGGCCGACAACATCATTTGATCCCAGCTCGGCAGGCGCAATACCCCCTTGTCAGGCCAAATTTGACGCAAGTCCAACCAAAGCACTTGCTCTTCCATATCCCAATAAAGTTTGCGTGATAATAAGCGGCTGATTGGGCTGGGTTTCAATTTCTCTAACCTGTCTAGTAAATGGCGAAACAGTATAACAATTTATACAAATACAAACGACAGCCTTCCCAACCTGATGCAAATCAAGTTTTATGCTTATAAACCAACAACATACCAATGAATCATAATTTATTAGCATAAAATAATTTCTTACTAAATCTAACTGAGTGGCTATCGGAGAATCTTATGAGACAAAATCTACCCGTAACCCAACAACAAAAACTGATTCCTGTAAACTATCGTCTAGTCTCACGCACCGATATCGATGGCACTATTGTTGAAGCCAATGATGAGTTTATAGAAATTAGCGGCTATACCGAATCCGAATTAATTGGACAGCCACACAACTTGTTGCGCCATCCTGATGTGCCACCTGCGGTGTTTAAAGATATGTGGCAAACCCTGCAATCAGGTGAAGGCTGGACTCAGATTGTTAAAAACCGTGCAAAAAATGGCGATCATTATTGGGTAAAAGCCAATGTAGCGCCCGTCAAACAACAAGACCAAATCACCGGTTATATTTCGGTACGTATGCCCGCCACTGAAGCTGAAATTGCACTCGCCACCTCAGTTTACCCCTTAATTCACCATGGCCAACTGGTTATTAAAAAGGGCCAGGTTTTTAGTCCTTTACAAGCCAAGCTGGATAAACTCAATCCATTTAAAAAATGGTCCTTATTAACCAAGCTGAGTTTAGGAAATGTGCTGTTATTGGGTTTGGCGGTTTGGGTCGTTAGTTGGATGCATGCTAGCGGGTTAGACCAACTTAATCAAACCAATGCACCAGGCCTGGTGGCGGACCAATTACTCACCCAACTAAGCTGGTTCAGCATTTTATTGCTGGTGATTTTATCCGCCTACTTTGCGATCATGAATTATATGTTGGTTTCTCGGCCGTTGCGAGCATTGCAAAAAATTATGCAATGCTCACAGCGCACGGGTGATTTAAGTGTGCGTGCGGTCATTAAAAACCAAGATGAAATTGGCCAGTTAGCACGCACTTACAATCAACAAATGCAAAATATGCAGGTGGCAATTGGCGAAACAGGGCGTATGTTATCTGCGATTTCCCACGGTAAACTCAACGCCAACACGAGCATTCCAATGCAAGGCGATTTTGATTTACTTAAAGCCAGCACCAATTTGGCCACTCAGGCGATGCGCCAGACGACTGAAGAAATTACCAAAGTGCTGCATGAGATTCGAAATGGTAACTTTAGCTATGAATCCAACACACAGTTACAAGGTGATTATCAGCAAGCAGTAGAATATGGTCAAACCGCAATGGTGACTTTGAAAGGCGTGTTTTTTGAAGTCAATGAGTTAATGGATCAGGTGTCCGAAGGCTATTTCGAAAAACGTATTCATGCCGAAGCTCAGGGCGAATTAAAACACTTAAAAGACACCATTAATCAGACTCTAGATCAGCTTGAAAAAGCAATTGGTGAAACCACCCAGGTGATGGTCGCGCAAGGTTCTGGCGACTTAACCAAACGTATCCACCTCCCCCTACATGGCACCTTAAGCATCCTAAAAGATGGGGTGAACAATGCCACTGCAAACGTATCCAGTTTAATGTCTCAATCTAACTTTTCCGTGTTGCGTTTATCAGAAGGCACCAATCGCATTTCGGTCGGCATTCAGGACCTAGCCCAGCGTACTCAGCAACAAGCCGCCTCACTGGAAGAAACTGCGGCCAGTATGGAGCAAATCACATCCACTATCCGCCAAACAGCCGAGAATGCGCAACAAGCCCAAGGCCTGTCTGACCAATCACGCCGTGAGGCCTCTAATGCCAATCAGGTCGTGAAACAAACCATTGATGCGATTCATGAAATCAATGACTCCAGCAGTAAAATCGGGGAAATCACCAACCTAATTGACAGCATTGCCTTCCAAACTAACTTGCTGGCCTTGAATGCCGCGGTTGAAGCCGCCAGAGCCGGTGATCATGGCCGTGGCTTTGCTGTCGTCGCCTCAGAAGTGCGCAGCTTGGCACAAAAATCAGCGGAAGCCGCTAAACAAATTAAAACCCTGATTGATGATACCTTAATCAAAGTTAAGCAAGGCACGGAACTCGCCAATCAATCTGGTCAAGCCATTGATGTGATAAATCAATCTATCGAACAAGTTAGTCAAATTATTGGCGAAATCAACCAAGCGACCACCGAACAATCTCAAGGGGTTGAACAGGTCAATAATGCGATTGCTTCAATTGATACGGCAACTCAACAAAATGCGGCACTGGTTGAAGAAACCGCACAACAAACCCAACAAATGGCACGTTATGCGGCTGAAGTCATTGAGTTGTCGAAAATGTTTAAGATAGATTTAAAAGCCATTAACTTTGAAACAGCCATGCAAACAGGGCAGTTTGCCTTTGCACAAGCACGCAGAGCCCATCAGCAATGGAAAGGCCTGATTACCGCTTATATTGCGGGCATGGATGTTGGATTAAATTTTGAAGCCGCCACCAATCATACTAAATGCGGGTTAGGTAAATGGTTCTACAGCACTGAAGGCCAAAAATACGCTAACTTACCAGAAATGCAACAGGTAGAGAAATGGCATGCTGAGCTGCATAAAACGATCAAACGAATCCTAACTGCGCATGAAAACCAGGACATGGCTTTAATTGAAGACGAGTTTATAAAGCTAGATGAATGTAGTGAGCAGGTGATTAAATATTTAACCTCGGCTGAACTAGCGGTTAAGAACTTGGAGCCGGCTCAATCAAAATCCTTGAGCCATAAATAAAACCAGATAACACTAATTTGGCTGAGACAGTTTTTGCACCACCAGGCCTGCTAGCATTAAACCGAAAATACCCGGCATATAGCTGGCCGTACCATTTACAACTCGGCCCCTTGCGCCATCAATGGCTTCAAATGGGCCTGGGTCTTTGGGTAGCTCCGATGAAAATATCACCGGAACGCCCTTTTTTATACCCAACTTTCTTAAACGTTGACGCATGACTCGCGCCAAGCCGCAACCGTGGGTTTGGCTTATATCCGTAATCGCGATTTTAGATGGGTCAATACGCCGCCCAGCCCCCATACTCGATACAACAGCTACCTGTTGGATATAAGCCTGTTCAACCAAAGCCACTTTGCAGTTTAAACTATCAATCGCATCCACCACAAAATCAAAACCGGATCCTACCAGGCCTGGCATGGCTTCAGGCGATAAAAACTCGGCTATTTTATTAACCTGACAATTCGGATTGATATCCAATAAACGCTCAGCCATAACATCAACTTTAAGACGCCCAATAGTGGAATTCAGCGCAACTATCTGGCGGTTTTTATTTGACACTGAAACCTTGTCATGATCAACCAAGGTAATCTTACCTACCCCAGCTCTAACTAAGGCTTCCGCCACAAAACCACCAACCCCGCCGACACCCGCAACCAGAACATGACTCTGATTTATTCGGCACATTTCATCATCACTAAATACCAAGCGGCTGCGTTCATAAAGCGGATCGGCTAAAAGATCATAACAATTCATTTAATTTAAAACTCTCAATTGCATTATTGGTTGTAATTTCTGATACATTGTTTAAGTCGATATTCTTAATTTGGCTGATCCTAGTCGCTATTAATGGCAACATTTTGAGATCACCTTGCCTACCATCCGGATAAGCTATATTTGGCGCGTCGGTTTCCAAAACCAAAGACTCAATAGGCATATTTTTAATCAAATTATGATAACGCGGCGCATTATCTCTTAGGATTAAACCATTTACACCTATTTTTAGACCCAACTTAGAAAACCGATTGGCTTGCTCCAAACTTCCCGGAAAACTATGAATTGCACCTTGCACTGGGTAACTTACTAATAAATCGAAGAGTGCATCATAAGCTTTAACTAAATGAAGTGAAACTGATAAGTCATTATCATAAGCAAAACTTAATTGAGCTTCTAAAACTTCGATTTGCTGTGATCTAGTATGTTTATATGCGTCTGAAAAATCTAAACCCATCTCTCCCATAATTCGAGCATTTTTTGACTGGATATAACCAAATATTAAATTAAGCTCATCCAATGACGTATCCTTGACAAACCAGGGATGTAAACCACAAGCTGTAAAAATCAGATTTGGCGCGTTTATAGTAAACGTGTGATTTGATTGGCAAGATTGAAAATCAGTAGAAACAGAAATTACGGGGTGATGAATTTCGTCGGCAGAAAAATTGAGTTGGGGCAGGTGAGCGTGAGTATCAATTAACATAACTATGAATAAAAAGACCGACATTAAGTCGGTCTTTTAGAGTTAAGCTTCTTCTGATGCTTCAGTAGGAGCTTGAACTTTTGCCACTGGACGATCAACCAGTTCAACAATCGCCATCGGCGCATTGTCACCAGGGCGGTATCCACACTTAAGAATGCGGATATAACCACCTGGACGAGACTGGTAACGAACACCTAGGTCAGTAAATAGCTTGCCAACCGCCGCTTTATCACGAAGACGTGAAAAAGCTAAACGACGGTTATGAACACTATCTTCCTTAGCTAAGGTGATCAATGGCTCTGCGATAGAACGCAATTCTTTAGCTTTAGCAACCGTTGTTTTGATCACTTCATGCTCAATCAATGAAGCTGACATGTTTTTAAACATGGCTTTACGGTGCGAGCTATTGCGATTTAGTTTACGACCACTCTTACGATGACGCATAATAGCTTCCTTTTACTTACGCTGACTCTTTACTCACCAAGCTAGATGGCGGCCAGTTTTCTAATTTAGTACCTAAACTCAATCCTCTTTGCGCTAAGACATCTTTAATCTCTTGCAAAGATTTCTTACCCAGATTTGGCGTTTTCAACAAGTGACCTTCACTACGTTGAACCAAATCACCAATATAATAGATCTGTTCTGCTTTTAGACAATTCGCAGAACGAACTGTTAACTCAAGATCATCTACTGGTTGTAAGAAAATAGGATCAAACTCATTTTCTTCTTCTTGTGGTGCTGAAATTTCTTGATGCTTCAAATCAACAAACGCATTTAACTGATAATGCAATACTGTCGCGGCTTGCTTAATTGCATCCTCAGGATCCAATGTGCCGTTAGTAACAACATCAAGTATCAATTTATCAAGGTCAGTACGCTGTTCAACACGAGCATTTTCAACTTCATAACTTACGGTATGAACCGGACTAAAACTCGCATCTAATCGTAAAGCACCAACCTGTGTTGAGTTTGAAGGATCAGCTTGAACCGCAGCACGATAGCCAATACCCTTCTCTACATTCAAGGTCATCGATAGCTCTGCACCCTCACTGATGTGAGCTATGATGTGGTCTGGATTACAGATTTCCACATCATGATCAACAGAAATATCTTTCGCTCTTACAACAGCAGGTCCAAATTTTTTCAGAACTAACTGAGCGCTATTTTTTGCGTTCAACTTGATCGACACTTCTTTAAGGTTAAGTAGGATTTCTAAAACATCCTCTCTTACACCTTCAATAGTTGAGTACTCATGTAGTACTCCATCTATCTGAGCTTCTACAATCGCAGCACCAGGCATAGATGATAAAAGAATACGTCTTAGAGCATTACCAAGTGTATGACCAAAACCACGTTCAAGCGGTTCTAAAGTCACACGACTATGGGTAGGACTCAATCTCTTGATGTCAACAAGACGTGGGGTCAACAACTGTTCTAACATCTCTTGCATCAGGTGTTATCTCCGTTTATAGACTACTTAGAGTAAAGCTCAACAATCAAGTTTTCCGAAATTTCAGCCGGAAGATCACTACGATCTGGAACAGATTTAAATGTTCCTTGGAAAGCTTTAGGATCTACTTCAACCCATGAAATCGAACTCATTTTGGAGGCCAACTCTAATGCTGATGCGATACGAGTTTGATTACGTGCTTTTTCACGAACACTGACTACATCACCAGCTGAAACTTCAAATGATGGAATGTTAACCGTACCACCATTTACTTGAATCGATTTATGCGAAACAAGTTGACGAGCTTCAGCACGTGTACTCGCAAACCCCATACGATAGACAACATTGTCTAAACGACTTTCTAGGATTTGTAACAAGTTAACACCTGTAGAACCTTTACGACGATCCGCTTCTTTATAATAAAGTCGGAATTTCTTTTCTAATACGCCATAAATACGTCTAACTTTTTGCTTTTCTCGCAACTGAGTACCGTATTCAGTAACACGTGTACGACGAGCGCCATGTTGACCAGGAACTTGATCAATTTTACACTTTGACTCAATGCTTCTAGCACCACTCTTTAAAAATAAGTCAGTGCCTTCACGACGCGCGAGCTTACATTTTGGACCAATATATCTTGCCATGAACTTATATCCTTAAACACGACGTTTTTTAGATGGACGGCATCCATTGTGAGGAATCGGAGTTACATCAGAAATCGATGTAATCTTGAAGCCTGCACTGTGCAAACCACGAACAGCTGAGTCACGACCTGGACCAGGTCCTTTCACCATAACGTCCATATTCTTTACACCGTACTCATGAGCCATTTGGCCAGCACGCTCTGCAGCAACCTGAGCCGCAAAAGGAGTACTTTTACGAGACCCACGGAAACCACTGCCACCAGCTGTAGCCCAGCACAATGCATTACCTTGACGATCAGTAATCGTCACAATTGTATTATTGAAAGAAGCATGAACGTGCGCAACGGCATCGTTTATTACTTGCTTGACTTTCTTTTTAACACGCGTATTTGCTTTTGCCATAATTATTCTCGCAGGTTATGCGGTTTATCTCTTAATAGGTTTCTTTGGACCTTTACGGGTGCGCGCATTTGTTTTAGTGCGCTGACCACGTAATGGCAAGCTACGACGGTGACGAATGCCACGGTAGCAACCCATATCCATTAGACGTTTAATGTTCATAGAAACATCACGTCTTAAGTCACCTTCAATTTTGTATTTAGCTACTTCATCACGTAGCTTTTCCAACTGTGCTTCAGTCAACTCACGAACTTTTGTTGCAGGATCAAGATCTGCAGAAACACAAAGGTTCTGAGCAGTTGTTTGTCCTACACCATAGATCGATCTTAAGCCGATAACAATATGCTTGTTAAGCGGTAAATTTACGCCGGCAATACGAGCCATTTTGACGCTCCCCTAAAATCCGTCTAGAAAAACGAGTGATTATACTCGTTTTCTCGTTGAAATACTAGATAAATAGTTGACTTTCTATTTACCTTTCAAATTTGCTTTTTTCATCATACTTTCATACTGACCAGACATAAGCTGAGCCTGTATTTGCGTCATAAAATCCATAACAACAATTACAATAATCAGCAGCGATGTACCGCCAAAGTAGAAAGGTACATTCCAATATAGTATTAAGAACTCTGGCAGCAAACATACGGCTGTAATGTAAACAGCACCCGCTAAAGTCAATCGACCCATAATAGTGTCAATATAACGAGCTGTTTGTGGACCTGGACGAATGCCGGGTAAAAATGCACCAGATTTTCTTAAATTATCAGCTGTTTCTTTTGGATTAAATACAATCGCTGTATAGAAAAAGCAAAAGAAGATAATGGCCAATGCATAGAAAAACACATACAAGGGCTGCCCAGGTGCAAGTGTTGTTGCTAAATCTTTAAGCCAACCTAAGTTTTCTGAAGCACCAAACCAACCACCCAAACTGGCGGGGAATAAGATGATACTTGATGCAAAAATAGGTGGGATTACACCAGCCATATTGAGCTTCAAGGGTAGATGCCCTTCCTGCCCACCATACAACTTACGTCCACGCATACGTTGTGCATAATGCACTGGTATTCTTCGTTGTCCACGTTCCACAAACACCACAAAAGCTGTAACGGCCGCTACAAGTAACAACAATACAACTACTGTCAAAGCATGTAAGGCACCTGTATGAACTTGTTCCAACGTACCACCTAATGCAGATGGTAGACCAGCTACAATACCTGCAAAGATAATCAAAGATATACCATTACCAATGCCACGCTCAGTAATTTGCTCACCAAGCCACATTAGAAATATTGTCCCACTAACAAGTGTAACAACGGTCGTAAGCATAAACATATGACCTGGATTAACAACAACCGGCATTCCATTGATATTCTGAGCCTGCAAAGCAATAGAAACACCAATTGCTTGGAACGTAGCCAAAACAACGGTACCCATTCTTGTGTACTGAGTTATTTTGCGACGACCTTGCTCACCTTCTTTTTTTAACTGTTCCAATGTAGGAGAAACAACCGTCAAGAGTTGCATAATAATTGCAGCTGAAATATAAGGCATTATACCCAGCGCAAGTATTGAGAGACGCTCTAAAGCACCACCCGAGAACATATTAAACATGTCCAAAATGGTGCCTCTTTGTTGCTCAAACATTGCCGCTAATGCTATAGGGTCAATTGATGGTACTGGCACATGCGTTCCAAGACGGAAAACAATTAATGCACCAAGCACAAACAATAAACGTGACTTTAAGTCACCCCAACCTTTACTAGCGCTACCTGATTGACTTAAAGAAGGATTATTCATACTTACTCTTCAACACTTCCACCGGCAGAAAGAATCGCGGCTTTTGCACCAGCGGTTACTTTTATACCAGAAAGTTTTACAGATTTAGTTAACTCGCCAGAGTTAATAACCTTAACATTTTTTATTTTTTCACTTACTAAATTACTAGCTTTTAATGAAGCTAAATCAATAGTAGCTGCCTCAATATTATTCAAAGCATCCAAGCGAATCTCTGTCGAATATTTTGCTTTCAAAGAAGTAAAGCCAACTTTTGGCAATCTACGCTGGATTGGCATCTGACCGCCTTCAAAACCAACCTTATGAAAACCACCAGAACGAGACTTTTGACCTTTATGACCACGTCCGCCCATTTTCCCTAAGCCTGAACCTTGTCCACGACCTACGCGTCTTCTTTCTTTGTTTGAGCCCTCTGCAGGCGTTAATGTATTTAAAAACATTTTACGCTTCCTCTACTTTAAGCAGATACGACACTTTATTGATCATTCCACGATTTTCGGGGCTATCAATAACGGAAACCGTATGGTGCATTCTACGTAAACCTAGTCCAGCTACACAAGCTTTATGTGCAGGTAAACGTCCGATTGTACTTTTGACAAGGGTAACCTTAACAAGTTTCTTATCCGCCATATTATTCACCCGTAATATCTTTTAAGTTTTTACCGCGTTTAGCAGCAATAAAATCAGGTGTATGCATTGATGTTAATGCATTAACGGTAGCACGCACGACATTAACTGGTGTTGTTGTACCAATACATTTTGCCAATACATTTTTAACGCCTGCTGCTTCTAGAACAGCACGCATTGAACCACCTGCAATTACACCAGTACCTTCTGAAGCAGGGAGCATTACAATCTTTGCTGCACCTTGTTCAAAACTAATAGGGTACTCTAATGTACCTGACTTTAAGTGTACATCTCTCATGTTACGACGAGCCTGTTCCATTGCTTTTTTAATCGCAATAGGAACTTCACTGGCTTTACCACTACCAAAACCAATGCGACCATCACCATCACCTACTACAGTAAGTGCTGAGAAAGAAAATACACGTCCACCCTTTACAACTTTTGCAACTCGGCGAACAGAAACCAATTTTTCAATGTATCCGTCCTGACCATCTTGTAATTCTTGTGAAGACATATAATACCCTTATCTTAAAACTCTAGTCCGTTCGCACGTGCGGCATCAGCCAGCACCTGAACGCGTCCATGGTATTTAAAACCTGAACGATCAAAAGCAACTTTAGTTACACCAGCTGTTTTTGCTTTTTCAGCAATTACTTTACCAACTAGCTCCGCAGCTTCTTTATTACCACTGAACTTTACTTTACTTTTTACATCCGCCTGAACCGTTGAACTAGTAGCAAGTACTGTCGATCCGTCTGCAGAAATCAGCTGTACATAAATATGCTTAGGTGTGCGGTTAACACACAAACGAGGCATATTTAATTCACTAATTTTTGCACGTGTCTTTTTGGCTCTACGGAGTCTAGCTTGTTTGCTATCCATATCTACTCCCAACCTTATTTCTTCTTAGCTTCTTTTCGCAGAATTCTTTCATCTGCATACTTAATACCTTTGCCTTTATAAGGCTCAGGCGGACGATAACCGCGAACTTCAGCTGCAACTTGACCAACGGCTTGTTTATCAGCCCCTTTAATCACAATTTCAGTTTGGCTAGGTGTCTCAGCCGTTACACCAGCTGGTAGCTGGTGAGCTACAGGGTGAGAAAAGCCAAGTGTTAAATTAATAACATTACCTTGCACTTGAGCTCTATAACCTACACCAACTAGCTGTAATTTTTTCTCAAAGCCCTGGCTTACACCAATAACCATATTATTAATTACAGATCGAGCCGTACCAGCTTGTGCCCACCCATCAACTACACCAGACTTTGGTGTAAAACTAACAACACCGTCAGCCTGATCAATATTGACTGATGAGTTTAATGAAAAACTTAGTGAACCATTCGAACCTTTAACAGTAACTTCTGAACCTTTAACATTCAGTTCCACACCTTTTGGCAGGGTGATCGGAGATTTTGCTACTCTAGACATACATACTCTCCTAAGCTACATAGCAAATAATCTCACCGCCAACACCTTGCATACGTGCATCGCGATCAGACATAATGCCTTTTGAGGTTGAAACTACAGCCACACCTAAGCCACCAATAACTTTTGGTAGTTCATCTTTGTTTTTATAAACACGTAAACCTGGACGGCTCACACGTTTAAGCATTTCAATGACAGGCTTCCCTTGATAATATTTCAAATCGACCGATAAAATAGACTTTCCGTCAGTATCTTTAACGTCAAATGAAGAAACATAACCTTCATCTACTAGCAGTTTTGCCAAAGAAGCTTTCACCTTTGAAGAAGGCATAGAAACTTTTGCATGACCTGCTAGTTGGCCGTTACGAATACGCGTTAGCATATCGGCGATTGGATCAGACATACTCATAATTTAATCCTACCAACTTGCTTTTCTTAAACCAGGAACATCGCCCTGCATTGCATATAAACGTAGCATATTACGCGACAAACCAAATTTTCTATAAACACCATGTGGTCTACCGGTAATTTTGCAACGACGCTGTTGTCTTACTGGCGATGCATTTCTTGGAAGCTTCGCTAGCTTATCCATAGCTTCCATACGTTCATCATATGAAAGCGACATATCTACAGATGTTTTTTTGAGTAACGCACGCTTTTCAGCATACTTTGCAACCATTTGCTCTCGCTTGGTTTCACGTTCTCTCATTGAAGTTTTAGCCATGAGAAACCTCTCTATTTCTTAAACGGAAAATTAAAGGCTTCCAATAAAGCCTTAGCTTCTGCATCGGTGCCTGCATTGGTTGCGATATTAATATCCATACCTCGCATCATATCAACCTTTTCAAACTCTATTTCTGGGAAGATAATCTGCTCTTTAACACCTAGCGTATAGTTTCCACGACCGTCAAATGCTTTTGGATTTACCCCACGGAAATCTCTTACACGTGGTAAAGCAATATTAATTAAACGATCCAAGAACTCATACATCTTTTCGCCACGTAAAGTAACTTTACAACCGATAGGCCATCCTTGACGAACTTTAAAACCAGCCACCGATTTACGAGCTAAAGTCTTGACAGGCTTTTGACCAGCGATCAACTGCATGTCCGCCAAAGCATTATCTAAAACTTTTTTATCCGCCAACGCAGCACCAACGCCCATGTTAATAGTAATTTTTGTTACTTTTGGCGCCTGCATAACAGATTTGTATCCAAACTGTTCAACCAGCTTATTCACAACCTGATCTTTATAAACTTGTTTTAATCTTGCCATCTCTCTAACCTAATTTAAGCATCAACTGCTTTATCTGTAGACTTGAAGTAACGTACCTTAATATCATTTTCGATACGGTAACCGATACGATCAGCCTTTTGGGTTTCTGGGTTAAAAAGTGCCACATTTGAAACATGAATAGGCATCTCTTTAGCAACAATCCCGCCTTGGGCACCCGTCATAGGGTTTGATTTAGTATGTTTCTTTACCAAATTAACACCGTCAACGAGCACGCGGCTGTCATCGATCAATTTAGAAACCGTACCTTTTTTACCCTTATCTTTGCCTGCAGTGATGACAACTTCATCACCTTTTTTTAAACGATTCACAACTAATCTCCTTATAAGACTTCAGGAGCCAAAGAAACTATTTTCATGAACTTTTCAGTACGAAGTTCCCTAGTTACTGGTCCAAAGATACGTGTTCCGATTGGTTCTTTTTTATTATTAAGAATCACAGCTGCGTTGTCATCGAATTTGATCAGAGAACCATCTTGACGTCTTACACCCTTAGCTGTTCTTACAACTACGGCATCATAAACATCACCTTTCTTGACCTTACCACGAGGCGCTGCTTCTTTCACAGACACTTTAATAATGTCACCAACACTTGCGTAGCGGCGCTTTGAGCCACCCAAAACCTTGATGCACTGCACACGCTTTGCACCACTGTTATCAGCGACCTCAAGTATTGTTTGCATTTGAATCATAGCGGTACTCCATTTGCTATAAAACCGCGAAAAAAATAATCTTAACACAAAAACCGCTGAATGACTAGTTCCAAATGGCTTGGTCATTCCAGCGGTAGAAAAACTAATCTAAGATCAATCTTTAGATTTTAGCTTTCTCTTCAACCTTGACTAAAGTCCAAGATTTGCGTTTTGATAATGGACGGCATTCCATAATTGTAACTCTGTCACCAACATTACAAATATTATCAGCATCATGCGCCATAATTTTTGTAGATTTTTTGACATACTTTTTATATTTTGGATGCTTTATATATCTTTCAGTCAGCACAACAATAGAACAATCCATTCCATTACTGGAGACAACCCCAGATAGTGTGCGGGCTTTAGTATTTTCTACTGACATTTTAATTACTCACTTTTTCACGCATGATGGTTTTTACTCTCGCAATTGAGCGTCTTACTGACTTCAATCTTGACGAGTTGGCCAATTGACCAGTCGCATGCTGCATTCTTAAGTTAAACTGTTCTTTAAGGAGCGACATTAATTCTTCATTAAGTTGCTCAGCTGTTTTTTCTCTTAATTCTAGTGCAGACATTTACATCACCGTTCTTGTTACAAACTGAGTTTTAAAAGGCAGTTTTGCAGCGGCTAGGCTAAAAGCTTCACGTGCTAATACTTCATTTACACCCTGAACTTCGTATAAAACACGGCCAGGTTGAATCTGGGCAACCCAGTATTCTACACTACCTTTACCTTTACCCATACGAACTTCTAATGGTTTACTTGTAATTGGCTTATCTGGAAACACACGAATCCAAATTTTACCGCCTCTCTTAATATGACGAGTCATCGCACGACGTGCTGATTCGATTTGGCGTGAAGTCAGTCTACCGCGCTCAGTAGCCTTAAGACCGAATTCACCAAAGCTTACTTTACTTCCACTTTGTGCCAAACCACGATTACGTCCCTTTTGAACTTTTCTGAATTTGGTACGCTTAGGCATTAACATGGTTACAAATCCTTTTATTTACGGCTTTTCTTGGCTTTAGGTTGCTTTTGGCTATCCCCAGAAAGAGACATTTTGCCAAGTTTCTCACCATGGAAAATCCAAACTTTTACGCCGATTTTTCCATAAGTGGTATCAGCCTCGAATATTGAATAATCAATATCAGCACGGAAAGTATGTAAAGGTACACGACCTTCACGATACCATTCAGTTCGGGCAATTTCAGCACCGTTTAAACGTCCTGCAAGAGCAACCTTAATACCCTGAGCTCCTAAACGCATAGCATTTCCAACAGCACGCTTCATAGCGCGGCGAAACTGAATACGTTTTTCTAGTTGCTGAGCAATACTCTCTGCAACTAACTTTGAATCCAACTCAGGCTTTTTAATTTCTTCTATATTAATATTGACCGGCAAGCCTGTCTTTTTCATTAAAGATGCTTTTAGTTTTTCGATGTCTTCGCCTTTTTTGCCGATAACAACACCTGGTCTTGCCGTATGAATAGTTACACGTATTCCATTTGCAACGCGCTCAATATGTATCTTGCTAACTGATGCATGTTTTAACTGCTCATTTAATTCTTTGCGTATTTCAATATCGCTAACTAAAAAATCAGAGTAGTTTTTACTATCCGCATACCAGCGAGCATTCCAATCTTTAGTAATACCAAGACGGATACCGATAGGATGTACTTTTTGACCCATTCTGGCTCTCCTTATTTTTCGCTTACAGTAACGGTTATGTGACTCATTCGCTTAATAATGCGATTTCCACGGCCTTTTGCACGCGCACGCATGCGCTTCATTAATGGGCCTTCATCAACATAAACTGCTGTTACTTTAAGCTCATCAACATCGGCACCTTCATTATTTTCTGCATTAGCAATCGCAGAATTTAACACTTTTTTCATTAGGTCTGCTGCTTTTTTACCACTAAAGGTTAGAATATTTACAGCTGACTCTACATCTTTTCCTCTAATAAGATCCGCTACTAAGCGAGCTTTTTGAGGAGAGATGCGAGCGAATTTATGTGTTGCACTTACTTGCATTTTATTCTCCTATTAGCGCTTAGCTTTCTTATCAGCTACGTGACCACGGTAGGTACGAGTCATAGAAAACTCACCTAACTTATGACCAACCATATTTTCAGAAACAAAAACTGGGATATGTTCTTTCCCATTATGCACCGCAATTGTTAAACCAATCATATCAGGAAGAATCATTGATCTTCTTGACCAGGTTTTAATTGGACGCTTGTTACCAGATTCTTGTGCCTCAATCACTTTTTTGGCTAAGTGATGATCTACAAAAGGTCCTTTTTTAACTGAACGTGGCATTTATGTCCTTCCTTATTTACTATTTCTACGGCGCACAATCATATTATTAGTACGCTTGTTGCTTCTAGTTTTCTTACCTTTAGTCGGGACACCCCATGGCGTTACAGGATGACGGCCACCTGAAGTACGACCTTCACCACCACCATGCGGGTGATCAACTGGGTTCATAGCAACACCACGAACCGTCGGGCGAACACCACGCCATCTTTTAGCGCCGGCCTTACCTAGCTTACGCAAGCTATGTTCCGCATTACCAACTTCACCAACAGTTGCACGACATTCAATATGGATTTTACGCATTTCACCAGAGCGAAGTTTTAGCAGAACGTAAGAACCTTCTTTACCAGCAATCTGAACGTATGCACCAGCACTACGAGCAATTTGAGCACCTTTACCAGGACGCATTTCAACACCATGAACAACTGTACCAACCGGAATATTTCTTAATGGAAGCGTATTACCAACCTTAATTGGAACACCTGCTCCAGACTCAACCGTATCGCCAGCTTGAAGATTTTTGGGCGCTAAAATGTAAGCACGCTCACCGTCTGCATACAGAATTAACGCAATATTTGCAGTGCGGTTTGGATCATACTCAAGGCGTTCTACAGTTGCAGGAATGCCATCTTTAGTACGCTTAAAATCCACTAAACGGTAGTGACGCTTATGCCCACCACCCTGGTGACGCACAGTAATACGCCCAGTGTTGTTACGACCACCTTTTCTAGACTTTTTTTCTAATAGCGGCGCATATGGCTCACCTTTATGCAAGGTTGGCTCAACAATACGAACTACAAAACGCTGTCCAGGAGAAGTTGGTTTAGATTTTTTTATAATCGCCATATTCTAACTCCTTATTCGCCAGATACAAAGTCAAGTTCTTGACCGGCACTTAGTCTAACAATTGCTCTACGCGAACCGTTTCTTGTACCAGTACGCCCCTTAAACATTTTGCGCTTACCTTTTTGGTTAAGCACATTCACAGATTCAACTTTCACATTAAAGAGGCTTTCAACAGCAAGCTTAACTTCAACTTTGGTTGCATCAGGAGATACTTTAAAAACATACTGAGAAGCTTTCTCGGCCATCATGGCACTTTTTTCAGATACATGTGGAGCCAATAATACTTTTAATAAACGCTCATTACTCATGCGAACTTCTCCTCTAACTGCTTGATAGCACCTTGAGTCATAACCACACTCTTGAAGCCAACTAAGCTTAATGGATCAACTGAAGCAGCATCACATACATCTGCGTGATAAATGTTACGTGAAGATAAATATAGATATTCATCAAATGCTTCCGTAACAACCAAGACATCAGTCACACCAAGTGATTGTAATTTTGCCTTAAAATCGCGTGTCTTTGGTGCGTCGACTTTAAAATCATCAACAATAACCAACCTACCCGAACGATTTAACTCAGAAAGTATTGAGCGCATCGCACCGCGATACATCTTCTTATTTACCTTCTGTGAAAAGTCACGGTTATGCCCCGGAAAAGCACGACCACCGCCAACCCAAATAGGGCTGCGAATAGTACCTGCACGGGCACGACCAGTTCCTTTTTGACGCCAAGGCTTAATCCCACCACCGCGTACTTCAGCACGAGTTTTTTGAGATTTTGTTCCAGAGCGTGCACCAGCCATGTAAGAAACAACAACTTGATGCACTAGAGATTCATTAAAATCCACACCAAAAACAGCGTCTGATACACCAACCTTACCATTCTCTTTGCCAGTGGCCAATTCGATCATCTTTAATTCCATTGTGCCCACCTTACTTAATTGCTTTTCGTACGAAAACAGTGCTGCCTTTTGCACCAGGGACTGCACCCTTGATGAGCAACAATCCGTTCTCTACATCAACACGAACCAAATCAAGATTCAAAGTAGTTTGACGTGCGTCACCCATGTGACCAGCCATCTTCTTACCTTTGAATACACGACCTGGAGTCTGGTTCTGACCAATTGAACCTAGCACACGGTGAGACAATGAGTTACCGTGAGTAGCATCTTGAGTTCTAAAGTTATGGCGCTTAACACCACCTTGAAACCCCTTACCTTTTGTCGTACCAGTCACATCAACCACAGATACTTCAGAGAATTTTTCTACCGTTATTTCTGAACCCAGTTCAAAATCAGCAAGCTCTTCCGCTGACAAACGAAACTCCCAAAGGCCTGTGCCAGCCTCAACTCCCGCCTTGGCGAAATGTCCAGCTTTTGGTTTGTTTATACGACCCGCGTGTTTTGATCCAGCTGTTACCTGAATTGCAGAATAACCTTCACCTTCTACAGTTTTGATCTGCGTAACACGATTTGGTGCGACCTCTACCACAGTCACAGGAATAGAAACACCTTCTTCATTAAAGATGCGTGTCATTCCTACTTTTTTTCCAACGACACCAATATTCATTTTGCTACCTCTTATTATTGAAATCAGCCATTACGATTGATGGCTTCAATTTGCTTAACGCAATTCCAACTGAACATCAACACCCGCTGCCAAATCAAGCTTCATCAACGCATCAACCGTTTTATCGGTTGGATCGACAATATCCAACATGCGCTTGTGTGTACGAAGCTCGTATTGATCACGCGCATCTTTGTTTACGTGCGGAGACACCAAAATTGTAAAACGTTCTTTACGTGTTGGCAGCGGAATAGGACCTCGTACTTGCGCCCCAGTTCTTTTAGCTGTTTCCGTAATCTCTTTTGCAGATTGATCAATTAAACGATGATCAAATGCTTTTAAGCGAATACGTATGTTTTGTGTTGCCATAGACCACTTCTCGCTATATAAAAAAAATAAAAGCAGCAGACTACTGGTAGCCCACTGCTAATTAAGGTTGCGAATTTTACTTCAATCTTAAGAAATAATCAAGCTTTGATTATTTCAAGATTTTAGAAACGACACCCGCACCAACTGTACGACCACCTTCACGGATCGCGAAACGCAAACCTTCGTCCATCGCGATCGGGTTGATTAAGGTGATTGTCATCTGAATGTTATCACCTGGCATTACCATTTCGACACCTGATGGTAATTCACATGCACCCGTAATATCGGTTGTACGGAAGTAGAACTGTGGACGGTAGCCATTGAAGAATGGAGTGTGACGTCCACCTTCTTCTTTTGACAATACGTACACTTCACCTTCAAACTGGGTGTGTGGTGTAATTTTGCCAGGGTGACTTAGTACTTGACCACGTTCAACGTCTTCACGCTTGGTACCACGTAGTAGTACACCCACGTTATCGCCCGCTTCACCTTGGTCTAGTAACTTACGGAACATTTCTACGCCGGTAACGGTTGTTTTTTGTGTGTCACGAATACCTACGATTTCGATTTCTTCACCAACCTTAACAATACCGGTTTCAATACGTCCGGTTACAACCGTTCCACGACCTTGGATAGAGAATACGTCTTCTACTGGCATTAGGAATGGCTTATCTGTTTCACGCATTGGCGTTGGGATGTATTCGTCTAGGGCGGCTACTAGTCTTTCAATCGCTGGCACACCAATGTCTGATGTATCGCCTTCAATTGCTTTTAGTGCTGAACCTTTGATTACTGGTGTGTCGTCACCCGGGAAGTCGTAGTCTGATAGAAGTTCACGAACTTCCATCTCTACCAATTCCATCAATTCTTCGTCATCAACCATGTCCGCTTTGTTTAGGAACACAACAATGAAAGGCACACCAACTTGACGTGATAACAAGATATGCTCACGTGTTTGTGGCATGGGGCCGTCAGCAGCAGAACATACTAGAATCGCACCATCCATCTGCGCCGCACCGGTGATCATGTTTTTTACATAGTCGGCGTGACCTGGGCAGTCTACGTGTGCGTAGTGACGAGTTTCTGACTCATACTCTACATGGGATGTAGAGATGGTAATACCACGTGCTTTTTCTTCTGGTGCGTTATCAATCTGGTCGTAACCTCTTGATTCGCCACCAAACTTCTTACCTTGCACAATGGTTAGCGCCGCAGTCAATGTAGTTTTACCATGGTCAACGTGACCAATCGTGCCTACGTTTACATGTGGCTTGTTACGTTCAAACTTAGCTTTTGCCATTTTAAAAACCCTCTAAAATTAAAATTAAGAACCTTTTTTCGCTTTCGCGATAATTTCTTCTTGGACAGATGATGGTGCATCTGCATACTTTTTGAATGTCATGCTATAGCTAGCACGGCCCTGAGTTAATGAGCGAACATTGGTTGCATAACCAAACATTTCTGACAAAGGTACTTCTGCCTTAAGCTGTTTACCACTTGGAATATCTTCCATTCCCTGAATCATACCGCGGCGGCGGTTAAGGTCACCCATAACATCGCCCATATACTCTTCAGGAGTAACAACCTCGACAGCCATAATTGGTTCTAAAATGACAGGCTTCGCACTTTGTACACCATTCTTAACACCCATAGATGAAGCAACTTTAAATGCCATTTCATTAGAGTCAACGTCATGATAGGAACCATCGAACACGGTTACCTTGACGTCTACAACTGGATATCCTGCAATTACGCCATTTTCTAACTGTTCCTTAGCACCCTTCTCAACCGCACCAATGTATTCGCGAGGTACAGCACCACCAACCACCGCATTAACAAAAGTAAAGCCAGTACCTGGCTCTTGAGGCTCAATACGTAATACAACGTGACCATATTGACCGCGACCACCAGATTGACGTACAAACTTACCCTCGGCCTCAACAGACTGCTTAATCGTTTCACGGTAAGAAACCTGTGGCGCACCTACATTCGCCTCAACATTGAATTCACGCTTCATACGGTCAACAATGATATCTAAGTGCAACTCACCCATGCCGGAAATAATGGTCTGACCTGTCTCTTCATCTGTACGAACACGAAATGAAGGGTCTTCCGCTGCAAGTTTCTGCAGGGCAATACCCATTTTTTCTTGGTCAGCCTTTGTTTTAGGCTCTACAGCAATAGAGATTACAGGCTCTGGGAACTCCATACGCTCTAAAGTGATCCTATTTTCCAAATCACAAATAGTATCACCTGTCGTTACATCTTTAAGACCAACAACACAGCCGATATCACCCGCACGAAACTCCTTTACTTCCTCTCGGGAATTAGCATGCATTTTAATCAAACGGCCAGCGCGCTCTTTTTTACCCTTAACAGGATTATATATAGAATCGCCAGAACTAATCACACCTGAGTAAACGCGAACGAATGTAAGCGTGCCCACAAACGGATCAGTCATAATCTTGAATGCCAAGGCCGCAAAAGGCTCGTCATCAGACGATTTACGAGTAGCTGGGGTTTCATCTTCTAAAACACCCTCAATTGCAGGCACATCAATTGGCGAAGGGAAATATTCGATTACGCCATCCAACAAAGCCTGAACACCCATATTTTTGAAGCTCGAACCGCAGAACATAGGGATAATTTCGTTATTAATACAACGCGTGCGAATACCAAGCTTTATTTGATCTTCAGTAAGCTCACCACCATTAAGGTAAATATCCATGAACTCTTCACTAGCCTCAGCGGCTGACTCAACCATTTCATCATGATACTTCTGACATTCAGCCAACATCTCAGCCGGAATATCTTCATAAGTGAACGTCATACCTTGAGAATCTGCATCCCAGTAGATGGCTTTCATCTTAACCAGATCAACAACACCCCTAAAATTATCCTCTGCACCAATAGGCAACTGCATAGGAACAGGTACTGCACCAAGACGCGTTTTGACTTGCTCTACGACGTGTAAAAAGTTAGCGCCAGCACGGTCCATTTTATTGACATAACCCATTCTAGGTACGCCGTACTTATCAGCTTGACGCCAAACTGTCTCAGACTGAGGCTCAACACCACCTACAGAGCAGAACGCTGTAACAGCTCCATCCAAAACTCGAAGTGAACGCTCCACTTCGATGGTGAAGTCAACGTGACCAGGAGTATCAATAATGTTAATTTGATGCTCTGGGAACTGCTTAGCCATGCCCAACCATGTACAAGTGGTGGCTGCGGAAGTGATGGTAATACCACGCTCCTGCTCCTGCTCCATCCAATCCATAGTTGCGCCGCCGTCATGCACTTCGCCAATTTTGTGTGAACGACCTGTATAAAACAAAATACGCTCTGTAGTTGTTGTTTTACCTGCATCGATGTGCGCCATAATACCGATATTACGGTAACGCTCTAAAGGAGTTTTACGTGCCACTTTACTAACCTTTTACTTTGATTTGTTGAAACGATAAAGGCCCCAAAGGGCCTTGTCAGATATTACCAACGGAAATGCGAGAATGCCTTATTGGCTTCTGCCATTCTGTGTGTATCTTCTTTCTTCTTAACTGCAGAACCGCGATTATCAAGAGCATCATTTAGCTCACCAGCTAAGCGAAGCATCATACCTTTCTCGCTGCGCTTACGTGCCGCTTCAACAATCCAACGCATAGACAATGCTACTTTTCTTTCAGGGCGCACTTCTACCGGCACCTGGTAAGTTGCACCACCAACACGGCGTGACTTTACCTCAACCAAAGGGCCTACATTCTCAAGAGCTTCTCTTAAAAATGCCGCGTGCTCTCCACCCTTACGACGCTCAACAACCTTATCCAAAGCATCATAAACAATTTTTTCAGCTACTGCTTTTTTACCGCTAACCATAATCATGTTAACAAACTTAGTTAACGTCACATCACCAAACTTAGGGTCTGGTAATACCAATCTTTTTGGTATTTCTCTTCTTCTTGCCATTCTTACATCTTCCGGTTTAGGAAATAAAAATTGCTAACGTATGTCAAAAGGGCTTATTTACCTTTTGGACGCTTAGCACCGTACTTAGAACGACCTTGTTTACGCTCATTTACGCCAGAGCAATCTAATGCACCGCGAACTGTATGATAACGCACACCAGGCAAATCCTTAACACGCCCACCACGAATCAAAATCACCGAGTGTTCCTGCAAGTTATGACCTTCACCACCAATATAGGTTGAAACTTCAAAACCGTTAGTTAAACGAACACGCGCGACTTTACGCAAGGCTGAGTTAGGCTTTTTAGGGGTTGTTGTATAAACACGCGTACAAACACCGCGACGCTGTGGACAAGACTCCAAAGCAGGTACGGCTGATTTTTTAACTTTGTCTTTACGCGGCTTACGAACCAACTGGTTTATTGTAGCCATTAAAACTTTCTCCAAATTTGAGTTTTAACTCATTCACCTAAAATAGATTGCGGGCATTATTGCCTGCAAATAAGGTTTCAGAATTTTAGTGATCCAACAAGCATATGTCAAGCAATAACTTGTTGAATTCTAGTTATTTAAAGCTCTGAATCTTCTGGTTCCATAACGCGGTCATCAATAACCGGCATCTCTTCCAGAATTTCTTCACTCACTTTTTCTTCTTCATAGTCATTTTGAATAAATGCACGCAATTCGCCATCGGCAATATCACTCGCTTTCTTACGTGCTAGGTGATATGCAAAACCTGTTCCGGCCGGAATCAGACGACCCACAATTACGTTTTCTTTCAAACCAACCAACGTATCTCGCTTACCACTAACAGCGGCTTCAGTTAATACGCGAGTAGTTTCTTGGAATGAAGCCGCCGAAATAAAGGATTCAGTCGCAAGAGACGCTTTAGTAATACCAAGCAGTACACGCTCAAAGGAGGCTTCTACTTTACCTTCCGAACGCATTTTTTCATTCAACTGAAGAACTTTCGCATACTCAGTTTGCTCGCCTTTAATTAAGCCGGTATCACCCGCCGATCGAACCTCAACTTTACGCAACATTTGTCGAATAATGGCTTCAATGTGTTTATCGTTGATACGTACACCTTGCAGGCGATAAACATCTTGAACTTCATCCACGATATATTCAGCTAAGCGTTCAACGCCTAATAAACGAAGAATGTCATGCGCATTTGAATTACCTTCAACAATAATATCACCACGCTCAACTCGTTCACCCTCGAATACATTAACTGTACGCCACTTAGGAATTAAGCTCTCATATTGCTCGCTTGAGTCTTGCGTAATAATTAAACGCTGTTTGCCTTTGGTTTCTTTACCAAAAGAAATTACACCGCTTACCTCGGCCATGATAGCGGGCTCTTTAGGTTGACGCGCCTCGAACAAATCGGCAACACGTGGCAGACCACCCGTAATATCTTTGGTTTTCGATGACGCTTGTGGAATTCGTGCTAAAACGTCACCCGATACAACCTGCACGCCTGACTGAACAAGCACAATCGAATTTTCTGGTAAGTAATAGACGGCAGGTGTCTGAGTACCTGCGAAACAGGTACTTTCACCTTTATCATCCAGTAAACGAATGAAAGGACGAGCATCTTTAACTGAACTGGAACGCTCTTTTGCGCCTTTTACAACACGCGTCACCAGGCCTGTTAACTCATCGGAACGTTCTTCTACTGTACCTTCAAAGTTACCAAACTCAATCTGACCACTTACCTCAGTAATTACTGGGTGTGTATGTGGATCCCAACTCGCAATACTTTGACCAGAACTCAGCTTTTGTCCTTCTGTGACTTCAAGAATTGCACCATAAGGTACTTTGTAGCGTTCTTTTTCACGACCAGCATCATCTAAAATAGTGACTTCGCCTGAACGTGTTGTAACCATTATCTTATCTTCAGAGTTCTTAACTGTCTTAAGATTATGGAATTTAACGGTACCTTCGTACTTAACTTCTACGTGACTCTGTGCAGCTGTCTGCGAGGCGGTACCACCAATGTGGAATGTACGCATTGTTAGCTGTGTTCCAGGCTCACCAATCGACTGAGCAGCCATGACCCCAACTGCCTCACCCATGTTAACCAGATGGCCACGCGCTAAATCGCGGCCATAACATTTTTGACAAACACCAAACTTCGTTTCACATGTAATGGTTGATCTAACCTTTACACGATCGATGCCATGAGTATCAATTAAAGCCACCAAGCTTTCATCAAGCAATGTACCCGCTGCAACAATGCAACCGCCTTTAACATCCAGTACATCCTCACTTAACACACGGCCAAGAATACGCTCGCGTAGTGATTCAATAACATCACCACCCTCTACGTGTGCGGTCATTTCAACACCACTTTCAGTTTTACAATCATTTTCTGTTACAACAACGTCTTGAGCAACATCTACTAAACGACGAGTCAAGTAACCTGAGTTAGCCGTCTTCAAAGCGGTGTCAGCCAAACCTTTACGAGCACCATGTGTCGAAATAAAGTACTGTAGAACGTTTAGACCTTCACGGAAGTTAGCGGTAATAGGCGTCTCGATAATCGAGCCATCCGGTTTTGCCATTAATCCACGCATACCACCAAGCTGACGCATCTGCGCAACCGAGCCACGAGCACCTGAGTCGGCCATCATATAGATTGAGTTAAACGAACTTTGCTTAACCTCTTCACCTTCAGCCGTAGTGACCATATCGAACTGCAACTCATCCATCATGGCTTTCGTTACAAGTTCGTTGGTGTGTGACCAAATATCAACAACCTTGTTATAACGTTCACCTTCAGTCACCAGGCCTTGTGAATACTGTAGCTGAATTTCTTTTACCTGATCTTCAGCACGCTCAAGAATGCCCGCTTTTTCATCTGGAATTAACATATCATCTGAACAGAAAGATAAACCGGCCATTGTCGACCACTTAAAACCCGCATACATTAATTGGTCAGCAAAAATAACGGTTTCTTTTGGTCCAAGCACACGATAACAAGTGTTTAACACCTTACTGATATTTTTCTTAGTCAAGTTCGTGTTTAACAAATCAAACGACAAACCTTTTGGCAAAATCCGGCACAATAAAGCACGACCAACCGTTGTCGCAACAATACGAGTACTTACATGTTCTTTTTTATCTTCAATAACGGTTTCTTCAACCTTAAGTTTAATTTTGGTATGCAGATGAACAACTTTTGCTTCAAGCGCTCTAACCACTTCCTGCCAATTTGAAAAGGCCTTGCCCTCACCAATAGAGTTAATACGCTCACGCGTAATATAGTAAAGACCAAGTACAACGTCTTGCGACGGTACAATAATTGGTTCACCGTTTGCTGGTGAGAGCAGGTTGTTGGTCGACATCATTAATGTACGAGCTTCAAGCTGCGCTTCTAATGACAATGGAACGTGAACTGCCATTTGGTCACCATCGAAGTCAGCGTTGAAGGCCGAACAAACGAGGGGATGTAAGTTAATCGCTTTACCTTCAATCAAAACCGGCTCAAATGCTTGTATGCCTAGACGGTGAAGCGTTGGAGCACGGTTCAACAAGACCGGATGTTCACGAATCACTTCATCTAATACATCCCAAACTTCCGGTAATCCCTGTTCAACCATTTTTTTGGCTGCTTTTATTGTTGGAGCCGCGCCACGTTTTTGTAATTTACTAAAAATGAATGGCTTAAATAACTCTAAAGCCATTTTTTTAGGCAAACCACACTGGTGCAATCTCAAAGTAGGACCAACAACAATTACTGAACGGCCAGAGTAATCAACACGCTTACCGAGTAAGTTTTGACGGAAACGGCCTTGCTTACCTTTGATCATATCAGCCAAAGATTTTAACTGACGCTTATTCGTACCTGTTACCGCACGGCCACGGCGACCGTTATCCAATAATGAATCAACCGCTTCTTGTAACATACGTTTTTCATTGCGCACGATAATATCCGGTGCCATCAAATCTAATAAACGCTTTAAACGATTATTACGGTTGATTACACGGCGGTATAAATCATTAAGATCGGAGGTTGCGAAGCGACCACCATCAAGTGGAACCAAAGGCCTTAGCTCAGGTGGCAACACCGGTAAAACTTCCAATACCATCCATTCTGGATGATTGCCAGATGACAAAAATGATTCAATAAGTTTTAAGCGCTTACTGACCTTCTTCTGCTTGGTCTCAGAGGTTGTAGTTTCAACCTCACCTCTTAAACGAGCCGCCTCTTCCACTAAATTAATAGACTTAAGCATGCGCTTGATAGCTTCGGCACCCATCTGGGCTTCGAATTCATCGCCATGCTCTTCTAAAGCATCTAAATATTCTTCTTCAGTCAGTAGCTGCCAAGGCTCTAAAGGTGTTAGGCCTGGATCAACAACCATAAAAGCCTCGAAGTATAAAACCGCTTCGATTTCTTTTAGTGTCATGTCTAGCATTAGGCCAATACGCGATGGTAATGACTTCAAGAACCAAATGTGAGCAACTGGTGTAGCTAAGTCGATATGACCCATGCGTTCACGACGCACTTTTGACTGAGTTACTTCAACACCACATTTTTCACAAATTACACCGCGATGTTTTAGTCGCTTGTATTTTCCGCATAGGCACTCATAGTCACGAATTGGGCCAAAAATTTTCGCGCAGAATAAGCCATCACGCTCCGGCTTAAAGGTACGGTAATTAATGGTTTCAGGTTTTTTTACTTCACCATATGACCAAGAACGAATCTTTTCAGGAGAAGCAAGAGACACTTTAATCGCATCAAAATCACTAGAAACGTTTTGTTTTTTTAGAAAACCGAGTAAGTCTTTCATTAATCTTGCTCCAACTCAATATCAATACCTAATGCGCGAATCTCTTTACGTAATACGCTAAAGGATTCAGGCATGCCTGGTTCCATGTACTCATTGCCATCAACGATGTTTTTATACATGCGAGTACGACCATTCAAGTCATCGGACTTAACTGTTAACATTTCCTGAAGCGTAAAGGCCGCACCATACGCTTCCAATGCCCACACTTCCATCTCACCAAAGCGCTGACCACCAAACTGAGCTTTACCGCCCAATGGCTGTTGAGTAACCAAACTGTATGGACCAGTTGAACGAGCATGCATCTTGTCGTCTACCAAATGGTTCAACTTAAGCATATACATATAGCCTACGGTAACGGTTCTATCAAACTCATCGCCTGTGCGCCCATCAAACAGTCGCATTTGACCAGACTCAGGTAGCTCAGCTAAACGTAACAGTGATTTGATTTGCGCTTCGTTAGCCCCATCAAATACTGGCGTAGCCATCGGCACACCCTTACTTAAGTTCTTCGCTAACACCACGATCTCATCATCACTAAATGATTTAAAATCAACCGATTGACCTTGGCTTTCATTATAGATCTTATGCAAGAACTCGCGCACTTCTTTGATATCCGCATCACGTTTCATCATTGAATCGATCTTTTCACCCAATCCCCAAGCCGCTAAACCTAGGTGCGTTTCTAAAATCTGACCAACGTTCATACGTGAAGGTACACCCAGTGGGTTTAAGCAAATATCTACAGGACGACCTGTTTCATCAAATGGCATATCTTCAACAGGACAAATGCGAGAAATTACACCCTTGTTACCATGACGACCAGCCATCTTGTCACCTGGCTGAATACGACGCTTAATAGCCACGTATACTTTAACCATCTTAGATACGCCTGGTGCCAAGTCATCACCTTGAGTCAATTTCTTGCGTTTTTCTTCAAACGCTTCATTTAACTCTTTACGCTTAGCTTTAAGTTGATCTTCAGCTGCTTCAAGTTGGCGCAGTACCTCTTCATCATCAACGTTAAGACCTAACCACTTTTTAACATCCATACCTTCAAGGTATTCTGCTGTTAACTTGGTACCATCTTTTAACTTCAAACCAGTCAGCAAGTTTTTAATACGGTTTAAGGTATCTTGCTCAAGAATTCTGTACTGCTCATCAATGTCTTTACGGACTTTATCAAGCTCTTCTTCTTGAATATCTTGCGCACGAGCATCTTTCTTCATGCCTTCACGAGTGAAGATTTGAACATCAATAACCGTACCTTCGATACCTTTAGAAACACGAAGTGACGTATCTTTAACGTCCGATGCTTTCTCACCAAAAATGGCGCGTAGCAATTTCTCTTCAGGTGTTAACTGTGTTTCACCTTTAGGGGTCACCTTACCGACCAGAACATCACCCTGCTTAACTTCAGCGCCAATATAGACGATACCGCTCTCATCCAAGCGCGATAAAGCCGATTCACCAACATTAGGAATATCAGAAGTAATTTCTTCCGGCCCCAATTTAGTATCACGCGCCAAACAGGTGAATTCTTCAATATGAATGGTTGTATAACGATCCTCTTTAACCACGCGTTCTGATACTAAAATCGAGTCTTCGAAGTTATAACCATTCCAAGGCATAAATGCCACGCGCATGTTCTGACCTAATGCAAGTTCGCCAAGATCAGTAGACGGACCATCCGCCAATACGTCTCCACGGGTAACTTGATCACCTGCACTAACTATTGGTTTTTGGTTAATACAAGTGTTTTGGTTAGAACGCTGGTACTTAATAAGGTTATAAATATCAACCCCAGTTTCACCTTCAACGATTTCTTCATCGTTAACACGCAC
This sequence comes from Thiomicrospira sp., assembly GCF_014859555.1. Taxonomy (GTDB): domain Bacteria; phylum Pseudomonadota; class Gammaproteobacteria; order Thiomicrospirales; family Thiomicrospiraceae; genus Thiomicrospira. Next base: position 18,576 of record NZ_JACUTY010000001.1, on the reverse strand, counting down.
TACAATTCTAGACGCATCAGATGAAACCACTTCACCACCACGATCAGCAACCACGGTTACACCCGAATCGATAGCGACTGTTTTCTCAATCCCTGTACCTACTAAAGGCTTATCCGCACGCAAAGTAGGAACCGCTTGACGCTGCATGTTTGAGCCCATCAATGCGCGGTTAGCATCATCATGCTCAAGGAACGGAATCAAGGCCGCCGCTACCGATACGATCTGTTTCGGAGAAACATCCATTAAGTTAATGTCTTTCGACATAGATAATGTAAATTCGTTCTGGTGACGTGCTGAAATCAAGTCTTCAACAAACTTACCATTCTTATCCAGTTTTGCACTAGCCTGAGCGATAACGTATTGTGCTTCATCAATCGCAGAAATATAAACCACTTCATCAGTAGCTTTACCATCAATAACCTTACGGTAAGGCGTTTCAAGGAACCCATACTCATTCGTTTTGGCATAAACCGCTAATGAGTTAATCAAACCAATGTTTGGACCTTCCGGTGTTTCGATCGGACAAACACGACCATAGTGGGTAGGGTGAACATCTCGAACTTCAAAACCCGCACGCTCGCGCGTCAAGCCGCCTGGGCCTAGGGCAGAAACACGTCGTTTATGCGTGATCTCAGACAAGGGATTCACTTGATCCATAAATTGTGACAATTGACTTGAACCAAAGAATTCTTTGATTGCCGCAGATACAGGTTTAGCATTAATTAAGTCCTGCGGCATCAAACCATCAGATTCTGCCTGATTAAGACGTTCTTTTACGGCACGCTCAACACGAACTAAACCAACTCTAAATGCGTTTTCAGCCATTTCGCCTACGGCACGAATACGACGGTTACCCAAGGTATCAATATCATCCACCGTACTTTGACCGTTTCGAATATTGATCAACTCACGTATAACATCAACAATATCTTCACGCTCAAGTACCAGCTTTCCTTCGTTATCTTGACGACCCAAACGACGGTTGAGTTTCATTCGACCAACAGAGGACAAGTCATAACGGTCTTCTTGGAAAAACAAGCTATTAAACAAGGCCTCAGAAGAATCTTTTGTCGGTGGCTCACCAGGGCGCATCATGCGATAAATCTCAATCTGAGCTTCTAACTGTGTTGAACTCGAGTCGAGATTCAACGTATCAGACATATAAGAGCCATGCAGCAGCTCATCTATATAAAGCACTTCGAACTGAAGCTTGCCCAACTCATTCACTTTATCAATAATATCTTGGGTAATAACGGAATTGGCGGCCGCAATTAACTCACCAGATGACGTATCAACTAAATTTTTAGCCAGAACCTTACCTAATAAAAACTCATTCGGCACATCAATAGAAGACACACCAGCTTCTTGCATTTGTTTAACTGTACGAGCTGTAACACGCGTACCTTCTTCTGCGAAGACTTCACCCTTTGCAGCAATTGTAAAACTGGCCATCTGACCTTTAAACTGCTCAGGATCAAATGCAAGTGAATATTTGCCTTTAGACATTTTGATTTTTGACGTATCAAAAAACATCTCAAGAATCTGCTCATTGTCATAGCCCATTGAACGCAAAAACACTGAAACGGGTAATTTACGGCGGCGGTCAATACGGGTAAACAAACAATCATTATGATCAAATTCAAAATCTAACCAAGAACCCCGATAAGGAATAATTCTGGCATTGAATAAAATTTTGCCTGAAGAGTGGGATTTACCTTTGTCATTATCAAAGATAACACCCGGTGAACGATGTAACTGAGTCACAATTACACGTTCGGTACCGTTAATAACGAATGTACCGTTATCCGTCATCAAAGGCATATCACCTAAATAAACTTCTTGTTCTTTAATGTCTTTAACTGGGCGATTTCCGACTGGAGCGTCCTTGTCATAGATGACTAAACGCATTTTTACGCGAAGTGGAGCGGCATAGGTTACGCCACGCTGCTTACACTCTTTAACGTCAAATTCTGGTTGACCAAGGTGATAGCTGACATAATCCAAATCAGCCGTACCCGCAACACCTTTGATTGGGAAAACTGAACTGAAAGCAGAGTGCAGACCAATACTGGCGCGCTCTAGAGGCTTCTTATCCTTCTGGATAAAGTCATGATACGACCCTTTCTGAAGTGATAATAAATACGGGACATCCAACATAGAAGGCTGCGTTGAGAAGTCTTTACGGATGCGTTTCTTTTCGGTTAACGAATAGGTCGTCATTGAGTACCTCGGCAAAAGAACAAGTCATAAATGATAAATAGAGATTTCTATTTAAATGTATAAAACTGTAGTATCAGTCCTCACTGAATATCACACTTTTACACACTACCTTAAACAAGAAAAGGCCGACACCTAAGTGTCAGCCAATTCATACTGCTTTTTACGCAGTTAAAAGCGGAAGATTACTTGATTTCAGCTTGTGCACCAGCTTCTTCAATTTGCTTCTTAATCTCTTCAGCTTCTTCTTTCGATACACCTTCTTTTAAAACAGTAGGTGCAGATTCAACCGCTTCTTTTGCTTCTTTCAAGCCAAGACCGGTAATACCACGAACTGCTTTGATAGCACCAACTTTGTTGCTACCAGCGCTTGTTAGCACTACGTTGAATTCAGTTTGTGCTTCAGCGCCTGCATCTGCAGAAGCCGCTGGACCAGCTGAAACCATTGCAGCAGCAGAAACGCCAAACTTCTCTTCCATTGCTGAAATCAATTCAACAACTTCCATTACAGTCATGTTAGCAACTGCTTCTAAAATATCATTCTGTGATACGGCCATTTGAAAATCTCCTAAAATTGAATTTGCTTGTCGTAATAACTAAAAATATTACGCCGCTTCTTTGGCTTCTTTGTATGCTGCAAGAGTACGCGCCAACTTCTCGACAGGTGCCTTCATTACATACATCAACTTGCCCAATGCTTCTTCGTAAGTCGGTAGTGCAGCAATTGCATCAAGTTGGCTAGCGTCCATAACGCCTGAACCAATAGATAGCGACTTAACAACCAATGCTTCATTGCCCTTTTTAAAATCTTTAGCTACACGAGCTGCGGCTGACAATTCACTAGTAGAGAATACCAATACAACAGGTCCTACTAAGTCAGACTGCATATCTTCAAAAGGCGAACCTTGCAAAGCTTTGCGTGCCAAAGTATTTTTAACAACACGGATTACTACATCAGCATCACGTGCTTTAGCGCGAAGATCGGTCATCTGCTCCACAGTCAACCCACGATATTCAGCTACCACGATCGAAACAGACTTCTCTACAATGGCAGAGACCTCCTCAACGACTAGCTTTTTATCTTCGAGTTTAAGTGCCATTCTAACCTCCTAACAGTTTAATCAGCTCCCTGATCAAACCACTCATCTACGTAGGCCTCAGATGAAATTAAGGCTCCTCATTAAGTCGCCACCTACGGTCTGCGATGGGCACTCACAATTTTGGAGACCCAATTCGCAAATCCATCTTTTCAGATAGATTAAATCGTTGACTGATCCACTAGGACACTTGGGCCCATCGTACTAGATACAGTTACCTTTTTCATAAACACACCTTTTGCAGCAGAAGGCTTAGCTTTATTTAAGTCTTCCATCAAGGCGGCAAGATTTTCTCTTAACTTCTGTGCGTCAAATGAAGCTTTGCCAATCGGAGCGTGGATAATACCGGCTTTATCAACACGGTAGCGAACCTGGCCTGCTTTAGCATTATTAATAGCGCCCACAACATCCGGCGTAACTGTGCCAGTTTTAGGGTTTGGCATTAAACCACGCGGACCAAGAACCTGACCTAACATACCCACAACACGCATCGCGTCTGGGCTAGCAATAACCACATCAAAATCCATCATGCCTTTTTTAATTTCATCAGCAAGCTCTTCCATACCAACAAAATCAGCACCCGCTTCTTTTGCGGCCGCTTGGTTTGCTTCACCCGTAAACACAGCTACACGGATAGTCTTACCCAAACCATTAGGAAGAACCGTAGCACCACGCACAACCTGGTCTGACTTACGCGGATCAACACCTAATTTAACAGCGACATCCACAGTCTCATCAAACTTTGTTGAACCTGCAAATTCTTTTACCAAATCCAAGGCTGCAATAATGTCATATGAAGAGTCTTTATTTAGACGCTCAGCAACCATTTTTTGTTTTTTCGTTAGCTTTGCCATCTTCTTACTCCTCGACCGTTAGACCCATACTACGAGCAGAGCCCGCAATAATCTTGACTGCTGTTTCCAAATCATTGGCATTTAAATCCGCCATTTTGGTCGTAGCGATTTCTTCCAACTGAGCACGTGTCACTTTACCAACCTTATTTAGGTTAGGAATAGGACTACCCTTCTGGATTCCAGCCGCTTTTTTTAACAAAATAGCCGCTGGTGGAGTCTTGGTAATAAATGTGAAGCTTTTATCACTGTAAACAGTGATAACAACAGGCAATGGCAATCCCTTTTCAACACTTTGCGTTTGCGCATTAAATGCCTTACAGAACTCCATAATGTTTACGCCGCGCTGACCTAATGCTGGGCCAACGGGTGGACTTGGGTTTGCGCTCCCTGCCGGGATTTGCAATTTTATATAGGCTGCAATTTTCTTAGCCATCTTCTACTCCTTGTGGGTGATAGCGCCATAAGGCTCCCCGTTAATAAAATCAGCTTTTGACGACTTGGGCAAACTCTAACTCAACTGGAGTTGAACGCCCAAAAATCAGCACTGATACTTGTAATCTATTTTTATCGTAATCAACGCCTTCCACCACCGCTTCAAAGTCGGTAAATGGGCCATCCGTTACTCGCACCATTTCACCAGGCTCGTAAATAACTTTCGGACGCGGCTTATCAACATTTTCTTCAACACGTTGCAAAATACGATCTACTTCTTTCTGGGTGATTGGAGCAGGGCGATCACTTGTCCCGCCAATGAAACCCATAACCTGCGGCACACTTTTAACCAAGTGCCACGTGGCTTCATTCATTTCCATCTCAACTAGAACATAACCCGGAAAAAACTTGCGTTCACTGGTTCTTTTTTTCCCATCGCGAATCTCAACTACTTCCTCAGAAGGCACCAAAATACGTCCGAAATCATTTTCCAGCCCAGCACGCTCAATATACTCAAGCATCGCTGTCTTAACTTTATTCTCATAACCAGAATAAGCGTGTACTACATACCATCTTTTCGCCACATTAGCCTCCCTGTCCTGTCAGCAACTTAACCGCCCACAAGAAAAACATATCAATTAACCAGAGAAAAATCCCGACAATAATGACGGCAATTACAACTATCAAAGTGGTCTGGGCCGTTTCTTTTCGGGTAGGCCAAACAACTTGGCGAACTTCTTTTTTGGTATGAACTAAATATCTAAACCAACTTGCACCAAGCGCTGTCTTGTAAAGTACATAGCTCGCAAGCACTACACCAAACAATACGACTAAAATACGCGCAACTGCATGCCATTCGGCAAACGTATAGTAAGCCACAACAGAACCTAACAAAATGGCAATCGACAGGAACATCTTGACCGTGTCCATCATACTTCTAGATTCTTGTACTTCTGATTTCTTATTCATACTATGTCGATATAATTAAAAAAACGATCCACATCCTATGACGTAGACCGTTAAGAATATGGCAGGGGTGGAGAGATTCGAACTCCCAACCTTCGGATTTGGAATCCGCAGCTCTACCAATTGGAGCTACACCCCTGTGAGTTAAAAAAGGGGACTATACCAGCCCCCTTTGTTTTTTGCAAGATCTTGATTATTTCAAGATTTTAGAAACGACACCCGCACCAACTGTACGACCACCTTCACGGATCGCGAAACGCAAACCTTCGTCCATCGCGATCGGGTTGATTAAGGTGATTGTCATCTGAATGTTATCACCTGGCATTACCATTTCGACACCTGATGGTAATTCACATGCACCCGTAATATCGGTTGTACGGAAGTAGAACTGTGGACGGTAGCCATTGAAGAATGGAGTGTGACGTCCACCTTCTTCTTTTGACAATACGTACACTTCACCTTCAAACTGGGTGTGTGGTGTAATTTTGCCAGGGTGACTTAGTACTTGACCACGTTCAACGTCTTCACGCTTGGTACCACGTAGTAGTACACCCACGTTATCGCCCGCTTCACCTTGGTCTAGTAACTTACGGAACATTTCTACGCCGGTAACGGTTGTTTTTTGTGTGTCACGAATACCTACGATTTCGATTTCTTCACCAACCTTAACAATACCGGTTTCAATACGTCCGGTTACAACCGTTCCACGACCTTGGATAGAGAATACGTCTTCTACTGGCATTAGGAATGGCTTATCTGTTTCACGCATTGGCGTTGGGATGTATTCGTCTAGGGCGGCTACTAGTCTTTCAATCGCTGGCACACCAATGTCTGATGTATCGCCTTCAATTGCTTTTAGTGCTGAACCTTTGATTACTGGTGTGTCGTCACCCGGGAAGTCGTAGTCTGATAGAAGTTCACGAACTTCCATCTCTACCAATTCCATCAATTCTTCGTCATCAACCATGTCCGCTTTGTTTAGGAACACAACAATGAAAGGCACACCAACTTGACGTGATAACAAGATATGCTCACGTGTTTGTGGCATGGGGCCGTCAGCAGCAGAACATACTAGAATCGCACCATCCATCTGCGCCGCACCGGTGATCATGTTTTTTACATAGTCGGCGTGACCTGGGCAGTCTACGTGTGCGTAGTGACGAGTTTCTGACTCATACTCTACATGGGATGTAGAGATGGTAATACCACGTGCTTTTTCTTCTGGTGCGTTATCAATCTGGTCGTAACCTCTTGATTCGCCACCAAACTTCTTACCTTGCACAATGGTTAGCGCCGCAGTCAATGTAGTTTTACCATGGTCAACGTGACCAATCGTGCCTACGTTTACATGTGGCTTGTTACGTTCAAACTTAGCTTTTGCCATGACGAAACCCCGTTTAGCATAATTACATTAGACTGGGCTAACCAGCCATAAAATGGAGCTCTCATCCAGAATCGAACTGGAGACCTCTTCCTTACCATGGAAGCGCTCTACCGACTGAGCTATGAGAGCATTAGACATTGGAGCGGGTGATGAGAATCGAACTCACGTCATCGGCTTGGAAGGCCGAGGTAATAACCACTATACGACACCCGCGAATTTGGTGGAGGGTGGTGGATTCGAACCACCGAAGGCTGAGCCAGCAGATTTACAGTCTGCCCCCTTTGGCCGCTCGGGAAACCCTCCAAATGTGCGGCGTATTTTACCGATAAAAAACACCCTGTCAACCAGATTTATACATTAAATCTAGAATTTGTTACCTAATTTAAAACCCAGCACTGTTTGATTTTCGGCGTTTGGTATGCGATTCTTTACGATTTTACAGACAAGATTAGACAATTTATGCAGCCACAGATCTTCGATCAACAACACATTTGGCACCCTTACAACAAACTCCCTTCGAGCCATTTACAGCTTGAGGTGGCTTCAGCGCAAGGCAGTCTCATCACCCTTAAAGACGGACGTAATCTGCTAGATGCTATGTCATCCTGGTGGTCGAGTATTCATGGTTACAATCATCCAACCATTAACCAAGCCGCGATTGATCAAATTCAAACCTTGTCTCACATTATGTTTGGCGGACTCACTCACCAACCGGCGATTCAACTCGCCGCTAAATTAATTCAACTCAGCCCCGCGGGCTTAGATAAAATTTTTTTTGCAGATTCGGGTTCAGTGTCAGTCGAAGTTGCGCTTAAAGTTTCGCTCCAATACTGGAAAAGTCGTCAACGTCCTGAAAAGCATCGATTCCTTGCTTTGCAACACGCTTACCATGGCGATACCTTTGGCGCTATGTCAGTTTGTGATCCAGTTGAGGGTATGCATCACTTATTCAGTGACAACTTAATGCCCAACCTGTTTGCACCCGCACCACAACCAGGCCTGGTGGTTGAAAACCAACACGATATTCAAGCACTTGAAACCCTATTTGAACAACATCACCATGAACTAGCGGCTTTTATTTTGGAACCTTTGGTTCAAGGAGCGGGCGGCATGCGGTTTTATCGCCCAGAATACCTCAAACGCGCACGTGAATTATGCGATCAATACGATGTGCTGTTAATTGCGGATGAAATAGCGACGGGCTTTGGGCGCACCGGCAAATTGTTTGCTTGTGAATGGGCTGATATTTCGCCGGATATCATGTGCATCGGCAAAGCCCTGACTGGTGGCTATATGACCCTTGCAGCGATGCTTTGCAGCCAACACATTAGCGACACCATTAGCCAGCAAAACCCGGGTTTGCTGATGCATGGCCCGACTTTCATGGGCAACCCGCTCGCCTGTCGCATCGCCTTAGCGAGTTTGCAACTGCTATTAAGTCAAGACTGGCAAAGCCAGATTAATCAAATCAGCGCACACTTAACCCAAGCTTTTGAGCCTTTAAACCAGTATCAAGAAGTTAAAGATGTGCGCGTATTGGGTGGTATTGGCGTGATCGAACTCACTCGAGATGATTTGAGTTACGCAATCCAACAGGCCGCGATTGAAAACGGTGTTTGGTTAAGACCTTTCGGACGCTTGGTTTACACCATGCCGGCTTATAATATTTCAGCCGACAACTTACAGGCTTTAAGTCAGGGCATAAGCCAAGCTGTGTCGCAAGTATTGTCCAACCAACCTTCTGCTGAGGCCGCCTTAACCGATCAGTTTGTTTAGGCGTGACTTAAAGCGCATCCAACAAATATTGCGGCAAGGCAAAGCAGGCCTGGTGCATCGCCGGATTGTAATAACGTGTTTTAAAACCCGCCTGCTGATAACGTGTTTGCAGCTGACTTAATGCTAAGTCATTAGGTTTTAAAACCTGTGACGCCCAAGCAAACGTCATAATCCCACCCACATAAGTCGGCACCGCCGCGCTATAAAACCCAACCTGCTCAAACAAGGGTGATAAACGCTTTTGCGAGGTTAAGACTTCATCGGTTTGCAAAAAGCTGACCCCATTTTGCGCAACAAATACGCCACCGGGATTTAAACAACGTTTTATACCTGTATAAAATCGCGAAGTAAATAACACTTCACCCGGCCCAACCGGATCGGTTGAATCAGAAATAATCACATCAAACGTCAGGTTCGTTTCGTTAACAAATGCGACACCGTCACCAATCACCAGATTTAAACGCGCATCATCATACGCACCAGCCGAATGTTGAGGAAAGTAAGTTTTACACATCTCCACTACCTGAGCATCAATCTCAACCTGGCTGACGGCTTCGACGCTCGGATGTTTTAAGACTTCACGCAAAATCCCGCCATCGCCGCCGCCAATAATCAATACTGATTTTGGTTCTGGATGAGCAAACATCGGCACATGTGTCAGCATTTCGTGATAAATAAATTCATCGCGTTCAGTGGTTTGAATCATGCCGTCCAATGCCATCACCCGCCCCCATTGCGCATTCTGAAAAATCACTAAATGCTGGTGCTCGGTTTTGGCTTCAAACAACACCTCATCCATCGCAAAGGACTGGCCCCAGGCCTGGTGCAAAGTTTCTAAATAACGCGGTTTGGCCTGACTCACTTAAACTTCACCACGTAAAATGGTATTGACATTAACTTGAGTGGGCGAAAAGGCCTGTTTTAACACATCAATCGCTTTTTCCGGCACCGCATCGCCACACATAAACACGTCAAACGCGGCAAAATCACGCTCCGGCCAGCTGTGCACACTAATGTGCGACTCCGCCAAAACCGCCACACCGGAAATACCACCATTAGGGGTGAAGTGATGCAAATGGATATGCAGTAAGGTCGCACCGGCGGCTTCGACCGCGTCACGTAATGCCTTTTCCATTAAATCCAACTCATCTAAACGCTTCGCCCCCCAAAGGTCGATAATCAGATGGGTGCCTGCATACTCTTTGCCGTCTCGTACAATAAAATGATCTTGAGTTAAGTCTTCCACCGCTTGATCGTGGGTCGGCCAGTTAGACTCAATCACCGTGGTTTTTTCAATGATCTCAAAGTGTTCGTTACCGGTTTTTAGAATATTTTCAGGCATGTATGGCCCACCTTCCTACGTAAAAATTTTAAAAAAGAGAGGCGATTATGCCCACATAATTAAAAATTGCAAGTTGTGATTTAATTGATTTGCACAATTTCAAAGCCATGCGACATTTCAACCGCCGCTTCAAGCATTTTCGATACCGAACAATACTTTTCAGACGATAAACTCACCGCGCGTGCCACTTTTGCTTCCGCTAAGTCCTTGCCTTCGACAATATATTGCACGTGAATTTTGGTATAAACTTTGGGCAGGGTTTCGGCACGTTCAGCACTCACTTCAATGCGGCAATCTCGCACATCTTGTTTGCCTTTTTGCAGCATCATAATCACATCAATCGCGGTGCAGCCACCTAAACCCAACAACACCATTTCCATTGGGCGCGCACCCAAGTTGTTGCCGCCAATCGCGGGCGGGCCATCCATCACCACTGAGTGACCGGATTCGGTTTGGCCGACAAAACTCATATTGTCCAGCCATTTTACGGTTGCGATTTTATCCACTTTCGAGCTCCTCTTTTCAAGCTTTAAATTAATAAGCTTCCAGACAAAACAACCAGACCTGGTGCTTGAGAATTCAAACCACCAGGCCTGCTTATGATACGGACTATTTAAATAACTGACTTAAAGCTTCACCCGGATCATGCGCCCGCATAAACGCCTCACCGATCAAAAAGCTGTTCACGTTATGGTCTCGCATTAACTGCACATCTTGTGGCGTAAAAATACCGCTTTCAGTTACCACAATACGGCCTTCGGGGATCGCATCCAATAAATCCAAGGTCGTCTGCAAACTCACTTCAAAGTTATGCAAATTGCGGTTATTAATACCAATTAAGGGTAAGTCAATCGCCAGTGCGCGTTCAAGCTCTTGCACATCGTGTACTTCGATCAACACATCCATTCCCAAACCCTGCGCCAACTCGGCAAGTTCGACCATCTTTTCGTTATCTAAGGCCGCTACAATCAACAAGATACAGTCCGCCCCCATCGCACGAGCTTCGTATACCTGATAAGGCTCCACCATAAAATCTTTGCGAATAACCGGCAACGACACCGCGGCACGCGCTTGCTCTAAATAATCACGCGAACCTTGAAAAAAATCCACATCCGTCAAAATAGACAAACAAGCCGCGCCATGTTGCTCGTAACTTTTAGCAATCGCCACCGGATCAAACGGATCACGTAACACCCCTTTACTGGGGGATGCCTTTTTAATTTCGGCAATCACGGCTGGTTTACCGGCATCCAGCTTAGCTTGCATCGCTTTAACAAAACCGCGCGGTGCATCGGCTTGTACGGCGAGCTGTTTCATTTGATCTAAACTAACACTTGGCCATTGCGCACTGATTTCTGCAAATTTGCGTTCGATAATCTTATTTAAAATGGTTGGTCTGCTCATCAAATAGCCTGTGTAAATTGTATAAATTGATCCAATTTTTGCTGCGCCAAGCCTTGGGCAATCGTGCTGCGTGCTAACAACACGCCTTCTGCAAAACTGTTCGAAATGCCGGCTACATATAAGGCCGCGCCCGCATTTAAGCAAATAATATCTTTCGCCGCGCCGTCTGAGTTGTTAAACGCGGCGCGGATAATATTCAAGCTCTGTTGCGCCGAGTCTACCGCCAGTCCTTCTAAACTCACGTGATCCATATCATATTCTTGCGGATCAATCGTCCACTCACGTATTTGACCCTGCTTTAATTCCGCCACATGGGTTGGGCAGGTTACCGAAATTTCATCCAAACCGTCTTCGGCATGCACCACCATCACATGCTCCGAGCCTAACTGTTTTAGCACCTGCGCAAATGGCACTAACAAATCGCGATCATACACACCCAGCACTTGATAAGGCGCTTGTGCCGGGTTAGTCAGCGGCCCCAGCACGTTAAAAATGGTGCGCACACCGAGTTCTTTGCGTGCCGCCACCACATGCTTCATCGCGCCATGATGGGCTGGCGCAAACATAAAGCCCACCCCCACTTCTTCAATACAAGCCGCAACCTGGTTGACACTTAAATTCAAGTTCACACCCGCCGCTTCCAGCACATCCGCACTGCCAGACTTACTCGATACCGAACGGTTGCCGTGTTTTGCTACACGAGCACCTGCGGCCGATGCGACAAACGCGGTGGCGGTTGAGACGTTAAATATATTCGCACCATCCCCACCCGTACCGCAGGTATCCACTAAATGACTGCGGTCGTCCAATTCCACACGGCTGGATAAATCACGCATTACTTGGGCCGCCGCCGCAATTTCTTCAATGGTTTCGCCTTTCATGCGTAAAGCCATTAATAAACCGCCAATTTGCGCATCCGTGGCGTCACCGGACATCAAGGTTTGCATCACCGATTGCATTTCGGTGCCACTTAAATTCTCACGTCGTAATAATCGACTTAACGCGTCCGAAAGCGTCATACGCCACCCCGTGTTTGATTTAAAAAATTCTGTAACATTTTGTGACCTTGTTCGGTCAAAATCGACTCTGGATGAAATTGCACCCCTTCAATGGCGAGTGTTTTATGGCGCACGCCCATAACTTCATCCACACCACCTTGCTCGTCCTGTGTCCAAGCCGTCACTTCTAAACAGTCCGGCATACTAGCCTGTTCAATCACCAGCGAATGATAACGCGTGGTTTGCACCGGATTCGGCAAATCGCTGAATACACCAGTGTTGTGATGATAAACCGGCGAAGTTTTGCCATGCATCGCCTGCTTTGCACGAATAATCTTTCCACCAAACGCCTGACCAATTGCTTGATGCCCCAAACACACACCCAAAATCGGTACTTTACCGGCAAAATGTTTAATCGTTGCCACCGAAATGCCGGCTTCATTCGGCGTGCAGGGGCCCGGAGAAATCACCAAAAAATCTGGCTTTAGGTCTTCAACCTGTTCAATTGAAATCTGATCATTTCGATGCACCAACACCTCTTGCCCCAGCTCACCAAAATATTGCACCAGGTTATAGGTAAACGAATCGTAGTTATCAATCATCAGTAACATAAAACTTATACCTATGGTTATCGGTGTGAAGAGGAAGGGTTATCGGTACGCATACCTTGGCTGACAAATTCCGCCGCGCGGAACACGGCGCGGCCTTTATTCATGGTTTCGTCCCACTCGCTTTGCGGCACCGAATCAGCCACAATGCCCGCACCGGCTTGCACATACAAACGGCCATTTTTAATCACCGCCGTACGAATCGCAATCGCGGTATCCATATTGCCATGCCAACCTAAATAACCTACTGCACCAGCGTAAACGCCACGTTTAACCGGTTCGAGCTCGTCAATAAGCTGCATCGCCCGAATTTTAGGCGCACCCGAAACCGTGCCCGCAGGGAAAGTGGCACGCAACACTTCTAACGGCGACAACCCGGGCTTTAAGGTGCCATCCACATTCGACACAATATGCATCACATGCGAATAACGCTCAACAATCATTTTTTCGGTGAGTTTGACACTGCCCACCTGCGCAATGCGCCCGACATCGTTACGTCCTAAATCAATCAGCATTAAATGCTCAGCGACTTCTTTCGGGTCGTTTAATAAATCCTGCTCAAGTGCGCGATCTTTTTCGACATCCGTGCCACGCCGACGAGTCCCCGCAATCGGGCGTACCGTGACTAAATTATCTTCCAAACGCACTAAAATCTCGGGCGACGAACCTACAATCTGAAAGTCATCCAGATTCAAATAAAACATATAAGGTGACGGATTTAAATAACGCAAAGCACGGTACAAATCCATCGACGATTGCTTAAATTCAATCGACATTTGCTGCGATAACACCACCTGCATCGCATCACCCGATAAAATGTATTCTTTCACCTTATCTACCGCGTCTTTAAACGCTTGCTCGCCAAAACTAGACGTAAAATCCGCTTCATCCACTTGGCTGTCGGCGGCAAAGCTATCGGGTTTTTCAAACGGCTGACTCAGTTGTTGCTCTAACTCATCAATCCGTAACTGCGCTTGTTTAAACGCATTGGGTTTAGATAAATCCGCCTGAATAATCACATGCACTTGGCCGCTTAAATTATCAAATACCACCAGCTCACGCGACACCATCAATAAAATATCCGGCGTTGCCACATCGTCACGTGTCGGTTGAGTTTGTGCCAAACGCGGCTCAACATAACGCACCGTGTCATAGCCAAAATAACCGACTAAACCACCGCAAAACTTAGGCAATTCGGCATTATCCAACACCTTAAACTGGGTTTGATAAGCCTCCAACCAAGCCAGCGGATCGGTCGCGACTTGATGTTCAATCACCTCACCGCCGCACAACACGCGCACTTGTTGACCGTCCACCCGAATATGTGTATCCGAAGGTAAACCAATAATCGAATAACGCCCCCATTTATCGCCACCCTGCACCGATTCAAATAAATAAGAATAGGGTGCATTCGCCAATTTAGTGTAAACCGACAAAGGCGTTTCAAAGTCAGCCAACAAGGTGCGCATTACCGGCGCATGGCTATAACCTTGTTTGGCCAGCTCATCAAAATAGGGTTGGGTTTGAGCGCTCATGTCAATTATTTTGCCTCTAAGTAATTCGTCAACTCGGTCATCGAATCCATCACCACATCCGGCTCATAATTGCGAATGTCTTCGCCGTGGTTATAACCATAGGTCATACAGAAAATATGAAAACCTGCCGCACGTGCCGCCTTCACATCACTTTTAGAATCGCCCAACATCAAGGCATTTTCCGGTGCTACACCCATTAGTTTGGCCGCATGCAATAAAGGCATCGGATGCGGTTTTTTCTCTGTGCAAGTATCGCCGCTAACCACAAACTCAAAGTAATCAAACAAACCCTTGTCTTTTAACAACGGGATCGTAAAAGCTTCGGCTTTATTAGTCACGCAACTTAAACGGTAACCGTTCGCCAGCATCCACTCAAGGCCTTGTTTCACGCCATCATAAACACAGCTACGTTGTGATGTGTTGTGTTTATAAAGCTCCAAGAAAATCGGATAGGCTTTTTCAAACAAGGTTTCATCCGGTTCGCCATCCACCGCGTTAATTAACGCACGGCGTACCAAACGTTCAACCCCATTACCCACCCAATCACGCACCGCGTTTTCGCCACGCACTGGCATATCGAGTTGTTTCATCATTTCGTCAACGCAATAGGCCAAGTCCGGCACGCTATCAATTAAAGTGCCATCCAAATCTAATAGAACAAAGCCCGGTTTTATTTTTTGTGTCATTTTATTTCTCTTGTTTTACCACGAAGAACACGAAGGTCACGAAGACCGATTTAGTTTCACCGCACCTAATAGTAAGCAGCACGGCGAAACACTCAACGGGAACCCTACAAAACTTCGTGTACTTCGTGCTCTTCGTGGTTCATAGCTTTTAAAAGCATTAAGCCTTAGCCAATTCTGCGCGCATTTGTTTAATAATGCTGTCGTAACGGTTAGCGTCACTCGCGTTTTCTTTACTGAAAATGCCCGAACCTGATACAAACGTATCACAACCCGCCGCTGCCACTTCAGCGATGTTTTCCGCTTTAACGCCACCGTCAATTTCCAAACGAATTTCTTGGCCGCTGGCATCAATCAACTTACGCGCATCACGCAATTTATCTAACGCACGTGGAATAAACGCCTGACCACCAAAACCAGGGTTAACCGACATAATCAAAATCATGTCGATTTTATCCATTACATGGTCCAAATAACTTAAAGGCGTTCCCGGGTTAAACACCAGGCCAGCTTTACAACCTTCGGCTTTAATTAACTGTAATGTACGATCAATATGCTCAGACGCCTCTGGGTGGAACGTAATAATATCCGCGCCCGCACTGGCGAAATCACCAATTAAACGATCCACCGGCTTCACCATCAAATGCACATCAATCGGTGCCGTTAAGCCTTCGCGCACCATAAACTTTTTTAACGACTCACACACCAATGGGCCAATCGTTAAGTTGGGCACATAATGGTTATCCATTACATCAAAATGCACCACATCCGCACCCGCGGCCAATACATCTTTTACATCTTTACCTAACTGTGCGAAGTCCGCCGATAAAATTGACGGTGCGATCCAGTTTGCTTGCTTAGCCATAATATTTCCTCGTCTTTAACAAACTTTAATAAAATTGAATTCGATGCATTTTACCAGCATCCGAATAAATTTCACCTCAAGCTTTGTCAAAAACAATATAATGCGGCCAAACGCCCCCATAAATGAAAGAGGTTCAAAATGGACACGCAACATACTCGTACCACCAGCGTTATCCGTCGCGGTATTGGCATTTTTGAGATTATTGGCCTCACCATTATCGCCCTAGCGACGATTTTTGCCGGTTATACCGAAGTCAAATACATGATAAACCAAGGCCAAGTCACGCTGGGTGATCTGTTGTTATTGTTTTTGTATTTAGAAGTCTTAGCGATGGTCGCGATTTACCTCGACTCCGGTAAGTTACCAATCCGCCTACCGTTATATATCGCCATTATTGCGATGGCGCGTTATTTGATTTTAGAGATGAAAGACCTCACCGAATACGAAATGCTCGCGGTCGGCCTCACCATTGTATTGATTGCGCTATCCATTTTAGCCTTGCGCTTTGGTTCGCTTAAATTCCCAGCCGAAGACCGTGCCGGCCCAAGATGGCCAAGCATGCCCAAAAAAGTCGAAAATAAAACCAAAAAAATCACAGATGAATCGGAGAACTTGTCATGAATGCGTTATACGAATCCAACCTGACCAGTTTAAAACTGCTTAATCGCGGCAAAGTGCGCGACATTTACGACCTAGATGCCGATCATCTCTTAATTGTCACCACCGACCGGGTGTCGGCGTTTGATGTGATATTACCCACCCCGATTCCGGGTAAAGGTCGTATTCTCAGCGAAACCGCGCAGTTCTGGTTTAAACGCACCCAAAACATCCTGCCCAACCATATCGCCAGCGATTTAGTCTTAGCCGACTACCTTACCCCAGACGAACTTCAACAGCTCGACGGGCGCGGCGTGATCGTGCGTAAATTCAAACCCCTACCAGTCGAAGCCATTGTGCGCGGTTATTTAGTCGGTTCGGGCTGGAAAGAATATCAACAACACCAAAGTGTATGCGGCATCGCCTTACCACCAGGCCTGGTGCAAGCCCAACAACTGCCCGAACCGATTTTCACCCCTTCCAGCAAAGCCGAAGTCGGCGATCACGATGTCAATATTAGTTTCGATGACATGATCCAACTCATCGGTGAAGCCAAAGCCAACCAAGTGCGCGACTACAGCTTGCAGCTTTACAAACAAGCCGCCGAGTTTGCAATTGAACGCGGCATTATTATCGCCGACACCAAATTCGAATTTGGTGAAGACGCCAATGGCACCATTTATTTAATCGACGAAGCCTTAACACCCGACAGCTCACGTTTCTGGCCCGCCTCCAGCTACACGCCGGGCCAAAACCCACCGAGTTTCGACAAGCAATATATTCGGGATTATTTAGAAACCTTAGATTGGGATAAAACCGCCCCCGGCCCAGATTTGCCGACCGAAGTGGTCAACAAAACCCTAGAAAAATACCAAGAAGCCCAAGCCCGTTTAACTGAAAACCAATAATGCTTAGTTTATAAAGTAATGTCGACAACAACCAGGCCTGGTGGTTACTTTATCACCGGCACCGACACCGAGATTGGCAAAACCCACATCAGCTGTGCGCTCGCTATGGGGTTAGTGCAACAGGGCTATAGCGTCGCGCCCCGTAAACCCATTGCTTCTGGTTGCATTAAGCAAGCGGATGGTTCACTGCTGAGTGAAGACGCCTACCGCCTGCAACAAGCCAGCCAAACCAAAGATTCACTGCAAACCATTTGCCCTTATCAATTCGAAGCCGCGATTTCGCCCGCGCGTGCGATTCAGCAATCAGGCCAAACGATTGGGCTAGATGACCTGGTGCAAGCCTGCCAAGCGCCAAGCTCAGAATTTTTATTGGTAGAAGGTGCCGGCGGGTTTTTATCACCTTTAAGTGATGACGCTTTAAATGCCGATTTAGCCAAACAACTCGCGTTACCCATTATTTTAGTGGTCGGCAATCGGCTCGGTTGCATAAATCATGCGCTTTTAACCCTAGAAGCGATTCAACAGCGCCATTTAACGCTCGCCGCCATTGTTTTAAACGACCTCAGCCAACAGGCCGACCCCAACAACCTAATCGACCTAAAAAATAAATTGCCAAATCAACAACTTATCCACCACCCCTACCAAACCCAACTCAGCCCCATTCGGCTTTAAGCCACGCCTAACAACCCAAACAACTGTTGTAAAAAAACAACAAGCCCTGTTTTTGTGGTTTTTGCGTCACACATAGTTGCACGCCATAAATTTTATACAGTAGAGTAGCTTCCAAGTTCGCTCCAAAGCGAACAGTTTTAAAACAAAACTCAATACTAACTAATTAGGAAGACAGCATGAAAAAGAATATTCTAGCTATCGCTATCGCATCTGCCGTAGCCGCTCCAGTAGCCATGGC
>NZ_JACUTY010000084.1 GCF_014859555.1 Thiomicrospira sp. | reverse complement strand
CTGCCGTTGGACATAATCACGACTTGGTCGTCGGGGTGTAAGTCTTTGGCTAGGGTGTCGAGCAAAGCGTCGTAACTGTTTTCGACTTTTACGGGTTGGCTAAAAGCATCGACTGGCAGTGGCCAATTCCAAGCATGGTCTATAAAGGCATACACCGCATCCGCATCAACAAAGGCTTGTGGCAAGGTGTCTTTATGCACACCTAAACGCATGGTGTTAGAGCGTGGTTCAAATACCGCAATTAAACGACCAGGCCTGGTACTGTGGTTCATTTGTTTTCTCAGGCCTTGCAGGGTTAAACGAATCGCGGTGGGATGATGCGCAAAGTCGTCATAGATTGTCACGCCGTTTGCTTCACCGACTTTGCTCATACGGCGTTGCACGCCTTTAAATTGACACAAGCCTTCTGTGGCTTCTAATACTGGCACACCGGCGTGTACCGAGGCGGCAATCGCGCTTAAGGCGTTTTGCACATTGTGCAATCCGGTCATACCCCAATGCACTTGGCCGACTAATTTTCCTTGAAAAAACACGCTAAAGGATGAGCCATCTTCTTGCAATAAACCGGCCTGCCAATCGCCTTGGGTTAAGCCGGATGTTTGTAATGGTGTCCAGCATCCGCGCTCCAACACTTCGGTCAAATTGGTTTCTTCGGTCGGATAAATAATCAGCCCATTGCTCGGTACGGTGCGTACTAAATGGTGGAACTGGGTTTGAATCGCTTTTAGGTCGGGGAAAATATCGGCATGATCAAATTCGAGATTGTTCATCACCAAGGTGCGTGGATGGTAATGCACAAACTTGGATCGTTTGTCGAAAAACGCGGTGTCGTACTCATCGGCTTCCACTACAAAAAATGGGCTGTCGCCTAAACGAGCTGACACGCCGAAATTTTGCGGCACACCCCCGATGAGAAACCCGGGATTTAATCCAGCGTACTCTAAAATCCACGCCACCATTGAGCTGGTGGTGGTTTTGCCGTGGGTGCCGGCAATTGCGATCACCCAGCGATCGTGCAACACATTTTCAGCCAGCCATTGTGGGCCAGAGGTATAAACCTGCTGGGCATTTAAGGTCGCTTCCACCGCTGCATTACCTCGGCTTAGGGCGTTACCGATCACGACTTGATCTGGCGGGTTTTGCAGAAAACTCACATCGTCTTCCGCCATAACGTCGATACCGGCTTGCTCAAGTTGCGTGCTCATGGGTGGGTAAATCGCTTTATCCGACCCGCTAACTTGATGGCCTTTAGCTTTAGCTAATTGCGCGATACCGCCCATAAAGGTGCCCGCGATACCAAGAATGTGAAGTTGCACGATGTGTCTCCTAATAAGTTTGTGAGGCCATTATAGCAAGGCCTTTTCGAGCTGGGTTGGCTTCGTGTCTGATGACGTAATAACAAATTTTAAATGGGTAGATTTTATCCATAAAAAACCCGCCTTATTAGACGGGTTTATCGTGAGTTTAAATAATCCAGATTAATTAAACTTTACCATCAATTTCAACCAGATCATTAAAGGCGTGCCAACTTGCATAACCGAGCAACGGCATCACAATCAACATACCCAAGCCCAACGACATGATACCAACTGTCAGCATAAAGCCAATAACTAGGGCCCAAGCGGCCATCACCATTTTATTTTCCATCACAATCTTGAAGCTTAAAATCATGGCCGATACCGCACCCATTTTTTTATCTCGCAGCAATAAAGGAATCGTGACGACGCTGATGGCAAATACGAAGGCCGATAAGATCAAACCGATGCTTGCAAAAATGGCCAAGAAAGTTAAACCGACTTCTGAAGTTAAGAATCCCATGATGCCCATGTTTGGGTTAATGATTAATAATGAACTAGACCCAACCACAATCGCGGCTAACAACGGCGTAAAGGTTGCCCACATGGCCGTAATAACCCCCAGAGCTGCGGCAAAAAAGGCGATATCTGACACATTTTCTTTCCAAGCAACCATAGATTCGCCCAGCGATGGCTTGTTTCCTTGTTCTAACTTTTGCGCGGTGTAATAGAGACCCGTCGCCATAAAGGGTGACAGTAAGATAAACACGGTTGCTACCGTAAACATGTGAATTGGTTGATGCTGAAAAGCAAAAAAGACCAGTACCACGGATAAGCTCATAACCAGGCCATAAAACATCGAGATGCCGGGCGCGTGCGCCATATCATGCCAGCCATTTTTGAGCCAACGTCCTATGTCGGATAATTTAACGTCGCGTGAAATAATATGCTCACCGGCTTCGGTGTAATGATCGTGTTGCTGCGTTGATATTGCTTGATTAGACATGATGTCCTCCTTACTTTGACAAGGTCAAAGGTTAAGCGTTTTAATATCAGAATAAAAACTAAGCTTTATTACCTGCAGTTACACCATATCAGAACCCCGTAACACTTGATAATAGATTTTTTTTAACGCGGCATTGTTTTGATTTATAAAGAAAAAACTGTGCAGATTAAGCATAATTTCGCATCCCTAAAATCCTGTAATTTTCTGGCCTTAACTCAACCCATCTAACCTAAATAGCGCTTGCCGCTGGCCTGCGCTAAGGCTACACTTGGCACATGAATCATCAAACCATTATCAGCGACAGCGCCTTAGACGAATTTTGCAAACAATTAAGCCACCAGGCCTGGTTTGCGATTGATACCGAATTTGTGCGTCAAGACACCTATTATGCCGAGTTAAGCTTAATTCAAATTTACTCTGAACAAGGTGACTTGGCTTTAATTGACCCGTTAGTGCTTCAAGACATGACGCCGCTTTGGGCGTTGTTGGCGAGTCCGTCGATCACCAAAGTCTTTCACTCTGCTCGCCAGGATATTGAAATCCTGTTTCAAGTGGGCGGATTAATGCCGCAAAATATTTTCGACACTCAAATTGCTGGGGTATTTTTGGGTTATGGCGATATGGCGGGATTTGCACGGGTAATCGAAAATGAATTAAACGTGTCGCTGGATAAAGACCAAACCCGTACCAATTGGCACCAACGCCCTTTAACAGATCGACAAATTCAATACGCGTTAGACGATGTACGTTTTTTAGCGCCACTTTACCAAGCCATGCAACAGCAGTTAAGTGCCAACCAAAAGCAGGCATTGAACTGGGATTTTGAGCAGTTATTAGAGGCCTCGCTTTACCAAATTAACCCCGACCAGGCCTGGTTAAAGCTAAAAGGCACACAAAACTTTAGCCCTAAACAATTGGGCATGACTAAAGTCCTAGCCGCTTGGCGCGAACGCACCGCAATTGAACTTAACCAACCGCGCAAATGGATTATTAACGATGAGGCCATTCTCAGCCTAGCTAAACGTCCGGTTCGTGTGTTGGAGGGCCTGTATAAAGTTCCCGAACTTAACTCGGGTCTGGTTCGGCAGTTTGGTGAAGCCATTATTCAACAGCTGGACTGGGCGTTTGAACATGAAGAAGTTTGGCCGGATAAGCCGACTAAACCCGAACCAGCTCAACCGCAAGAAGAGTCGCAAATTCAACTCGCCATGAGTTACGCGCATCAAGTCGCGCTAAATGCAGGCCTTAACCTGAACAACTTAACTCAGCGTCGCGATATCCTCAATTTGTTACGCCAACAACCCAACATGCTTGACCAAGGTTGGCGCACCTTGCTGCTGGGCGAACCGCTTAAAAAACTGTTCAACCACCAGGCCTGCTTGTGTGTGGAGGCTGACCAAATCAAATTGGTTGCTCTTTAACGGCATCCTCCGGCATAGGTTCAATCTGAATGATTTATAATGTCGAGCTTAAATTTAGGACAAAGGATTTGGCATGAGCAGCCCTGCAAAAAATGTACTTTATGCCCAAGCTGGCGGTGTGTCGGCGGTGATTAATGCCAGTGCCGCCGGTGTGATTGAAACCGCTAAACAGCACCCGGAAATATTTGGTAAAGTTTACGCTGCTATTAATGGCATAAAAGGCGTGCTGGAAGAGGATCTGGTGGACTTAGATCAACTCAGCCAAACCGAATTAGATCGCTTAAAGTATCTGCCCGGTGCCGCCTTTAAATCCTGTCGCTTTGACCTAGAATCCGAACAAGACCGTCCTGATCAATATGAGCGAGTGCTTGATATTTTCATGACTTATGAAATCGGTTACTTTTTTTATAACGGCGGCAATGGTTCCATGCTGACAGCCCAAAAAGTCGCCGATTACTGTCGTCGTCATGGCCATCCGGTTATCTGCATCGGGGTTGCCAAAACCATTGATAACGATATTGCCTTGTCACACTGCAGCCCTGGTTTCGGCAGTGCCGCCAAGTATCTGGCTACGAGCTTTTTAGAAGCGGTGCTGGATATTCATTCCATGCATCAAACCTCTACCCAATTTTTTGTGATGGAAACCATGGGACGTAATGTCGGCTGGTTATCCTTAGCACCAGGCCTGGTGCAAGAAGTCATAGACGATTTACCCCTCATTATCCTGCCCGCCGAGCGTCCATTCAAACAACAAGCCTTTTTGGATGAAGTTAAACGTCTCATCGATCAGCATGGTTATTGTGTATGTTCGGTATCTGAGGGTATTAGAAATCAGGATGGTAGCTTTATCTCCATCGAAGCTGAAGAACATGCTCATGGCCAAGTATTTACCCAGCTGGGTGGTGTGGGCGAAAAAATTGGTCACTTAGTTGCTCAAAATTTAGGTGTTAAAACCCATAGCGCCAACCCGGATTATTTACAACGCTCCGCCAGCCATTTAGTTTCGTTGACCGATTGGCAAATGGCTTATCAAGCCGGATCTGAAGCGGTCAAAGCCGCCTTACGTGGTGAACACGGAACCTTACCCGTGATCGAAATAGTCTCGGATTCGCCGTTTAAATGGCGATTTAAAAGTGTAGATTTACAAGCCGTAGCCGAGCTAGAAAAATCAGTACCGGATGCATATATTCGCGAAGATGGCATGGGTATTACGCCCGCCGCTCTGGATTACTTACGCCCTCTTATTCAAGGAGAACATGTGGTGGCTTTTAAAAATGGCTTACCGGATGTCGCACCATTAAAACTTAACCCGGTAAGTAAACAACACCCAAATTTCAACTAATAAACCCTGAAATTAATTTTATCTTCACCCACAAAAAAGCCAGCAAATGCTGGCTTTTTTGTTATTAACAGATGGGCACCTCGATTAACCCCTGATTCATTCTGGCAACGCCAAGTTTTTCA
>NZ_JACUTY010000021.1 GCF_014859555.1 Thiomicrospira sp. | reverse complement strand
GGCCTGGTGCTCTATATCTAGACACCCGGTTTTGCAGGATCTAGGTTTTGCAGGACTTAATAAAAAAGCCGACAATCCATGTCGGCTTTTTTATTTAAGAAGCGCACTCAATGCACATCCTAGCTGTGGGATTAAACGCCAGACGTTTGGGGTTGATCAAATCACCACATTGACTGCAGTAACCGTAATCACCCTTCTCCATCTGAATCAACGCACGTTCAACCTCAATTAATTGCTGTTGATTGCGGCGCTGAGTTTCCAAAGCCATTTGTTGCATTTGCATCGCATCCATACGCGATAAACGCCCGACACTCTGCTGATCCAGCTCAACCGTATCGGTTGAGTGGCTCGAGTCGGCCAAATCATTTTGTAAGTCTTGTTTTAAAACCAATAACTTCGTTTTTAATTCAGCCAACTGCTCAGGCGTGAGTTCATCTTGCATGTTGGTTAACGCAACAACAAGATTGGTTTATTGTTGTTTTCAAGCATCTTCAAAGTAAAGCTACCAAAGAACAAACTACGCAATTTGCCATGACTGAACGCACCCATTACGGTCATATCCAGATTGTTTTCATCCTGATACTTCAGCAATTCAGTTTGCGCATCGCCACTTAATAGAGCAACCTGATAAGACAAGCCCGCTTGTTTTAGTTGCTCAGCGGCCTGATCCAAAAAAGCTTGCGCGTCAGGCTTGTCTGACGCGTGTACTAGGTGGATTTGCATGTCACGGTACAAAGGGCTTTTACAAACCATATCTAACGCCTTGTTCGCGCCTTCGGTGTCATTGTAAGCCAACATCATAGACTTAGGCTCTGTAAAACCGCCGTTAACGATAAAAATGGGTTTATGCAACGCACGAATTGAGGTTTCGAGTTGTGAACCTACACTCTTGTCTACATCAGCATGATCTTCACCACGCAAACCCAATACCAACACTCGGATTTCATCCTCCAAATCGGTTAAGGTTTCAGCTAAATCACCGTGACGCTGCTTGGTTAACACCTCTTTAATAGACAAATTAGCAATACGTGTTTTAGCTTTTTCCAACGTCGCTTTACCAGCTTCAATCAAGCGCTTACTTTCCGCCTGCTCATCGTCAGACAGAGTTTTCATTAAGTTTTCACGCATATTCGGAGTTAAATTTCCCGAGTGGTCAGTGTGATCCAGCAACATACTGTGTTCAATTGTATGCACCAACTCTAATGGCGAGTTCACTTTTTGCGCAATCCATGCGGAATAATCGACAACCGCGTCAGACAGTTCGGACCCGTCTACGCAAGCCATGACCCATTTTTGCTCTAATGTCTGCATTAGTGACCTCCCATCACTTTTTCGATTTTCGCCGGATCATTATGAACCGCATACTTATCTAATAATGTTTCGCTGGCTTGATTCAAACCAACAATTTCGACTTCCGCACCTTCTCGACGTAGTTTAATCACCACTTTATCTAATGCATAAACCGCACTGATATCCCAGAAGTGAGCACGATGCACGTCGATAATAACCTTATCAACCGCTTCTTTAAAATCAAAATAATTAATGAACTTGTCAGAAGAATTAAAGAACACCTGCCCCACCACAGTATAAGTGCGTGTGCCAGTTGCTTCATCAAAGCTTTTGCTCACATACATAAACTGGTTCAGTCTAGATGCCATAAACAAGGCGGCCAATACCACACCAGAAATAACCCCGAAGGCTAAGTTATGTGTCCAAACCGTCACAATCACGGTCACTAACATCACAATCGTGGCCGACCATGGATTAGTACGCATTTCAGTAATCGAACTCCAACTAAACGTACCGATCGAAACCATGATCATAATCGCAACCAAAGCGGCCATCGGCACAATCGATAAATAATCGGCAACAAACACCACCATGATTAAAAGTGCTACACCTGCTGTAAAGCTGGATAAACGCCCACGACCGCCAGATTTAATATTGATAACCGACTGACCAACCATCGCACAACCGGCCATGCCACCAGTAAAGCTAGATGCAATGTTCGCCACGCCTTGACCTTTACATTCACGTTTTTTGTCACTGTCGGTATCGGTCATTTCATCAATTACCTGGGCGGTCATTAACGACTCCAATAGACCCACTAGTGCAATAGCCACTGAGTAAGGCAGGATAATCCACAAAGTTTCAAGATTAAAAGGCACATCAGGAATTAAAAACACCGGCAAGGTATCCGGTAACTCACCCATATCACCAATCGTACGTACATCAATCCCCATCGCGATCACTAACACGGTTAATACAACAATGACCACTAACGGAGAAGGAATCATCGAACCAATTTTTGGAATATAAGGGAACAAGTAAATAATGCCTAGACCAAACGCGGTTAAAGCGTAAACATGCCAGGTTACGTTGGTTAATTCAGGCAACTGCGCCATAAAGATCAGAATCGCCAAAGCATTCAAAAAACCGATCATTACCGAACGCGAAATAAAGCTGATGAGATTATGTAGATTCAAATAACCGGCTAAAATTTGTAATATCCCAGCAAAAATACCAGCTACTAATAAATATTGAAGCCCGTGATCCTGCACCAAATTTATCATTAACAATGCGGTGGCCGCGGTGGCGGCCGAAATCATACCCGGACGACCCCCCACAATCGCAATAACTACCGCAATCGTAAACGAGGCATACAAGCCCACTTTTGGATCCAATCCGGCAATAATCGAAAACGCAATCGCTTCCGGAATCAAAGCCAGCGCAACAACTATACCGGCCAAAATATCGCCGCGTACATTGCCAAACCAGTCTTTTTTGTTCTGTGATAACAACATAAATACCGTCCGTTTATGTAAATAAATGTTTAAATTATGCTAAGTCTTACAGATTTGCACTTGAGAAAGTTTTAGAACAGGTTAATAAGTACCTGGATATTTCAGAGCAGGGGGATGCTTCGAACCGTAAAACGGCGTGTATTCTACCGCAACCACATTAAATTCACAATCACCAAGCCTGGTGATTGGAGTTTTAATCAGGTGTTAATCGTGATAGCCAAATTCAGGCATAAAAAAACCCAGCCGAAGCTGGGTCTTTTTTATAACTTACAACAAGGGTTGATTAAATCAACTTACCTGCGTAATCTGCGATACCTGGGTTATCGCTTACACCTTTCAATGTTGGGTGGTTAATTTTGTTTAACTTCAAGTTACCTTTGTGGTTACGCAGGTAATCGGCAGCTACGTCCCACATTAAGCGACCTTCGCCAACTTGGTCAACCTGCGCCCAACCGGCCACAGAGTACGTTTTGTTTGGCTCAATTGGGGTACCATCGTCCAACGTGATGTTAGTAATACGACGACCCAAGCTTTCGTTAGGATCACAAACATAATCCAAACCACCGATACGCGCCATGTCACCACCTGACTGAAGATAAGGATCCACCACGAATAGGTTTTCACAAATACCTTCAAACACGTCTTTCAACTGTGCGCCGGTCATTTCTGTGCGGTAAGTTTCACCGTAAGTTAATGCGGTTTCGTCCATAACGCGTTCCATCGTGATCATCTCACCTTGCATGACAGAAGTACCCCAACGAACACCAGCCGACATCGCGATTTGTGCATCATGTTCTTCACGTAATGCGTTAACCAAAATCTGGTCCCACGTACCCATGAAGTTACCACGACGATAAAGTGTATCTTCCGCTTCACCAAACTCTTCGCTTAGGATTTCACCATAGGTTTTACCTAAGCGATCTTTGTTGTTTTTGTACTTAGCGTTACGCGCTTCAACCACGTTTTCATCATATTTACGCTGATACAAATCGGCTAGGAACTGGTTTACACCTTTGTCGGCTTCTAACACATTCGAGAATACTGGTAGCAAACGGTAATCGATACCTTTTAACTTACCATCTTGAATATCTAAATCCATTACACCCACAAATTTACCGTTAGAGCCACCGTTGGTAACATAACAAACACCACCTTCTGGTGTTTTGATCTTAGTTGGGACAGGCATACCATCGTGTGTATGACCACCAAAGATAGCGTCAATACCGTTCACACGGCTAGCCATCTTAAGATCAACGTCCATACCATTATGCGAAAGCATAATAATCGCGGCTACTTTTTCAGTCGCGCGAATTTTATCTACCGTCTTTTGCAAATCTTCTTCACGTAGGCCAAATGACCAGTCTGGGAAGTTACCAATTGGGTTCGCATTTGACAAGCGTGGGAAAGTTTGACCGACAAACGCAATACGTTCACCATTCACTTCTTTAACCGTGTAAGGCTTAAACGGACGCAATTCATTTTCGTTGTACAAACCATAGCCGTACTTTTCAGCCAACTCATAGTATTCATCACCAAACAACGCATCTTCACGTAGACGTGCATTTTGTGATAAATGCTCGCCGTTAAAGGCTTTAGTATTACGCAACACTTCTTCCTGAGTGTAGGTAAATTCCCAGTGACCAGTCAAGATATCAAGACCTAGCATGTTTGACGCTTCAACCATGTCCATACCACGTGTCCAAAGCGCCGTCGCTGAACCGTGCCACAAGTCACCACCGTCCATGTAAACCGTGTTTTCACGACCACCGGCTTGATCACGCAACATGTCTAGCAAGGTTTTAAGATGCGCAAAACCACCGACTTTGCCATATTTAGCCGCCGCGTCTTCAAAATCTAGGTAAGAGAAAGCGTAAGCTTCAGGCGTGCCTTCTTTTACACCGACGTTTTTTAGCAATGCTTTACCAACGATGTGTGGACGTTTGCCGTAAGCTGGGCCTACACCTAGGTTAACGTTTGGCTCACGAAAGTGAATTGGTTTTAACTGTGCGTGAGTATCGGTAGTGTGTAATAAACGCACTTTACCTTTCATTGGCACGTTATACATGTTGGCATCACCGGTCCATTCACCTGGTTTACCACCCATTGCACGAGCACCGGCTGGCAACATACCAGCGGCAGCCGCTACAGCCATTACGTGTAGAAATTCGCGACGATTTAAAGACATAAGGTCTCTCCGTTCTGATTAAAATTAAGCCCTAAAGGCGTTCAAAAAAGTCTCACTAAGGTAACCAAATCGCAACCTGTTGTCAAACCCTAACAAGGGTTTCACCATTAGTATTTTCTAACACCCCATTAAGCTCACTTATTTTCTTTACCTAGTTTAAACAACCCTATCATAACCACCTCTAATGCCATTTTTAGCAAACACAAATTGCCAAAGCTGAATATCCCGCGCCCTAAAAGCACCAGCGCAAGACAACAAATAGTAACGCCACATACGATAGAATCTTTCTCCAAGCTGGGATTCAAACTCTGGCCAAGCTTTTTCAAAATTCTCATGCCAAGCCATTAACGTCTTATCGTAATCGGCACCAAAATTATGAAAATCTTCCATTACAAACAAGCCGGAAGCCGCATCAGTAACTTGAGAGACAGCGGGTAAATCACCATTAGGGAATATGTAACGATCAACCCAAGGGTCTGGTGATGTGTGAACCACATTTTTACCTATTGTATGAAGCAAAAATAGCCCGTGATCCTTGAGGCAGCGCTCAACAACCTTCATATATAGCCTAAAATTCTTTCGGCCTACATGCTCAAACATACCAACACTAACAATTCGATCAAAAGGCTCATCGACCTCTCGGTAATCCTGTAAGCGGAATTCAAGATTTAAATGAGGATATTTTTTTTGTGCATAGTCTGCTTGCTCTTTTGAAATGGTCACACCTACGCAGTGAACGCCATAGTTCTCTGCGGCATAGGCCATTAAACTTCCCCAACCACAGCCAATATCTAAAACTCGCATACCAGGTTTAAGCTGAAGTTTACGACAAATCAAATCTAATTTTGCGACCTGTGCGTCTTCTAAATTATCAGCATCTTTCCAATAACCACAGGTGTAAGTCATTCTTGAATCGAGCATCAACTTATAAAAGTCATTTCCCAGATCGTAGTGCTGCTCACCTACTTGCCAAGCCCGTTTTTTAGTCTGCAAGTTCAAAACCTTAAACCGAATATGATGCATCATGAGCTTAGAATATGAAATTTCTTGATCCAGTTTAGCCGCCAAAACTTTATCAAAAAATTGATCTAAATTTTCACAATCCCACAAACCATCCATATAGGCTTCACCTAAACCTAGGTTTGCTGTCGCCAAAACCCGATCATAAACCTCGGGTGAATGCACTTGGATATCCCATGGCCTTTCACCATTAATTTGAATATCCGCTTTTTTGAGTAAATCCTCTACAAAACACTCTGAACTATTCGTTTTTTTTATGGCTTTAACTTTATTTTTGTTTTTAACCACACATCCTCCTTAGTTTTTTTTAACTAACCCATACCCTAGCATTACGGAACAAACGCATCCAAGGCGCATCTTCTACCCATTCATCCGGACACCAAGAATGCTGCACCGCACGAAATACACGTTCTGGGTGCGGCATCATTATGGTAACACGACCATCCTGGGAGGTTAAGCCGGTAATCCCCTGCTCCGAACCATTCGGATTATAAGGATAACGCTCGGTCGCTAAACCCTGCGCATTCACATAACGCAAGCCAATCAGGCCTTGCGCGGCCTCCGCCGATGAATTACCAAAATCCACGCGCCCTTCGCCATGCGCGACCGCCACCGGAATACGACTGCCCGCCATACCGGCTAACAACACCGAAGGCGATTCCGCCACTTCGACCAACGACAAACGTGCCTCAAATTGTTCTGAGCGGTTACGTTTAAACGCTGGCCAATGTTGCGCGCCCGGAATAATGTCTTTTAAATTAGACATCATCTGACAACCGTTACACACACCCAAACTAAAAGTATCTTGGCGGTTAAAGTAAGCTTCAAACTGGTCACGCGCACGTGGGTTAAACAAAATTGAGTTGGCCCAACCACGACCGGCACCCAATACGTCACCGTAAGAGAAACCACCACAAGCCACCAAGCCTTTAAACTCATCTAACGACACACGACCTTCTAAAATATCGCTCATGTGAACATCAATGGAACTAAAGCCTGCGCGATCAAAGGCGGCGGCCATTTCTTGTTGGCCGTTTACACCCTGCTCACGCAAAATTGCAACCTTTGGTCTCACCCCAGTTTGAATGAAGGGCGCGCAAACGTTGTCATTCATATCAAAACTTGGCTTCGCAACCAACTCGGTATGGGCAGAATCCTTAATTGCGTCAAATTCTTGCTCGGCGCAAACTTCGTTATCGCGCATGGCTTGAATGCGATATGAAGTTTCAGACCACCAGGCCTGGTAGTGGGCGCGTGCGCCTTTTAACAAGGTTTTGTCTTGAGCTTGGATCACAATTTCATCAGTCGTATTGATGCCGCCAATCCAATTAGACATCTCCGCTAATTGGTGTTTCGCCAAAATTTGGTTAACCTGCTCGATATCTTGGTTTTTGACTTGAATCACCGCACCCAGCTCCTCAGCTGTAAGCGCCGCGATGGGTTCCGCACCCAGCTGGCTGACATCAATATCAATGCCGCAATGGCCGGCAAACGCCATTTCTAGCAAGGTCACTAACAAACCACCGTCGGCACGGTCATGGTAAGCCTGGATTAAACCGGCCTCGTTTAATGCTTGAATCGCTTCAAAGAAATGCACAAGGTCTTGCGCATTATCCAAGTCGGCCGCCACATCACCGACTTGGTTATAAACCTGCGCCAAACAGCTGCCGCCGATACGGTTTTGTTTGCGACCCAAATCAATCACACATAACTGAGTATCACCCAACTCGGTGCGCAACTGCGGAGTTAGGGTTTTACGCACATCTTCGACAATCGAGAACGCGGTAATGTTTAACGAAATCGGTGAAATCACGGCCTTATCTTGGCCTTGATCTTGCCATACGGTTTTCATTGACATCGAATCCTTACCGACCGGCACCGAAATACCTAAAGCCGGACATAACTCCATACCCACGGTTTCGACTGCGGCAAATAAGGCGGCATCTTCACCTGGATGACCGGCCGCGGCCATCCAGTTTGCGGACATTTTAATATCTGAAATTTTGCCAATTTTAGCCGCTGCAATATTGGTGATGGCTTCGGCAATCGCCAAACGTGCCGAGGCTTTTGGGTTAATTAACGCGACCGGAGGACGCTCACCCATCGCCATGGCTTCGCCAGTGTAACCTTTATAATCAGACGCGGTTACCCCCACGTCTGCGACCGGAACCTGCCAAGGCCCGACCATTTGATCACGTGTGACCATACCGGTAATAGTTCGGTCGCCAATCGTGATTAGGAAAGATTTACTCGCAATGGTTGGTAGCTTTAATAAACGTTCGGTGACTTCTTCGAGCTCTAATACGGCTGTTTCAAAGCCTGGCTGTGGAATATTTAAAGTTTTGACATCCCGTTGCATTTTTGGCGGCTTACCTAATAATACATTCAACGGCAAATTCACTGGCGTGCCTTCTAGCACTGTGTCATTGACCACCAATTCTTGCTCAGCGGTAGCTTCACCCACAATCGCGTACAAACAACGTTCGCGCTGGCAAATGGCTTCAAACTCTTCAATTTTGTCTGGGTAAACCGCAATCACATAACGTTCTTGCGATTCGTTACACCAAATTTCCATCGGCGACATACCCGGTTCATCATTCGGTACTTTGCGTAAATCAAAACGACCGCCGCGACCGCTATCGTTTACTAATTCTGGAAATGCATTCGACAAACCGCCCGCGCCCACATCGTGGATTGACGCAATCGGTGTGTCATCACCTAAATAAGTACAACGGTCAATCACTTCTTGAACGCGGCGCTCCATTTCCGGGTTGTCACGCTGAACTGAAGCAAAGTCTAACGCTTCTGAACCTGAACCTGAATCCACACTCGAGGCCGCACTGCCGCCTAAGCCGATTAACATCGCTGGGCCACCTAATACCACGAGCTTAGCGCCAACTGGGATGTTTTGTTTTTGTACGTGCATCTCACGAATATTGCCTAAACCACCCGCTAACATAATGGGCTTATGGTAACCGCGAATTTCTTCGCCGTCGCTGGTGAGCATTGGGTTTTCGTAGGTACGGAAATAGCCGTTAATCGCCGGACGACCAAACTCGTTGTTATAGCCTGCCGCGCCTAATGGGCCTTCGATCATAATATCCAAAGGTGAAACGATGCGTGCCGGACGACCATATTCACGTTCCCAAGGTTGTTTAAAGCCCGGAATATTTAAGTTAGAAACCGTAAAGCCGGTTAAGCCTGACTTAGGTTTTGAGCCTTGACCGGTTGCGCCTTCATCACGAATTTCACCACCCGCACCAGTCGCCGCACCCGCAAAAGGCGAAATCGCGGTGGGGTGGTTGTGCGTTTCGACTTTAATCTGTACATGTACTGGTTCAGCGCTATAAGCATATTCAGCCGTGCCAGGTTGCGGGAAAAAACGTGACGCATCCGGGCCTTGCATAACGGCGGCATTATCACTATAAGCCGACAGTACTCCGGCTGGATTAGATTGAAAGCTATTACGGATCATGCCAAATAACGACTTGGCTTTTGGTTCGCCATCAACGATCCAATCCGCGTTAAAAATTTTATGGCGACAATGTTCTGAGTTGGCCTGCGCAAACATCATCAATTCCGCATCAGTCGGGTTACGTTTTAGTTGTCCGAAGCTCTCAACCAAATAATCAATTTCATCTTCACTTAACGCCAAGCCTAAGTCTTTATTGGCTTTTACCAACGCGTCGCGGCCACCTTTTAATACGTCCACTGTAGCTAAATCACGCGGGCTATGCTGTTCAAATAAAGCATCAATTTTCGCCAAATCTATCCATGCCACGGAGGTCATACGATCATATAAAGCCGGTATAAAACTATCCAATTGGTCAGGATTAATGCCTTTTAAGAAATAAGCCACGCCTTTTTCGATGCGTTTAATTTGAGGTAGACCACAGGTGTGTGTGATGTCGGTGGCTTTAGATGACCAAGGTGAAATCGTGCCGGGGCGCGGTGTGATTAAGCAACTGACGGACTGACTCGGCGTTAAATCCGCATCGTCTGCATTTAGCAACTGGCGTAATTGTGACAATTGATCGGGCGTTAAGTCGGCTTCAGTCTCGTAAAAATAAACGTTTTGCGAGGCCACACCAGCAATTTTGCCTAGCGATGCTAGCTTGGCGTTTAATTGGCTTAAACGATAGTCAGAATGAGCGGGAAGCCCCCAAATGATTTGCATAACTCTGGTTCCTAATAAAAAGATACGGAATGAAATTTCTCTTAAAACAAATAGAAAAAGCCCTCATTAAGAGGGTTAGATTTAATTATTACGTTATTTTGCGAGCAAGCCTAACGCCGTTAAGATATGGCGGCGTTGCTCAGGGTTGAGAGGTGCAACGCCCTCCTCCACATTCAAGCTTAGCAAGGTTTGTTCAGTGTCGGATTCGTAAGGCGTTAACTTTAAACGCACAACTTGCGGCAGATCACGCCCAGAAAACAGTCGGCCAAAGAAACCTTTCGATGATGGCGTACTTTCTGGTGTATTCACCCAAATCTCGTACAAAGCAGGCCTGGTGGTTGTAACCTGCCATTGCGCGCGATAAACCATGGCTTGCAAATAATCCCAAGCCTGAGAACGTGAGGCGGCCAACACCAAGCCAGCTAACTCCTCGCCTTCTAAAATTTCTTGGTAATAGGCGGTGGTTTCGATTTCGGCTAAGGCTTGAAGCTGCGTTGCGCCAAAGAACACCATCGCACGATAAAGCGCGAGTGATTCCATCATCGTATCGTAAGGACGCAACGCCCAATCGGTCGCATTGCCGCTCGAATCAGCTTGCATCATGTGGTGGCGAATAGTGACTTTGACTTTATTGCTGGCTGGTTCATCAATTACTTGAATACTGAATCGATCATAAATACCGGAAGCTAATTCAGGCCGCCAACTGTTTAGCATCCGCGATAACGCGCCCAACTCTTGCTCAACCGGTGCTTGTTCAGTTCGAGCAAGATATTCGGTTTTAATTAAACCCAAATCCAAACGTTCTTCAGCGATTTTAAAGCCTTGCTGCTTAACAAACTGGCGCAAACCTAACCAGACTTGTTTTACATCAACTTCGTCAAATTCCAACCAACGCTCAACTAAATTTGATTGAAGCTTAACTTGCTCAACTTGATAGGTTGGAATCGTCTCAACTTCTGATAAGTCTACGCTGGCAACCGTTTGAGTCAATAACGGGTTCACACCTCTAGGCTCAATAAAGTTAGGCGGCATTTCGAGTTTTTTAGCCAGTTCGGCCTCATTCACACGGTGATCATCTTCACCATTGTAGATATTCGACAAGCTCGAACAACCAGCCAAGGTTACAACCAGGGCACTCAGCCCGACTAACTTCAATAACGCCACTATGACAACACTCCTGCATGAACCAACGCACCACGCACTATGTCGTGATATTGATCGGATAACGGCGTTAAAGGCAAACGAATCGCAGGTTTAATCAACCCCATCTCAACCATCGCCCACTTCACCGGAATCGGATTGGCTTCAACAAACAATTTTTGATGCAATTCCATTAAAGGCGCGTCTAACTGGCGAGCCTTATCCGCATCACCGGCTAACGCCGCATCGTAAGCCTGCGCAACTAAATCTGGTGCCACATTCGCCGTCACCGAAATACCACCATGACCGCCTAGCAGAATAAACTCGACCGCGGTGGCATCATCACCGGTATACAAATCAAAATTGGCGTCAACCAACTCAAGAATTTTGCTCACGCGTGACACATCGCCAGTGGCTTCTTTTACGCCGACAATATTCGCAACCTTGGCCAAACGAGCAATGGTTTCGGGCTGCATATCACATGCCGTGCGCCCCGGCACATTATAAAGAATTTGTGGAATATCAACCGCTTCGGCAATTTTTTTATGATGAAGATACAGACCTTCCTGGGTCGGCTTGTTATAGTAAGGCGTCACCAGCAAGCAGGCGTCCGCCCCGGCTTGCTTCGCGCACTGTGTGAGCTCAATTGCTTCGGTGGTCGAGTTGGCACCAGTGCCAGCTATCACCGGAATACGTTTTTTGACACGCTCAACCACAAAACGAATCACTTCGCAGTGCTCTTTCATGTCAAGCGTAGCCGACTCACCGGTCGTACCCACCGCTACAATTGCCTGAGTGCCCGATTGAATATGCCACTCAATCAAACGCTCTAATGCGGCAAAATCAACGCTTTCGTCCTCGTTCATTGGGGTTACCAATGCCACCATACTGCCTCTAAACACGGCCGATTCTCCAGAATAATAATTTGCCAGTCTGCCAATCAATCCGCACATCACTTGTGTCAAAACAACCAGCAGACCGTAAAGGCGTAATCTTACCGTTTCAAGCTTGGTTGTTCAACTTGTTATTACACTGGCAATTGATTATTGCAATCCAACCCTAAAAGCGGTTGCACCCTATCGCATTTATGGTGATACTAGAACAAAACCCAAGGAGCTAGAGCCCATCATGTCATCAAATTCAATGTTTCAATTAAACGATTTTCAACTCAGCATTACGCCAGATCAAACCCTTCAGCTCAATGACCTTAAAGGTCACTTCAGCGTGATTTACTTTTATCCAAAAGATGATACGCCGGGTTGCACTCAGGAAGGTCAAGATTTTCGTGATCTATATGATCAATTTAAAACCTTAAATGCCGAAATTTATGGTGTATCCAAAGACAGCTTACAGAAACATCAAAACTTCAAAGCCAAATACCAGTTCCCATTTGAACTTATCAGCGACCCGGATGAAATTTTGTGCCAGATGTTTGATGTCATCAAGTTAAAGAAGAACTTTGGCAAAGAGTATATGGGGATTGAGCGCAGCACCTTTTTACTCGACCCCAATCTCAACCTAATTAAACAATGGCGCAAAGTTAAAGTTAGCGACCATGCACAAGACGTTTTAGACACCCTTAAAAACCACTAATCGCAATCACGACAAGGAACGGTTATGTCAGACACTACTAAACGCCTCTTCATTTTAGACACCAACGTGCTCATGCACGATCCGATGGCCTTATTTAACTTTGATGAGCACGACTTATTTATCCCGATGACCGTGCTTGAGGAATTGGATGCCGGTAAAAAAGGTGTATCGGAAGTCGCGCGTAACGTGCGTGAAACCAACCGCTTAATGGACAAAATAATCGACAGCGCCGATTTTGAAACCATTCGTAAAGGCCTAGCTCTAGAAAACATTCACCCTCATAAAAAAGACGAAAACGCTTCGCTCCACCTTGGCAAACTGTTTTTTGAAACCGAAATTCTTAAGGCCGAATTGCCCACCAACATCCCCAGCCACAAAGCCGATAACCAAATCCTGCAAACCGGTTTGGCGCTTAAAGCCAAGTTTCCAGAGCGTAATGTCACGCTGGTTACCAAAGACATTAATATGCGTATCAAGGCTTCAGCGGTTGGTCTGCATTCGGAAGACTATTATAACGATCGCGTATTAGAAGATGCCGACCTACTTTACACCGGCTACGAAGTCTTGCCGGATGACTTTTTTGAAACTCACGGTAAAGACATGAAAGCTTGGCAAGAAGAAGCACGCAGTTTTTATGAACTCAATATCGAAAGTGATCAACAACACAGTTACTACCCAAACCAGTGTTTGATTAGCGCGAATGACTCAGGCTTCAGCGCGATTGTGCGTAAAATTGAAGCACACAAAATAACCCTAGAAACCATGCGCGACTACACTGTAGGCAAACACAATGTTTGGGGCATTAATGCCCGCAACAGCGAACAAAACATGGTGATGAATTTTCTAATGGACCCCGACATTGATTTTGTTTCCTTGTTAGGTATTGCCGGTACCGGCAAAACCCTGTTGGCGCTGGCTTGTGGGCTTGAGCAAACACTTGACCAAGGCATTTATAACGAAATTATTATGACACGTGCCACCATACCGGTCGGCGAAGACATCGGCTTTTTACCCGGTACCGAAGAAGAAAAAATGACGCCTTGGATGGGTGCCTTAATGGATAACTTAGAAGTGCTCACCATGTCGGACGACCACGGCGCCGACTGGGAAAAACAGTCGACCCAAGAATTGCTGAACAAACGCATCAAAATAAAATCGCTTAACTTTATGCGTGGACGCACGTTTATGAAAAAGTACATCATTATCGACGAAGCCCAAAACCTGACCCCTAAACAAATGAAAACCCTCGTCACTCGTGCAGGCGCGGGCACCAAAATTATTTGTTTAGGTAACATCGGTCAAATCGACACACCCTACCTAACCGAAACCACTACTGGCTTAACTTATGTGGTAGATCGTTTCAAGAATTGGGAACACAGCGCACACATCACCCTAAAACAAGGTGAGCGTTCCCGCCTTGCGGAATTTGCATCCGAAGCGTTATAATCAACTAACATATTGTTATTTAAAACATAATAACTCGATAAATAATAGATAACCACCAGGCCTGGTGGTTATCTGACTAAAATCAACCCGCATTTTTTGAAAATAGCTTAAAAGATAAACCGCCACCTCAATTTGTTTGATAGAATCATATCGAATAATTTGATCAAAACGATCAGCTCATAATTTTACAAGGAACACTCATGCAACCCAAAAACAAACAAAAAGGCTTCACTCTGATCGAAATCGCGATTGTACTGGTCATTATCGGCCTACTACTTGGTGGGGTTTTGAAAGGTCAGGAACTAATTAAAAGCGCTAAAGTAAAAGCCGCCGCCGGTGATGTAAATGCTTACGGTGTGGCGCTGATTGGTTATCAAGATCGTTATGGTGACTTATTCCAAAACGGTGTAGATGGTAAATACCTTGGCGCAACCTTAGGTACAAGCGTATTCGCAGCCACAACTGATGCTACTGCTGCAGCGAATAGTGAACTTATGCTAAACGAACTTGTTGGCCGCGGCTTCATCACTTCAAAATCGCAGCACCCACTTGGTGGCAATATTGTTTTAATCAAAAATGGCCCTAATGGTACATTGACTGCGGACACATTAGCGATGAATGCTTCAACCACACCACAAACGTTTAACTGGGCTGTTTGCTACACGGCAATTTCTAGCGAGGAAGATGCACAGATGTTAGTAAGAGCAATCGATGGAACAAATACTACTTTCCCCGACGATTTTGGTACTGGTACAGCTCGATTAGTCGTTGATGCTAGCTACGCCTCTGCTGCTGCAATAGTATATGCAGCTGCAAATACAACGGTATGTTTCGAGATTTAATCTTAAAGCCAATTAATAAAAAACCCGCTTAAGCGGGTTTTTTATTGGCTATCGTTTAACCAGGCCTGGTGGTTATACATTTACTAACTTATTAAACGTAACTGACTTCCAGAATCTCATAGTCAATTTCACCGCTTGGGGCTTGTACTACGACTTCTTCACCTTC
Source organism: Thiomicrospira sp. (assembly GCF_014859555.1). Classification (GTDB taxonomy): domain Bacteria; phylum Pseudomonadota; class Gammaproteobacteria; order Thiomicrospirales; family Thiomicrospiraceae; genus Thiomicrospira. The sequence continues at coordinate 13,466 of NZ_JACUTY010000021.1, read as the reverse complement.
TTCTTTGCCAATTAAAGCACGCGCAATCGGTGAGTTAATCGAGATTTTATTTTGCTTTAAATCCGATTCGTCATTCCCCACAATGCGATAAATCACTTCCCCATCGGTATCGATATTTAACAACTTCACCGTTGCCCCAAACACGATTTTGCCATTTGCATTTAAGCTTGCCACATCAATAATCTGCGCGTGACTTAATACGCTTTCCAAGTGCTTAATGCGAGCCTCAATAAAACCTTGCTGCTCACGCGCGGCATGGTATTCGGCGTTTTCTTTTAAATCGCCGTGTTCACGTGCATCCGAAATCGCTTGGGTGATTTTGGGGCGTTCTTCTTTTTTTAAACGTTGAAGCTCAACTTGTAATTTATCGGCTCCATCTTTTGTCATAGGATGTTTTTGCATAGTGTCTTACTCCATAAAAGAAAAGAAGCCAGCACGTCAACGTACCAGCTTCTTTTATGCAACCTGCAGGGCAACCAAAAACGGCCCTTTAATCTAAGTTACTTAAACAATATCAATGTTTAGGCGTTATGTAAATCTTGTAAACGATGCACCGGTTGATTATCTAAATAATCCATCGCCGCTACGGTTGCAAACGCACCGGCCATAGTGGTGGTATAACAAATTTTATGCATCAAGGCTTCGCGGCGAATACCGGAAGAGTCTTTAATGCTGACTGAGCCGTCCGACGTGTTCACAATCAAGGCAATCTCTTCATTTTTGATTACATCGACAATGTTTGGACGCCCTTCGGTCACTTTGTTTACCAACTCACACTCAATCCCCGCCTCGGTTAAAGACAAGGCCGTGCCACGTGTAGCCACAATCGTGAAACCTTTCGCTAACAACTTCTGTGCTAGGTCAATCACCTTAACACGATCGGCCTTGCGTACACTGAGAAAGGCTTTACCCTCCCGCGGCAATATGGTGCTGGCGGCTAACTGTGCATTTGCATAAGCTTGTGCAAAGTTTTCACCCACTCCCATTACCTCACCGGTTGATTTCATTTCTGGGCCTAGAATTGGGTCAACCCCTAGGAACTTAATGAAAGGGAATACGGCTTCTTTTACCGAACAATGTTTCGGCATAATTTCAACTTCGTAGCCCTGTTGCTTCAAGCTCTGACCAACCATGCAACGTGCTGCAATTTTAGCCAATGGGCGACCAATCGCTTTGGATACAAACGGCACCGTTCGAGATGCACGTGGATTCACTTCTAACACATAAATGTCTTCGCCTTTTACGGCAAATTGGGTGTTCATCAAACCAATCACATTTAGGGCTTTCGCCATTTGGGATACTTGTTCGCGAATCTCGTCCTGAATCTTGGCCGAAATACTGTATGGCGGCAAAGAACAAGCCGAGTCACCCGAGTGAATACCAGCTTGTTCAATGTGTTCCATCAAACCGCCGATCACGACTTGCTCACCATCACAAATTGCATCCACATCCAACTCTACCGCGTCATCTAAGAAACGATCTAGCAATACAGGCGAATCATTCGATACCTGCACCGCATGCTTCATGTAACGCACCAAGTCTTCCTCAGAATAGACAATCTCCATCGCGCGCCCGCCTAATACATATGACGGACGTACCACAAGAGGATAACCAATTTCTTTCGCCAAAATAATCGCTTCGTCTTCACGACGTGCCGTGCGGTTTGGTGGCTGACGTAAACCCAATTTGTTCAATAGCTGCTGGAAACGCTCGCGGTCTTCCGCCAGATCAATCGAATCTGGGCTGGTACCAATAATCGGCACACCGGCGGCTTCCAAATCGCGCGCTAATTTTAAGGGGGTTTGGCCACCGTATTGCACAATCACACCTTTAGGTTTTTCTACTTCAACAATTTCCAGCACGTCTTCAAGTGTTAAGGATTCAAAATACAGTCGATCCGAGGTGTCGTAGTCGGTGGATACGGTTTCTGGGTTACAGTTAACCATAATGGTTTCATAACCGTCTTCACTTAACGCCATCGCGGCATGTACACAGCAATAATCAAATTCGATACCTTGACCGATACGATTCGGCCCGCCGCCCAACACCATAATCTTGTCGCGATCTGTTGGGTTCGACTCACACTCATCTTCATAAGTGGAATACATATACGCGGTCGAGGTTGCAAATTCAGCCGCGCAGGTGTCAACCCGTTTATAAACCGGGCGCACACCTAGTGTATGACGGTATTTACGCACTAACGCGCTGTCGGTTTTTAACAGCTTCGCAATACGGTTGTCCGAAAAACCTTTACGTTTTAACTGACGCAAGAAACCTTCTTCTAAGGTATCCAAGCCTTTTGCCACAATGTCGGCTTCCAGCTCAACCAGTTCTTCAATTTGTGACAAGAACCAAGGGTCAATTTTACTAACGTCAAACACCTGCTCTATTGACCAGCCGGAGCGGAACGCATCCGCCACATACCAAATACGATCCGGCCCTGGATCACGTAGTTCGCGGCGTAAAATATCACGCACATCTTTTTCATCGACACTTGATAAGTCGATCATTTCATCAAAGCCATCTTTGCCGGTTTCTAAACCACGCAAGGCTTTTTGTATCGACTCCTGGAAGTTACGACCCATCGCCATCACTTCGCCCACCGACTTCATCTGGGTCGATAAACGTGGCTGAGCTTGTGGGAACTTCTCAAACGTAAAACGTGGAACTTTGGTCACAACATAGTCAATAGACGGTTCAAACGACGCCGGTGTGGCCCCGTTGGTAATATCGTTTTGCAATTCATCTAAGGTATAACCCACCGCTAACTTAGCGGCCACCTTAGCGATCGGGAAACCGGTCGCTTTAGAAGCTAAAGCCGACGAACGCGAGACACGCGGGTTCATTTCGATAACAATCATACGACCGTTTTCTGGGTTCACCGCAAACTGCACGTTCGAACCACCGGTTTCAACACCAATCTCGCGCAACACCGCCAACGAGGCATTACGCATAATTTGATATTCTTTGTCGGTTAAGGTTTGAGCCGGTGCAACTGTAATCGAGTCACCGGTATGCACACCCATTGGATCAAAGTTTTCGATGGAACATACGATAATGCAGTTGTCTTTGGTGTCGCGCACCACTTCCATTTCGTATTCTTTCCAACCTAGGATGGATTCTTCGATCAACAATTCTTTGGTGGGCGATAATTCCAAACCAAACTTACAAATCTGTTCGAATTCTTCACGGTTATACGCAATACCGCCGCCCGAGCCACCTAAGGTGAAAGAAGGACGAATAACGGTTGGAAAACCAAGTTTAGCTTGAATTTCCCATGCTTCTGTCATATTGTGCGCTACCGCCGATTCTGGCATATCTAAACCAATCTTGGTCATAGCTTGACGGAAACGGTCACGGTTTTCGGCTTTGTCGATGGCGTCTTGTTTTGCGCCGATCAACTCAACATTGTATTTTTCTAAAATCCCGTTATGCGCCAAATCCAACGCACAGTTCAAGGCGGTCTGGCCGCCCATAGTCGGCAAAATAGCATCCGGACGTTCTTTTGCGATAATACGCTCAACCACCTGCCAGGTAATCGGCTCGATGTAAGTCGCATCCGCCAACTCTGGGTCGGTCATAATGGTGGCTGGATTCGAGTTCACCAAAATAACTCGGTAACCTTCTTCTTTTAACGCTTTACAGGCTTGTGCGCCTGAGTAATCAAACTCACAAGCTTGTCCGATAATAATGGGGCCAGCACCGATGATCAGGATGCTGTTAATGTCTGTTCTCTTTGGCATAGTCTTCCCTTAATTCTGTGCGGTCTTAGCTGGCGCTTGCTTGTTTAAATTGTTTGATGTTATCGACAAACTGGTCGAATAAAGGCGCCACATCATGCGGGCCCGGACTCGCTTCTGGGTGACCCTGGAAACTAAACGCCGATTTATCGGTGCGCGAAATGCCCTGTAACGAACCATCAAACAAAGACTTATGCGTTGACTTTAAATTGGCCGGCATACTGGATTCATCAACGGCAAAACCGTGATTCTGTGAAGTAATTAACACGCGCCCGGTTGCATTGTCTTGCACCGGATGGTTGGCGCCATGATGACCAAACTTCATCTTCACGGTTTTAGCGCCACTGGCTAAGGCCAATAATTGATGACCTAAGCAAATACCGAATACTGGCACGTCGGTTTCCAAAATACCTTGAATGGCTTTAATTGCGTAATCGCAAGGTGCAGGATCGCCCGGGCCGTTTGATAAAAACACACCATCCGGGTTCAAAGCTAACACTTGCGCCGCCGTGGTTTTAGCCGGCACCACGGTCAAACGACAACCGCGCTCGGCCAACATGCGTAAGATATTGGTTTTAACCCCGTAATCAAACGCCACCACGTGATAAGGCTGATTACCGGCATAATCAATATGCCCTTTACCAAGCTGCCAGCCACCTTCAGTCCAGCTGTAAGCTTTATCGGTGGTTACCTCTTTGGCTAAGTCCATACCGCTTAAGCCGGCAAAACCTTTCGCCGTCGCCACCGCTTTTTCGGCATCAATATTGGTGCCCGCGACAATCACGCCATTTTGTGCACCTTTTTCGCGCAAAATACGCGTTAGTTTGCGCGTATCAATATCGGCAATCGCCACTACATTTTGATCTTTTAAGTAATCAGGTAAACTTTGTTGAGCGCGGAAGTTACTCATTAAACGCGGGCAATCTTTGACCACTAACCCTTGCGCCATAATGCCTGATGACTCGGCGTCTTCGGAGTTAACCCCAACGTTCCCAATATGCGGATAGGTTAAGGTGACTATTTGTTTGAAATAGGAAGGATCTGTCAAAATTTCTTGGTAACCCGTAAGAGACGTGTTAAACACGACCTCACCGACACATTCGCCTTCAGCACCAATTGAAACTCCCCAAAACAGCGTCCCATCCTCAAGCGCTAACAAAGCCGTGTAATTCATTTATATTCCGCCTAAATACTTAAATACTTCTAAAATGCACATACAAAAAACGGAGCCAGCTCCCTCTTAACAAGAACTTGCTCCGTCTCTATTTTTTCTGCTAAATGACCTCATGTCACCCTTAATTTTGCGTCATAAAATCAAAATTCTAAATTAGGCGGATTTTAAAGCATTTCAAGCTTATTGTCTAGAGGGCACCTCGATTAACCCCCTGATTAATTCGCAGTCTTTCACAACCACCAGGCCTGGTGGTTGACGTCCAACTTAAACCGCTCTAAATTAACGTAAATTTAGAACATCTTGCATATCATACAAGCCATTTGACTGGTTTGCTAACCACTGGCAAGCGCGCACGGCACCACTCGCAAACGTCATTCGGCTTGACGCCTTATGGGTGATTTCAATGCGCTCACCAATCCCGGCAAACATCACCGTATGTTCGCCCACAATATCACCAGCCCGAATGGTTTCAAAGCCAATTGTTTGCGGATCACGTTCGCCGGTATCACCTTCGCGGCCATATACGGCACAGGTCTTTAAATCACGACCTAAAGCCTTGGCCACCACCTCACCCATGCGTAATGCGGTGCCAGAAGGCGCATCGACCTTATGGCGGTGGTGGGCTTCTATAATTTCAACATCAAAACCTTCGCTTAAAACTTCAGCCGCCATCTTAAGCAAGGTCAAACTCAAGGTCACCCCAACACTCATGTTCGGCGCAAACACGACTGGAATTTTAGTCGCAGCCTCATCAATCGCGGCCAAACCAGCCTCATCAAAACCAGTGGTTCCGATTACTAGGCGTTTATTGGCTTGCACACACAAACCCAAGGCTTCAAGGCTCACTTGCGGGCGGGTAAAGTCAATCAAAATATCAAAGTCATCCAGTACATCGGCCAAGTTGTCTGTAACTTTTACGCCCAAACTACCCACACCCGCTAAATCACCAGCATCGGCACCGGCCAAACTTGAACCCGGGCGTTCAATCGCCGCACCCAGCACCAGGCCTGGTGTGGCATTTGTGGCTTCAATCAGGTGTTTACCCATGCGCCCGGAAGCGCCCATCACGCCAATTCGAATCATTTCTTGTGTATCCAACATAGCTTATCCTTTGAAATTAAGAGTTCCAAGGCTCTTTATCAGTCGATTTCTTATCCTCATCGGAGGTAAAAAATGACTTTACGGAATCAAAAAACGAATGGGCTTTTGGACTGTGTTTGCCCGGTTTACCTTTTAAACTTTCATCGAAGGCTTTTAACAAGTCTTTCTGATCATCGGTCAATTTAACTGGGGTTTCAATATTAACTTCGCAAATTAAATCACCTACACGCGATGAACGTACCGATTTCACGCCTTTACCGGCCAATTTAAAACGCTGTCCTGACTGGGTACCAGCCGGAATTTTCAAGCGTGCTTTGCCATTTAAGGTCGGCACTTCAATTTCACCACCCAAGGCCGCGCTGGCGAAAGATAAAGGCAGCTCACAAAACAAAGTATCGCCATCACGCTGGAAAATCGCATGACGTTTTACTCGAATGCGCACATATAAATTACCACGCGGCGCGCCTGCTTCACCCATGCCACCCTCACCTTGCAGGCGAATACGATCACCCGAATCCACACCCGATGGAATTTTAACCGACAAGGTTTTGTGGGTGGTGACATGACCTTCACCATGACACTTCTTGCAAGGCGACTTGATAATCTTACCTCGACCATGACAAGTCGGACATTCACGCGCCACCGCAAAGAAGCCCTGTTGAATCCGCACCTGACCTTCGCCATGACAGGTCGGGCAGGTTTGCGCACTCGTGCCCGGTTCAGCTCCAGTTCCATCACAGCCATCACATTCTTGTTGACGCGGAATCCGAATATCAACTTCGGTGCCAGCCACGGCTTCTTCTAAGGTAATATCCAATTCATATTGCAAATCGTCACCTGGTCGTGGGCCGCGTCGGCCACCGCCGAAGATGTCGCCGAAGATGTCGCCAAATGCATCACCAAAGCCGCCACCAAAGCCTCCGCCACCTTGTGAGCCGTCCACGCCAGCATGACCAAACTGATCATAAGCCGCGCGTTTTTGGTCATCGGTTAAGACCTCATAAGCCTCGGTGGCTTCTTTGAATTTGTTATCCGCATCAGGATCGTCCGGGTTGCGATCCGGGTGGAATTTCATCGCAATTCTACGATAGGCTTTTTTGATTTCCGCTTCAGATGCGGTGCGTGAAACTGACAATATTTCGTAAAAGTCTTTTTTGCTCATAGATCCGTAACATATTTTAAAAAGTGAATTAGCTCAAATCACTAATACGACCAAACAATGTCGTTCTAATGCATTTCAGCTAAACCACTTGCGTGATAGAAAAAACAACGGCTCAAAAAAGAGCCGTTGCATCAGGGCGCCTCAATCAAACCCAAATTGAGGAGCCCATTATAGGCTTTAAAAAATCAAAACCTTACTTCTTGTTGTCGTCCACCTCTTCAAACTCGGCGTCAACGATGTCATCCGCTTTCTCATTCTGAGACTGTGGCTGATCACCAGCGCCTTGCTGTTGCTTAGCCATCATTTTTTCAGTCATGGACTGGCTCGCCGCGGCTAAAGCTTGTACCGCTTCATCAATGCCGGCTTTGTCATCTGACTTAATGGCTTCTTCAACCTTAGCAATCGCGGCTTCGATCGCTTCTTTTTCAGACGCGTCCAGATCGTCACCCGCATCGGTCATGGCTTTACGTGTCGCGTGAACCATCGCATCCGCTTGGTTACGTGCTTCAACCAATTCTTTCATTATGCGATCTTCTTCTGCGTGCGCTTCGGCATCTTTCACCATGCGTTCAACTTCTTCCTCAGACAAACCTGACGAAGCCTTGATGGTGATGGTTTGTTCTTTGTTGGTCGCTTTATCTTTAGCCGACACGTTCAAAATACCATTCGCATCAATATCAAACGTCACTTCAACCTGTGGCATACCACGCTGTGCTGGTGGAATGTCTTCTAGGTTAAATTGACCTAACGACTTGTTACCTGATGAGATTTCACGCTCACCTTGCAATACATGAATCGTTACCGCGGTTTGATTATCTTCCGCTGTTGAGAACACCTGCGACTTACGAGTCGGGATAGTGGTATTTTTCTCAATCAACTTGGTCATCACGCCACCCATGGTTTCGATACCTAATGACAAAGGCGTGACGTCTAACAACAATATGTCTTTTACATCACCAGACAATACACCACCCTGAATCGCAGCACCCATCGCAACCGCTTCATCCGGGTTTACATCACGGCGTGGCTCTTTACCAAAGAACTCTTTCACACGTGCTTGTACCATTGGTACACGGGTTGACCCACCTACCAAGATAACGTCGTCCACTTCTGAGGCGGTTAAACCTGCATCTTTCAGGGCGATTTTACAAGGCTCGATTGAACGAGCAACTAAGTCTTCTACTAATGATTCGAACTTAGCACGCGTCATTTTAATGTTTAAGTGCTTAGGACCCGATGCATCAGCGGTAATGTAAGGCAAGTTAATATCAGTCTGCTCACGCGATGACAATTCAATTTTCGCCTTTTCAGCCGCTTCACGTAGACGCTGCAACGCCAACGGATCGTTCATTAGATCCACACCTTGGTCTTTCTTAAACTCTTCAACCAAGTAATCCATAATCTTCTTATCGAAGTCTTCACCACCTAAAAAGGTGTCGCCGTTGGTTGACAATACTTCAACCTGCTTTTCGCCATCTAGGTCCGCTACTTCGATAATTGAAATATCGAACGTACCACCACCTAAATCGTAAACCGCAATTTTGCTGTCGCCTTTCGCTTTATCCATACCATAAGCCAACGCAGCCGCAGTTGGCTCGTTAATGATACGTTTAACTTCCAAGCCCGCAATTTTACCGGCATCTTTGGTCGCCTGACGCTGCGCATCGTTAAAGTAAGCCGGTACAGTGATAACCGCTTCGGTAACTTCGTGACCTAAATAATCTTCGGCGGTTTTTTTCATTTTTTGCAACGTACGTGCCGAAACTTCTTGTGGTGACATTTTTTTGCCATCTACATCAACCCAAGCATCACCGTTATCCGCTGCGATGATTTTGTAAGGCACCATACCGATGTCTTTTTTAACTTCTTTGTCTTCGAAACGACGCCCGATCAAACGCTTAATTGCGAATAGCGTGTTTGTCGGATTGGTTACCGCTTGACGTTTAGCCGAATCACCAACCAATACTTCACCATCTGCAGCATAAGCTACGATTGACGGCGTAGTACGCGCGCCTTCTGCGTTAGGAATAACTTTAACTTCTTTGCCTTCCATTACGGCCACACAAGAGTTGGTTGTGCCTAAATCGATACCAATAATTTTCGCCATGTTTGCATCTCCAATTTTATTAATCTTGTCTGCTATATAAGTCCTGACAGCTACAATTCAAGGACTTGTTATAAAATTTTTATTTAATTCATGCTTAATAAGCGTGTTTTAAGGCTTAAGCCTCTTTACTCACAATCACACGAGCCGGACGAATCAAACGCTCATTTAATGCATAACCTTTTTGGAATACTTCCATTACGGTGTTCGGCTCGTGATTGGGTGACGGCACCATGGTCATAGCTTCATGTTGCTGCGGGTTAAATTTTTCACCAACCGGATCAATGCGTTCAACATTAAAGTCGGCCAACACATCTAAAAGCTGTTTAAAGGTCATATTTACACCTTCACGAATCGACTCTAGCGAGGCTTCTGATTTATTTGCGGCTTCCAAGCCAAGTTCCAGACTGTCCGCAACGGGCACTAAGGCATTGATCAACTTTTCAACCCCGTATTTATGTGCGTTTTCGACATCAATGCGAGTGCGACGACGTAAATTCTCCATATCCGCCTGCATACGCAACAACGAATCCCAATGTTCATCAGATTGCTTACGTGCCTCGGCCAACAATTGTTCTATATCTTTTTCGACCGTTTGCTCGGCCTGTTCAAGTTCTTCGCTTTCAGATGAGTCATCCAAATTCTCTTGATCTTTAAGCGGATCTTGCGCTTGTTTCTGCTCGCTCATACTGTCTCCAACATACGTCTAAATTAAATAAGGTTTCGATAAACATAGTGACCCGGTTTTTATTTTCAACCCTTGCTCGTTATATTTCGTGCAAATAATTCCATCGGTGCGGTTAATCAGCGGCAAAAAAATTCAGGTATAATCGAAAACACTGGATTAAAAAGGCAAGCAAATGTTTAAACGAATTGGTATTTTCGGTAAATACAGCGGCTTCCAATCGTGGAAAAGCATCGACAAATTGATTACTTTCTTTTTAGATAAACACCTAACGGTTTACCTAGACGAAACCTCGTGCAAAGACTTCCCTATCGAACGCTACGGCGTAACCTTAGTGAACCGCGAAAACATGAAAGGTGAAATCGATATCGCCATTGTTGTGGGCGGTGATGGCACCTTTTTAGATGTAGCGCGTTATGTGGTGGATCAACAAATCCCAATTTTAGGCGTCAACTTGGGTCGACTGGGCTTTTTGGCGGATGTCTCGCCCGAAACCATGCTCGCCACCATGGAAGATGTATTAAACGGCACTTACGATTGTGAAGAACGCAACTTGTTGCACGTTGAAATTTACGAACACGATCAAATGGTGTTTAAACACTTGGCGTTTAACGATGTGGTGATTCACAAACCCGACACGCCAAAAATGATCGAATTTGAAACCTTTATTAATGGCCGATTTTTAAAAAGCCAGCGCTCTGACGGCATGATTATCGCCACCCCAACCGGCTCAACGGCTTATGCGCTTTCGGCTGGTGGCCCAATTGTGGACCCCAGCTTAAATGTCATCAGCCTGGTGTCGATCAACCCGCATACCATGAGTAACCGCCCTTTTGTGGTGGATGGTGACAGCGAAATCGAATTACGCGCCCACGAAAACTGCAACGGCGTCGCGCGTATTACCTGCGATGGCCAAATCACTTTTGAAATCAACGCTAAACACCGAACTCGTGTGATTCGACACCCACACTTTATTAAACTAATTCACCCTTGTGGTCACGACTACTTTCAACTGTTACGCGCCAAACTTCATTGGGGCGAAAAACTCTAAAAACGGATGCCACTGAACTTATTATGCTGCAAGAAATCCACATTCAAAACCTGGCTTTAATTGAACGTTTACAACTGAATCTCGCCCAAGGTTTTACTAGCCTGACCGGTGAAACCGGTGCGGGTAAATCTATCTTACTGGATGGTTTAGGCCTTGTTTTGGGCGAACGTGCCGACTCCAGCTTAGTGCGTCACGGCGAAGAACGCGCTGAAGTCAGCGCCCAGTTTGATATAGCGCTTTTGCCACAAGTGCAGGCCTGGTTGCAAGAGCAAGCCTTAGATGACGATGACTTGTGTTTATTGCGCCGAATCGTGAATGCCGATGGACGCTCGAAAGCTTATATCAATGGCCGCCCGGTTCCAGCCAGCAGCTTAAAAGCACTCGGCAACCTGCTGGTTGATATTCATGGCCAGCATGAACACCAGTCGCTTTTAACTAACAGCAATCAACAAAACCTGGTGGATGCTTATGGTCATCATCAAACTCAGCTGGAACAAGTCAAACAAGCCTTTAAACATTGGCAAAAACTCAAGCATCGTTACGATGACCTACAAGCCAACCAAGCCGAACACCAAAGCAAGCTAGAGTTAATTGAGTTTCAGCTTAATGAGTTTAACAAGCTGAGTCCTCAAACCGGCGAATTTGAAGCTTTGTCAGACGAACAAAGTACGCTGGCGCACGCGAGTGAAATCAAACGCAACGGGCTTTTGAGTTACGAAGCCTTGGATGGCGAAGTCGGTGCGACCCATTTGGTAAGCGAAGCAATTCAACAGTTAGAACAGCTAGGTGAATATACGCCGACCTTAAACGCGCAACTGTCGCAACTGCATACCACCTTAATCGATCTGCAAGAAGCGGCTAACGACATTCATCACTTTGCCGAATCGGTAGAACTTGATCCTGAACGCTTGAATGCTTTAGATGAACGATTAAGTGCGCTGTATGCACTCGCCAAAAAATACCACCTCAGCCCGGAAGACCTAACAAGCAAACACCAACAGCTGCAACAAGCGTTTGAAAACTTGAATCTGGATGGCGGTTCATTAGATGAATTGAAAATTCAAATCGACCAGGCCTGGTTGGACTACGAAAAAACCGCTCAAATCCTCAGCAAACAGCGTAAAACCAGTGCCAAAAAACTCAGCCAAACCGTCAGCAGCAGCATGCAAACGCTGGGAATGGCAAAAGGCGAGTTTAAAATAGACTTAACCCCGCTCGACAAACCCAGCGCGCAAGGTTCAGACAGAATTGAGTTTTTAGTTAGTGCTAACCCCGGCCAACCCGCCAAACCACTGGCTAAAGTGGCCTCCGGCGGCGAACTGTCGCGTATTAGTTTAGCCATCCAGGTTGCGAGCGCCGAAGTCGCGCAAATTCCGACCCTTATATTCGACGAAGTCGACGTGGGTATCGGCGGCGGCATTGCCGAAGTGGTCGGCCAAAAAATGCAACAATTGGGACAGCACCGTCAAGTTTTATCCATCACCCATTTAGGCCAAGTGGCGGCTTATGGTAATCAACATTTAAATGTCAGCAAACAAACCAGCAAGGGTAAAACCCTTACCCAAGTAACTCCGCTTAACCCACAAGCCCGAATTGAAGAAATCGCGCGTATGGTGGGCGGTTTGGAAATTACCGAACAAACCCTTAAACATGCGCAAGAAATGCTCGAACGTGCGCAACTCAATTTACAGGCGCGCACTTAACGTCACTTTTTAAGGCTTTAAAACAAAAAAGGCGCCAGATAAGTTATTTATCTCGCGCCTTTTTACTTCGCCGCTTTGTTATACGAGAAGATTAGACTGGTCTTTTATTCTTCTTTTTTCAAAGTACCGTAAATCACCAGATTATGACCCGACAGGTTATAGCCGTTTTCTTTCGCAATTTCGCGAATACGTTCTTCAATCACCGGATCAACAAACTCTTTAACATGGCCAGTTTTTAAACACACCAAGTGATCATGGTTGTCACCAGTATCCAGCTCAAAAATAGAAATGTTATTTTCAAAGTTCAAACGGCGCACAATGCCAGCTTGTTCAAACTGTGTCAACACGCGATAAACCGTGGCCAAGCCAACTTCTTCGCCCTGCTCCAACAACACCTTATACACATCTTCGGCTGTTAAATGATGCTGATCACCGGCTTTTTCTAAAATTTCTAAGATCTTCAATCGTGGCAAGGTTACTTTCAAACCGACTTTTTTTAACTCCACGCCGCTCATAAAAACTCCATTTCATTATTGGGCACCTCGATTAACCCCTGATTCATTCTGGCAACGCCAAGTTTTTCAGATCAAGGCGTGAACCTGAAGGAATGTCTAGACCTTGCAAAGGTTCACAACGCAGAGCTGAGAAAACTTGGCTAAGCCCCAGCGGGCGGGGGTTAATCGAGGTGCCCTATTCTTATTCAATCCATTACACTCATGTGCATTGCTCGTTATAATAAACGAAAA
>NZ_JACUTY010000083.1 GCF_014859555.1 Thiomicrospira sp. | reverse complement strand
GGCTTTATCCTCATCGCCGGATTACTCGTCACCAAAATGAACCAGTCAGCTTAACCACCAGGCCTGGCACTAGTGTCCAGAATAAAATTATGAGGGTTTGACAAAAAAGCCGTCGTTCCTAAGTTAGTGTGATTTCCGACCAAAGAAAGACTTCAAAAAGGAGACGACGACTATGTTTAACTCTACTCGATTCGCGCAATTTTTAAAACCAATTCGCACCACATTTAATTCATTAGTCACCCAATACTAAACCGATAAACACGCCAAAGGCTTTAACGCTCAAGCGCAGCACCTTATCGGAAACTAATAGCAAACGTTCTGCCAATTTCTATCTTGCCTTATGCCAGCAATTGATGGGTCAGGTGAATCGATGATTACGCAAACTAGCTGCCTTTAAGGGCATCCAATCCTATCCCGTTGATCAACACGCGCCTCACATTCTTGAAGATCAATGCATTGAGTTTAGCGGTGTAAATCAAAAAGCACGACTTGGAGCATTCCAAATGCGCCGTGTACTGGTTGCGCGTGAGGACAACAAAGGTCAGTTGGAATTAATTACAAGCGACTTTAAACGTTCAGCTTAAGCGATAGCGCAGCTCTATAAACAACGCTGGCAGATCAAACTGTTCTTTAAGTGGATTAAACAACACTTAAAAATCAAACGCTTTTGTTAGACGTCAACTATTTTGTCCGGTCGGCGACAATTATCTTGGCCGCTTTGAGCCTGTTTAAGTTAACGACCTAATTTCTGTTTTCTACGATAGCGGAACATATTATGGCTATGACGGCGCGTCAAATTCAATCGGATTTAACCGCTACAAACTTAACATTAGATGGTCAAAGCATCATGTTGGATCAGGGCTGGATTGACAATGCCGCCGGAACCCCATTCAGTAACGCTTTTGGTTTTGGTGCAGTGAATGTGCAAGCCGCGATAACCGAAGCTTTAAATTGGAAAAGCGCCAACACCCAGCTAGCCGAACAGCAGGTTATCGCTTTAGACAAAGTCAGTTATAGCACACATAATGGGCTATCTGCATTCTAAGGTTGGATTCAGCCTTCCTCTTAACCAAGATTTACTTCTGTTTTGTGCAAAAGTTGGTAGAGTCGTTTGTTTTTATCAAGAAAGTATATACAATGTATAAATAATGCTTTTATATTTAGAGGGATTCGCCATGAGTTTTGCTATAGATACCAAAATACAAAAATGGGGTAATGGTCTTGGGTTAAGGGTTTCTGGCTTAATGAGAGACATCCCGCATTTTGAACAAGATATGCCCGTGCGGGTAGAGATTTCGGAGGACGGCATTACTGTCAAAAAAACGCAACCGAGCTTTACTTCACTCCCTTTTTCAGAAGAAGCGTTGCTTGCTAGCCTCAATCCTAGCACAGCCCATAGCGATCTATTGTCAACAACCTTAGAAAGCGAGTGGATTGAATGAGTAAGGATTATATTCCTGACAGGGCGGATATTGTTTGGTTGGATTTTGAGCCAACGAAAGGCAAAGAAATAGGGAAATACAGACCGGCATTTGTTCTTTCAAGCAAAACCTATCAACAACAAACAGGGCTGCTGATTTGTTGCCCTGTTAGCACAAGTATTCGTGGTGGACTAACCGAAGTTCCCTTGAACAATTTAGATCAGCCTTCGGTTGTCGCCTCAAGCTTAGTGCAGACGCTGTCTTGGAAAGAACGAAAAGTAAAGTTTATTATTAAAGCAGAAGCGGGTGTTTTAAATTCTGTATTACAGCGATTGCTTCCGCTTATAGGTGCTTCAGACATAGGCTGAAAAATATTTTCCAACCAAGCCTGAAAATTTGCGAACTTTATCAGACTTCCAATTCCAACCTCAGAATGCAAATAGCCACATAATGAAATCCCCAATGCTTCCGCCGTTGGTCTAACAAAGTCACAAACGCTCAGCGAAAACGCGATTGTGGAAAGTGTTTTAGTTGAGTTAACGATTCAAGAACTTGATACCAATAACCCGATTGATGCATCCGATTATTTAATGCACTTAGTTTCACCCTCTGGCACGACGAGTGTGATTCAAACCCCATTTAATGCATTTCGGTCAGGTTATGACATTGACAATATGCGACTCCTCACACATGCTTTTTACGGCGAAAATTTAACCGGAAATTGGACACTTAAAATCTGGGATGTAAACGATCATCAAACGGAAGACTCAACGCCTGCAAACCCAATATATGACAACGCCATTAAAGCGCCAGGGCATGGCAAACTGACCGATTGGAAACTAACCTTTTACGGACGTGCAGAATGAAAATATTACGCCTAATTTTAACCTTGTTTATCGGTTTATACAGTCACCAGGCCTGGTC
This sequence comes from Thiomicrospira sp., assembly GCF_014859555.1. Classification (GTDB taxonomy): domain Bacteria; phylum Pseudomonadota; class Gammaproteobacteria; order Thiomicrospirales; family Thiomicrospiraceae; genus Thiomicrospira. The sequence goes on along the minus strand of NZ_JACUTY010000083.1, from coordinate 2,898 downwards.
AATTAATGCCTGTACACCGCTGGCTGAAGCCGCCGGAAAAGCTTATCAATTCGCTGAAAAACACGTCGCTATTCGCATTAATCAAACCCCACCACCAGGCCTGGTGGTTAAACAAGTCGAACGCGTGGGTGTTTGGCATGTCTACCAAACCGATACCGATTTGTTTAGTCAAGTATGCGCTGCTTTGCCCTTAGACCCCAACAACGCTGTGCAAAACGCAGCCAATGCCCAACCACCAGGCCTGGTATATCCGGTTTTGCAAAACCGATTTAACCAACGTTTTGCCGTCCTAAATGGTCAGTTTTTAATCAAAGCCAACGACAACAACAAACTGCAACAATGGCAAAAAGACTTTAACCTTAAACGCATTCTCAGCCTTTACGATGGTGAGACGGCGGTATTCCAAGCCGCCGACCAACAAGATCTCGCCGAACTGCTTAATCAGCTACAACGCCAAACCGGCTTAATTTCTGTCACGCCTTTATTGTCTGAACAGCGTTATAGGACAAGGTAAAAGTTTAATGATGGGTTTGAGTAAAAAACAAAAACGTTACCTTCATGCGGTTTTAATTAGCTTAGGCGTATTATTGGCTTCAATCAGCCTTTTTTTAACGGATCATCTAACCACACTCGAATATCAGGTTGATGATTTAAAAACAAGTTTGTTCCGACTGGATACACAAGCGCATGACGATGTGATTGTTTTATTAGTTGATGAGGCCTCTTTATCAACAATGGATCCGGTGGTTGGGCGTTGGCCTTGGCCTAGGTCGGTTTGGGCGGATGTAATTGAATACTTAGTAATAGGTGAAGCCAACACGATTGTGTTTGATATTTTATTTACCGAGCGCGTTTTAAATCAAAACAAACAGAGTAATGAACACGACCAAGCCCTAGTTGAAATGACGGGGCAAAGCCAGTTGGTCACCCATGCGATGCAAGTTTTATACGACTCATATAACCCCTATGCAGACAGACCATTACCAGAAGGTTTCGCTGAACGGTTTGCGATCAAGTCGATATCGGGATTACAAACATCAAATAACAATACATTTTATATCCCGTTCTCGCCACTCTATCAAAAAGCCCATCGAATGGGTGTGGTTGAGTTTTCACCAGATGGTGATGGCGTATACCGTCGAACACAGCTGTTCCGAGATTACCAAGGCGAGTTTTATCCGGTTTTATCGGTCGCTTCTATTCTGCATAAGCGCTCAGTAAAAGATATTCAATTTACGCCAACCAGTACTAAGTTCGATCAGCAAAAGATTCCATTAGATAGAAATGGGCTTTATCAGGTTAATTTTTATGAAAAGTTTAATACCTACTCATTAGCGAGCGTTTTAGCTTCAAGTTTTGAACTAAGAAAGGGAAATCTGGAAGCCTTGTACACGAGTGAACATTTATTAAGTCCTGAGGTGTTTAAAGATAAAATTATTTTCATCGGAACCAGTGCGGTTGGCTTAGAAGACTTAAAAACAACGCCAATTGATAGTCGCTGGCCAGGGGTGTTTTTGCATGCTGCGATAGCCAGTAATTTGCTGTTGGACGATTTTATAATTCAAGTTCCGACTTATCAAACCCTGTTTTTGATGTTGTTTGCAACAAGCTTGATTTTTATTATGTTGGTGAAGTTCAATTCATTAGCGGGTCAGTTGGCCTTGCCTTTGGGTCTAATTTTGTTGTTCACGACGGCAAATCTAGCCTTGTTTAATTATGCAAATATTCAGCTGGATTTAATCCCGGTTTTATTATCCGTAACAGTGGCATGGTTATTATTGGTCGGATATTTTTCAGCCACAGAAGGCCAGGAGCGCCGACGAGTTAGGCATATGTTGTTACAGTATGTATCGCCGGCCGCCTTAAGTGAAGTGCTGGATAATTATGAAGATCAACTTCAAGCTCAAGTGGGCGCTTTGGAAGAAATGTCGATTGTCTTTTCCGATATTAGAAGTTTTACCAGTATTTCTGAGCATTTGAGTGCTCAGAAAGTGGTTAAGATGTTGAATATACACCTAGAAATTATGACGCAAATTACGTTTGAGCACCGCGGTACGATGGACAAATTTATAGGTGATGCGACGATGGCTTTCTGGGGGGCGCCTCTAGAAGATAAAGATCATGCCTATAATGCAACGGTGACCGCAATAGATATGCACCGAGCAATTCCTAGAATCAATCAGCTGCTAAAAGAGCAAGACTTGCCAGCAATTAATATTGGGGTCGGGGTTAACACAGGGCAGGTTGTGTTAGGCAATATTGGCTCAAGCCAAAAGCTGGATTACACCATTATAGGTGATGCTGTTAACTTAGGCTCAAGGCTAGAAGCCTTGACAAAAGAATACCAATTGGGTGTATTAATTTCAGAGTTTACATGGCAAAAAGTGAATGACCGAATTCCGTGTCTTATGGTCGACAGCGTTCGAGTCAAGGGGCGCGAAAAACCAATCCGAATATTTAGCCCGCTGGCTTATCAAACGGACGCTGAAGCACTCATTAGTGAAGCTTTAGAGCTACAGTCAATTAGCGAGCAAGCGTTTAAAGCCTACCATAACCGAGAGTTTGAAAAAGCACTGGAACTATTCTTAAGTTTGCCAGAGGCGTTTGACGGCTTTAAACAAGTTTTTAAAGCGCGCTGCGAACATTATATAGAGAGGCCTCCCATTAAGGGTTGGGATGGCGTGTTTATTCAAACGCGGTTTCAAGAAATAAATAAGTAGTCGTTTTAGAGCTGGATATTTCAGGCATCCATAAAATTAGAATTTAATCTTAGCCGCGTAAGCCCAAGGTGCCCTATTGTTGGTTAACGAGGCAGGCCTGGTTATTCGGGTTTAAAAGCTTGCTGGGCGTATTGCATGGCAAGTAGGTAACGTTGGGTGAGTTCGGTCAGTGGCGCGT
>NZ_JACUTY010000020.1 GCF_014859555.1 Thiomicrospira sp. | reverse complement strand
ACTTATTATCGCCATTTGGTTTTATGGGATGATGAAACCTTAGATATTGTCGGTGCTTACCGAATTGGTGAAGGCCGTAAAATTATCGAAAGCCAGGGTTTAAAAGGCTTTTACACCCATAGCTTGTTCAATTTTCAGCCCGAAATCGAGCCATATTTAATGGACTCGATTGAGCTGGGTCGCAGTTTTGTGCAGCCTCGTTATTGGGGGTTACGCAGTCTCGATTATCTTTGGTACGGAATTGGCGCGTATATTGCCGCGCATCCAGAGGTGAAATATTTGTTTGGCCCGGTGAGTTTAAGCGCGGCTTATCCTGAAGAAGCCAAACAAAAAATTATTGGTTTTTATAAACAACAGTTTGGTAGTTGGTCAGATTTAGCCCAAGCTAAAACACCTTATGCTCTAACTGAGTCAACCCAGCAACTGATGCACACCGATTTTGCACAAGATTATGCAACCTGCTTTAAACGTTTAAACCATCAACTTGACCAAATTGGGGTGAAAGTTCCTACCCTGTATAAACAGTACAGTGAACTCTGTGATGACAAGGGTTGTCACTTTATGGCTTTTAGTGAAGATGCCGATTTTGGCTACTGTATTGATAGCTTAATTATGGTCGAGTTAGACAAGATTAAAGTTAAGAAAAAGCAGCGTTATATGACGCCGCTATAGCGGTTTGGATTGGTTAAAAGGAAACCACCAGGCCTGGTGGTTTCGACCTCCCTCTTAATCAGACGGGCACCTCGATTAAGCCAACAAAGCCCAACAAGCGGCCTAAACTTTAATTGCATCCCTGTGTGCCTCCTTGGATAATAAGGGTAAATCTGGGGAGGATTTTATGCGACAGAGAGCCGATCAAATTTCAAAGCTATTTGTCAGGTTAGGTTTGACCTTGACGTTATGTACAACAGCCATCGCTGTAAAAGCTGACGTGATTACATCTTATTTTCAATCGGACAATCAATCACTCCAATATCAAGCGCAAGGCCAACATCAAAATGTGGTGTTGTTATTGGGTGGTGGCCCCGGTTTTAGCAGTTGGAATTTAACCCCCATTCAACAACATCTCGCCACTAACCATCGTGTGTTACGTATGGATATGCGTGGTGTTGGTGAAAACAACCAACAAGAACCCGTTCCGGATAATTTGATTGACCAATGGATAACCGATATTGAAAACCTGCGTCAACATGAACAGGCGGCACAGCTTATTCTAGTCGGGCATTCTTGGGGCGCGTTAATGGCGCAGCTTTACGCGCGCGAACACCCGCATCGTGTGCAACGTTTAATCCTACTTAATCCGGTTGATCCTGATCTGACCGCGATGCAAAATTTAGTCGAGCGCATTGATAACAAAGCGCGTCAAGCCGGTTTAATCAAACAAAATCCAGATGAATTTGAATCCAACTTTGACAGTCCAAGCGCTGAGTCTGTCACCCAACACCAACTCACTCGTGTGCTGCCCACCTATTTTTACGATATCCAGCAGGGTCAAGCCTACGCCAAACAATTTGGTCTAAACGACTTTAATATGGCGATTAACCATGCGGGCTGGCTGGCCTATCAAACTCAGCCGATTCAAGCCGAGTTTTTGCAAACCCTGGCGCAAGATCGCGCCATCAGCTTAATCACCTGCCAGCAAGATTTGCTTATGCCGGAAAGTTTGCAAGCTTACCAAAGCATTTTGCCCAAGCTACACACCCAAGTGCTGCAAAAATGTGCCCACTTCCCTTGGGAAGAACAGCCTAAGTTATTCTATGATGCGCTTGATCTGGCCTTAACACGTGAGGCAGAAGTCGACGACTATTCAGACCTTTCCCCACAAGAACGCGCTTGGTTATTGGATGATAGTGAACTAAATGAGCTAGTGAGTGCCTTGGACAGCATGATTATAGAAACAAGATTCACTCCACCGTTTGATTTGGCCGAGCATTATTACATGACCAATCAGATTGACCTTAATAATCAATCCCTCTCCACCGGCTGGGCCAAACTAACCCAATGCCATTACAATCTCGACCCAGTGGCGCGCTTACAGATTGTTTACCACCCAGAGCACACCAAAAACCTAATCATTCTCGAAGATCACGCGATTGATGTAAGCTGGGTAGAAGGTAAAAGTATTCAAATGAATGGCTTACAAAAAGGCGCGAAAATCTGCGTTCAAGCGGACACCTATGCTCTCACACCACAAACAAACGGTTACAAAATTGAACGCGGCCCATTTATGCGTAAGTTTTTAGACGGTTATTACCCACTGCATGTTGAGTTACAAATTAATTGGGCCGGCCTGCCCTTAGAGGTTTCCGAGATTTTTCCTACCCCTCAAACAGGCGTTGAAGTGGCTTTTAATGGCCAATCTTTGAGGCTTGGTTACTGGTTTCGCGGCGAATTAAGACCCCAGGTTCACTTCACACCAAAACCCTAATCATTCACATCAACTCACTCGTAACGCTTTCAAAGCCAGCCGACCACCAGGCCTGGTGGTTAGCTCTCCATCAACCCATGCCAAATAGAAGTCACTTCTTCGCGTTCAATGCTAAAGTCTTTCGCACTCACCATCGCTTTTTGTTTTTGCAAAGCTAAACGATGATAAGCACTGCGATAGGTTCGGTAATGATTTTGCAAGGTTTCAATCGCTTGGTTGGATAAAACATCGGTATCTTTGAGCGCATCAAGAATGCGCATATTATCGGAATAAACCACCAGGCCTGGTTGTTGGTGAGCGAAGGCTAGCACCAGGTATTGCACAATAAATTCGATGTCAACAATACCCCCTGCCCCATGCTTTAAATCGAATTCATGCTGATTCGATTTATCTAAGCCTTCTCGCATTTTTCGGCGCATCTCTGCAACCTCGTTTTTAACTTTTTCACCATCACGAGATAGCGTCAAAAATGCCGTTCTAAATTGCTCAAAATTTGCTCTAACTTTTTCATACCCCACCACCGCACGCGCGCGAATTAAAGCTTGATGCTCCCAGTTCCAGGCTTTATCTTTTTGATATTGTTCAAAATTATTTAAGGTCGTCACCATTAAACCGCTCGCCCCATTGGGTCGTAAACGCGTATCAATTTCATACAGTTGCCCAGCGGGCATTAAGGTCGTTAATACCGAAATAATTTTCTGCCCCATACGGGTAAAAAATGTCGCGTGATCGAGTGAGCGCTGATTATCTCTGCTTGGTTGGGTTTTCTCATCGGAAGCCACTAGGTCGTATAAAAACACCACATCTAAATCCGAACCATACCCCAGCTCAATCCCGCCCAGCTTGCCATAACCCAGCACTAAAAAAGGTGACTGTGTTTGGCCGGCTGGTAAGCCATGTTTATCGGTCAATTTTTGCCACACATAATCATGTGCGACATTTAGCACGGCCTCGGCAATCCAAGTTAAATAATCGCTGACATGCATCACCGGTACATGTCCTGTAATATCAGCCGCCCCTACGCGAAATACTTGTGCATGCCGCCAATGACGCAGCTGCAACATGAATTGCTCTTCATCGTCGCCATAAATTTTCAATAATGTTTGGGCTTCGGCGAGTAATTCATTCAGCTCCAGCGGTCGATATAAACTGCGTAAATCCAACAATTGATCCATCAAGGCCGGATATTTAACTAACATGTCCGTCAACCAAGGGCTGGCCGCACACAACTTAATTAAATGTGCCAACGCGACCGGGTTTTCTTTTAATAAAACCAAATACACACTGCGACGCACCACGCTTTCTATGACACTTAACGCGCGCTGTAATGCGATTTCTTGGTTATCTTCCTGCCCAGCCAATTGTTTGAGTAGTAACGGCATCACCTTTTCTAAACGCGTGGTGGCTTCCGCGCTCATTTGGCCGACTGAGCGGGCTTTTTTAAATTGGCGTAATAGGTTCAAAATTTCGCCCGGCTTGTGAAAACCAAATTGCGTCAGAATTACCAACGCATCGTCTTCGAGCGGCCCCTTCCAAGCTTGGCCAAGCGCTTCGGTTAAATCACACACATTGGCTTCTTCAGCAAATACATCATCGAAATGCTGTTGAACAATCTGGCGATAACCATTTAATTCCTGCATAAAGTCGGCATAGCTGGCATAACTCATGGTTTCCGCCAACACCTGCTGTTGCATTTCGTCATCCGGTAAATCATGGGTTTGCTGGTCGTTCCATTCTTGCAGTCGGTTTTCGGCTCGACGCAAAAACACATAGGCCGCTTCAAGCTCCTGTGCATCTTTGGATGCAATATAATCTTGTTCGGCCAAATACTTAAGCATCGGTAACAAGGAGCGACCTTGTAACACTTTATCCCGCCCACCATGCACCAACTGAAAGGCTTGCACAATAAATTCAATTTCGCGAATGCCGCCCGCGCCGAGCTTAATATTGTTCTCCATGCTTTTTTTGCGCACTTCGGTTTTAATCATGCGTTTTAGATCACGCAATGAATCCATCGCGGTATAGTCGACATAACGACGATAAATAAAAGGCCGCAAAATTTCAAATAACTCTTGCGCCTTGTCCAAATCACCGGCTACCGCGCGCGCTTTGACGAGTGCATAACGCTCCCAAGCTCGACCGTGCATTTCGTAATAATGTTCAGTGCCCGCAAAACTAATTGCCAGCGGGCCGGCCTCGCCAAAGGGACGTAAACGCATATCAACTCGGTAGACAATGCCTTCCGGCATCATTTCCGTCAGCATCTTATTTAGAGTTTGTCCTAGCTTGCCAAAAAATTGATCATTCGACATCGCGCGTGGGCCATTGGTTTGACCGCTTTCGGCGTAAACAAAAATCAAATCGATATCAGAAGAAAAGTTAAGTTCATAGCCACCCAACTTGCCCATCCCTAATATAATTAGGGTCTGCGGCTCACCAGACTCTTGCCCAATCGGCGTGCCGTATTTTTCGCAAAAACGCGGATACAACCAGTCCAATGCGCCTGACACCAAACCATCCGCCAGATCCGATACATCCCGCATGGTTTCGATTAAATCAGCCCGACCAGCCAGATCTCTTACTGCAATTCGCACCATGTGTTCGCGCCGGAGTTTGCGTAACATTTGTTTGAGTGCCAGTTCCGATTCACAAGTTAACAATGCATCGCGGCATTCGGCCACCAATTCACTCGATTGATAGACACGTTCATAATTAAGCTCCACCAGCGCTGGATAACGCTGATACTCACGCTCTACAAACAGACTCCAAGGCGTGACTGACTCGATCAATGAACGTGCATCATGCATGTTTTAACTCCTGGTTCGACTCGCTCAGCGAATCTTTTTTATATACAAATAATTCAGTTTGACGTTTATCGGCTAGCTGCCAAATCGCATCGGGTATCACATCCGGCACCGCAAAACTGTTGCTAACAAATATGGCATCCGGCTGCATTTCGGCTTGCACTTTTTGCCAAAGCTTTGGCATAGGTTCGGGCGATAAAAACGCATAGATCAGTTCGTATTGCGATAAATCTACTGAGTCGATATCTTGTCTTAATACTTGCCCGCCCCGCAGAATGGCTTGAGTTTTTGCCCACCAATAAGGCAACCAAGCCGTCTCCACACCCAAGGATTGTTGGACATTAGCCAACTTACTCATATAAACCACGTTATGACCCAAACCACAGCCTAAGTCAATAAATCGAACCGATGAACGATCTTTTACCAACTCCTTAAGCGCTTGACGGGTAATGTCATTGGTCAAATACAAAGGCACGCGGTTCACCACACTATTGCGAAACACTAACCACAACAGCACAAACAAGACCAAGGCCATTAACGGACTCACATCCAGCAACAAAGCCGCATATAAACCTATTGGAATAAACAACTGAATCCAACGCCACCAATAAGGCAACCACCAACTTAACAACGCCGCAATCACCGCTTGGGCTAACACTAAAGCCCAGTCTGGATAAGGTGGCGACACCACCAAACTCAAGCCTTTTACCAACAAAGCCAACACACCTATCGCCAACAGCTGCAGCAGTAAAGCCAAAACTATTTTCGGCCATTGCTTAACCCAACCCATTACCTTATGCACCACTTTAAAACACCTTGCACCAATAAAAAACAAACCAACGTAAATTAACTTTAAATCATGGTTTTATTTTACATAAATTTATATTAACCCATTGTATTTAAAACACTTTATACAAAAAGGCACAACTAACGCTATATACAGATGAAACTTTTTTTCAACACGGGTCTTAAAAGAGGGGCTAAACGCCTTTAAAACAAGCCCTAAATGGAGGTTACTAAGTATGAAACTTATAGTGGCAATAATCAAACCTTTTAAGCTGGACGACGTTCGCGAAGCCCTGCACGACATTGAAGTGCACGGCATGACCGTAACAGAAGCAAAAGGCTTCGGTCGCCAAAAAGGTCACACTGAAATTTATCGTGGTGCGGAATATGCCATCGAATTTCTTCCCAAAGTACGCCTAGAAATCGCCATTAGCGATGACAAGGTCGACACGGCGATTGAAGCGATTGGCAATGCCGCGCGCACCGGCAAAATCGGTGACGGCAAAATCTTTGTGATGCCGATCGAACAAGCGGTACGTATCCGCACTGAAGAAACCGGCGATGTCGCTCTTTAATTAATAGAAGGAATAATGTGATGGAACAAGTAATCGAACTCAGTTACGCGCTCGACACCTTTTACTTCCTCATGGCGGGGGCACTCGTTATGTGGATGGCGGCGGGCTTTACCATGCTCGAAGCCGGGTTAGTGCGCAGTAAAAACACCACAGAAATCTTAGCGAAAAACGTAGGCTTATTTTCAATTGCCAGCTTGATGTATATGTTGGTGGGTTACAACATTATGTACGGCGATGGCCTTAACAGCGTGATTCCAGGCCTAAGCTTCTTACTAGGTGCAGATAACACCACTGCCGCTGTGGTAGCAGGTGGTGAAGATGCGCCTTATTATTCAAACCTAGCTGACTTCTTCTTCCAAGTGGTGTTTGTTGCCACAGCGATGTCGATTGTCTCAGGTGCGGTTGCAGAACGTATGAAACTGATGTCGTTCTTCGCATTCGTGATCGTGATGACGGCGGTTATCTACCCAGTACAAGGTTACTGGACTTGGGGTGGTGGTTTCCTTGACGAGCTTGGTTTCTCTGACTTCGCAGGCTCTGGTATCGTTCACATGGCTGGTGCCGCGGCCGCGTTAGCAGGTGTACTCGTACTCGGTGCTCGTAAAGGTAAATATGGTGCAAACGGTGAAGTACGTGCTATCCCTGGCGCCAACATGCCTTTAGCGGCTTTAGGTACCTTTATCCTTTGGTTAGGTTGGTTTGGTTTCAACGGTGGTTCGCAACTGCAAATCTCAACCGTTGAAAACGCCAATGCCGTCGCCATGATCTTTGTAAACACCAACTTAGCCGCGGCCGCTGGTGTAATTGGCGCGATGATTATCTCTCGCATCATGTTCGGTAAAGTTGACTTAACCATGATCTTGAACGGTGCGTTAGCGGGTCTAGTATCCATTACAGCCGACCCATTATCACCTTCGCCTTTATCAGCCGCCGTGATTGGTTTTATCGGTGGTATGTTAGTGGTATTCGCGATCATAATGATGGACAAGAAGTTTAGAATCGATGATCCCGTTGGTGCGATCTCAGTTCACGGTATCGTCGGTATCTGGGGCTTAATCGCAGTCGTATTCAACAATGCAGACGCAACCATTGGCGCACAGCTAATCGGTATTGTAGCGATCTTTGCTTGGGTATTCATTGCCAGCTTAATTGTATGGTTCGCCATCAAAGCGGTGATCGGAGTACGTGTTAGCGAAGAGCAAGAGTACGAAGGTCTAGACCAATCTGAGTGTGGCATGGAAGCCTACCCAGAGTTTGGTAAAAAATAAGACGGATTCGTCTCTCACTTAAAACCAACCCCGCCTTGGCGGGGTTTTTTGTTTATTTATTATTTTCTTGATCCGCGTCAGGTTTAAGCAACTCATTCAAAAAGTAAGCCGCTAATTCAGCACGCCCATGAAATCCAGCTTTTCGATAAACAGAAACCGAGTGTTGACGCACCGTCCCCTCCCCACGATGACAGTATTCCGCAATCTCTTTTATGCTTTTGCCTTTTATCAGCATGATCGCAATGCGTTTCTCGGCTTCGGTTAAATGCCAGCGCTCAAACTCAGCCTCAATTGTTTGCTTTAAGCCATCGACATATTGCTGCAAAAGTTCATTTGTATGGCGCTCGTTAACGCATGCAGCATGCCATTCGCGAATAAAGTAAAGGGCCAAAATCACTATCCCCGCATCCAGTATTAAATGCGTGAAACTTGAACCACTAAACAGATCCATTACAAGGTCGCCCACACTGAGCAGAATCAATAATAAAAACAAAAAAATCATCCGGGGGTAGGTTTTAAATCGCTTCACAACACATCCATCCTTATTAAAATTATTGCTACATGCCAGCCCAAAAGGGCCATAACCATTACAGAACTCTTGCCAAAAAACTAATAAATCAAAACGATAACAACACAAGTCATACATATGTTAGGGACTTATAACATATGCATAAGAAATGTACCAACTCACATAACCTTACATTTGCAGTGTATACAAGATCGACTAACTTCACCTAAGCTCATCATCAAGCTATCTAACGGATGGTCATCTTTAAACGCAGAAAAAGCATCAAAATAAGGAAGTTGAAAATGATTAAAACCAAACTATTCGGACGCAACCTGTCAATGGGGCTTATGTCCTTAGCGGGCTTTGCAACCGTAGGCCTTACTCTTACCCCTCCCAGCGCAGAAGCGGCTCCCGCTTTTGCTCGGCAAACCGGCATGCAATGTGTAGCCTGTCACAGTCAAGCTTTCCCGGCCATCAATGCATTTGGCCGCGCATTTAAAGCCAGCGGTTACACCATCATGGGCGCACAACCAAAGATTGAAGGTAAAGATATGTCTTTACCGAGTACATTTAATGCGTCAGTTATTACCAAACTGCGTTACACCCAATCTAACGGCAATACCAACGAAGGTGCGGATGCGGGCCAAATTGAGTGGCCAAACGAAGCAGCGCTCTTATTGGGCGGCCGCGTATCCGAAAATATTGGTTTCATGATTGAGGCTGGCTTTGGTGGCCCGGTAGGTGGCGAAACATCATTTAACCTAAATGATGCAGATACAGATGGAAATCTAACAGCTGAAGTCGAGGGCGACTCGAACACCTTCTTAGGTTCAAAAATACACTTTAATGTCGCCAAAGTTGGTGCTACCCAACTCAGTATCATTCCTTTTTCTACCGATGCATTAGGGGTTGGTTATGGCCTAGAGCTTCTGAATACTGGCGCAACCCGTGCTCAACGCCCAATTGAAGACCGCACCGCCATGAGTGCATCGCAAGCGCTTGGTTTAGGAGCGGGTGAAGCCACCGGTATTGCATTCGCAGCAACCAATAGTAAATACTTTGTTAACTACACCGCTTGGACCCCAGGATTCGGTGGTGAAAATATGGATGTAGGCACCAGCTTTGGTAGCTATTTACGTGCCGCTTACATGCCTCGTATAGGTTCATGGGACACCGGCTTTGGTTTCCAATATTTAACCGGAACGATAAAACAAGCCGCAGGTAAAGATGACTTCGGTGTAAAACAGTTTGACGAACTGGTCACCGATGGTTGGGTGATTGATGCGCAAGCCGACGGCCAAGTCGGCGGAAAATCTGTGACCGTTTTACTCAGCACCGGTAGCGCTAAAGCGGGCCACATAAACAATGGCAATCCTAATGATTCGACGGCCACAGCTTTACTGCTTCAGTATGGCCTTTTACCAAACAAAGCCAATGCTTATATTGCTCACCGCCTGATGGATAACGGGGCTGCTACAGACAATAAAGCAAACAAAACTACGGTTGGCTTTATGTATCTACCTTCTCAAAACTTACGGTTAGAGCTTTCCCATGCAATGGAAAGTGGGTCAGCGGTTGATGCACGCGAATCAAAACTTACTGGTACAACCATGCTTCAGCTGTTTGCTGGTTTCTAATCAGCTCCTCCTCCGCGTAGATAATGCGCCCTGCTTCTAACGGTTCATGCTGCTTTAAAGGCTTGATTAGCCACTCTCTTGGGTGGCTTTTTTTATAGATTATTCCGAAAAACGGGATCTGGGCACCTCGAAACAAAAACTTACAAGTTTCGGATCTTATAAAGCAGTTGGAGCAGACGCAGTTTTAAACTCGGCTTCACCTCAATCGGATGGCGAAACTCCAACACAACCGGTTGTTCATTCGGGTTGGCTAAGTCGTGATTTGGCCAGTCTAAAATATCATCCAACTCAAACCCAGTATCCATCGCCACCAGTTGCCATGGTAATTCACGATCACGTCCAACCGCATGCGCCCCCTGCTGATCAAATGTAATGGGCCACTTGGCATCCACCACCACTTCTTTAGCCTTACCCGACTCCATCCAAATTCGAACTATTTCGTCTTTTTGTAACAAAGTGCCATAAGGTAAAAACAAATATTGCGCATTCAAATTTGTGACCGAATAATCCGTTAAAGGCGCACCGTCCGAAAACTGAAAATTGCAAAAACCCTTTCCACAACAAGACATTAGCTTTCCTTTGAATTTTTAAAAATTAAGCGTATTATAGAGCTACGGAACAAAAATTCTTAGGAGAATAATGATGAGCGTCGATTCTATTAACAGTGTAGGTTCGCCTTATAGCCCTTACAACCCAACCAACACCAGTTTAACCACTGGCCAGCAAATTAACCGCTCAGCGGATAACGCTGCAGGATTAGCGGTGGTAACGGGCATGACCACCGAAATCATCGGTCAATCAGTTGGTATGCGTAATGCAAATGACGGCATGTCTTTATTGCAAACAGCCGATGGCGCTACGCGTGGCATGACCAACAGTATTCAGCGTATGTATGAACTGACTATCCAATCCATGAATGGAACCCTAAGTGCATCGCAACGTAATATGCTAAATACTGAATTCCAACAACAAATGGAAGAAATTAACCGAACAGCCGCCACCACTAAGTTTAATGATATTTCATTGCTAGACGGCTCAAACCCAGATATTCAGATTGCCTTAGGTGACGACAGTAAAAGCAACCTAACTATGCCGACCTTAACCAGTGACGCGCTTGGCTTAACGGGTATGGACATTAGCAACCCGGCTAATGCGGGTGCCGCAGCAGAAGCTTTGTTAAATGCTACTGACTTGTTGAGTGCCAGCCAAGCCAATTTTGGTGCACAGCAAAACGGTTTGTATTCAGCCGTATCGAGCATGGCCATCAGCCAAGAAAATAGTTATGCCAGCCGTAGCCAAATTCTGGATACTGACATGGCACGTGCATCAACCAATAAAGCGCGTAATGATGTGTTAATGCAAGCCAGCATTATGATGCAAGCGCAAGGTAACCAAGACAAATCGAATGTCCTCCAGTTGCTAGGTTAACTCTTATTCCTAGCCTTTAAGCGCTTTCTATTGAAAGCGCTATATTTTTTTAACCCTCCCCACTCTCAAACACTTGCAAACCACCAGGCCTGGTCGCATAATTCGCGCATTCACTTCGGCAGGAACCCGCCCATGCAACCCCTGTTTTTTGATCAAACCCAGCTAGACGTTGCTATCGACAACCTGGTCGAAAAAGGTTGGCATATTTGGCCCAACGCCATTGATCCACAACTGTGCTTAACTTTACTGCATGAGATTGATCAGCTTGATCAACAGGGCGAGCTCCAACAAGCCGGCATTGGTCGTGGTCAAGAACACCAGCTTAACCAACGTATTCGACGCGACAGCATTCATTGGCTTGAACGTAACACTCCCGCGCAAGCGCAATATCTCGACTTAATGCAACAATTGCAACTTGAACTTAACCGTCAACTGTTTCTTGGTCTGTTTGAATACGAAGCCCACTATGCACTTTACTCTCCCGGCGACTTTTATAAAAAACACTGGGACAGCTTCCGTGGTGCCGCCAATCGAATGGTCACCACGGTGGCCTACTTAAATCCCGACTGGCAAGGCCACTGGGGCGGTGAATTGGTGATGTATGCTGAACAAAACAACCACATCATCGGCCAAGTTACGCCAGAAATCGGCACACTGGTGTTATTTATGAGCGAACAAGTGCCACACGAAGTCAAACCCACCCAGCACCCACGCGCCAGTATTGCGGGTTGGTTCCGTTTAAACACCTCCATCGCTGGACAACTTAACCCGCCGAGTTAAACCCAACCAATTAGCATGCCGTTCCTAAAACTTCATGATCTTCGTGTCCTTCGTGGTTAAAAATTAAGTCACGCTTCCTCTCGGTTTGTATTGCATTCCCTCCCACCAAAAGCCTTTGGCTTGCTATAATTAATCCTATTTTTTAAACAGAAACGAACAACACCTTATGGAAAAGCATTTCGACCCCAAAACAATTGAAACCAAGTGGTACCAAACTTGGGAAAACGCCGGCTACTTTGCGCCCAACCAAGAAAGTGATCAAGCGCCCTATTGCATTATGATCCCACCGCCGAATGTGACCGGCAGTTTACACATGGGGCACGCTTTCCAAGACACCATTATGGATACTTTGATTCGTCTAAACCGTATGCAAGGTAAACCCACCCTTTGGCAACCGGGCACCGACCACGCTGGTATTGCCACCCAAATGGTGGTAGAACGCCAACTCGCGGCAAAAGGTTTGAGTCGTCATGATGTGGGGCGCGAAAAATTCATTGAAGAAATTTGGAAATGGAAAGCTGAGTCCGGTGGCACCATCACCCAACAGCTTCGCCGTTTGGGTGCATCACCAGACTGGAGTCGTGAACGTTTTACAATGGACGACGGTTTATCCAACGCGGTTAAAGAAGTGTTCGTTAAACTGCATGAAGAAGGTTTAATTTATCGCGGTAAACGCCTAGTTAACTGGGATCCGGTACTACACACCGCCGTGTCAGATTTAGAAGTTATTTCCGAAGAAGAACAAGGCAATCTTTGGCACATGCGTTATCCGTTAACAGATGGTTCCGGTCATCTTGTAGTGGCGACCACCCGTCCAGAAACCATGTTAGGCGATCAAGCTGTTGCGGTGCACCCAGAAGACGAACGTTATCAAGCCCTCATCGGCAAAACCATTACCTTGCCACTTGTTGGGCGTGAAATTCCGATTATTGCGGATGATTATGTTGATCCAGAATTCGGAACCGGTTGTGTAAAAATCACCCCCGCCCACGATTTCAACGACTATGAAATGGGCAAACGCCATAATTTGCAGATGCTTAACATCTTCACCCAAGATGCGGCGATTAATGAAGAAGCACCGGAAAAATATCAAGGGTTGGATCGTTTTGCCGCGCGCAAGCAGATCATTGCAGATTTAGAAGCCTTGGATTTAATGGAAAAAATCGAACCGCATAAACTCATGGTGCCACGTGGCGACCGCACCCATGCGGTGATTGAGCCACTACTAACCGACCAATGGTATGTCGCGGTAAAAGAACTCGCGAAACCCGCGATTGACGCGGTTAAAAATGGCGACATTGAGTTTGTGCCCAAAAACTGGGAAAACACTTACTTTGAATGGATGAACAATATCCAGGACTGGTGCATTTCGCGCCAAATTTGGTGGGGGCACCGCATTCCGGCTTGGTACGATGACCAAGGCGGCATATATGTAGGCCGAGATGAAGCCGAAGTGCGTGCCAAACATAACTTAGGCGACCGTGCGTTACGCCAAGACGATGATGTGCTTGACACTTGGTTTAGCTCGGCCTTATGGACCTTCTCAACACTTGGTTGGCCGGAAAAAACGCCGGAGCTGGAAAAGTTCCACCCAACCTCGGTATTGGTCACAGGCTTCGATATTATCTTTTTCTGGGTCGCGCGCATGATTATGATGACCTTGAAGTTCACCGGCCAAGTGCCTTTCAAACAGGTTTATGTGCATGGCTTGGTTCGCGACAGCGAAGGCCAGAAAATGTCTAAATCCAAAGGCAATGTGTTAGACCCAATCGACCTAATCGACGGTATTGACTTAGAAACCCTAGTCAATAAACGCACCAGCGGTTTAATGCAGCCAGAAAAAGCCGCCAAAATCGAAAAAGACACCCGCAAACAATTTGCCGACGGCATTGCCGCCTTTGGTACCGATGCGATACGTTTCACCTTCGCCTCCTTGGCCTCTACCGGGCGCGACATTCGCTTCGATTTAAATCGCTGCGATGGTTACCGCAACTTCTGTAACAAACTTTGGAACGCCACGCGTTACGTATTAATGAATACGCAAGGTTTTGATACCGGGGTGGACGAATCCAAACCTGTCGAATTATCCCTGGCTGATCGCTGGATTGTATCGCGCCTACAAACGGTTGAATCCGAAGTGGTTCGCCATTTCGAACAGTATCGTTTTGATTTGGCCGCCAACCTAATTTATGAGTTCACTTGGAACGAATACTGCGACTGGTATTTAGAACTATCGAAGCCAATTTTAAACCAAGATTCATCTGACGCTGCCAAACGCGGTACTCGGCAAACCTTAGTGCGTGTGCTCGAAACTCTATTGCGTTTAATGCACCCGATTATGCCGTTCATTACCGAAGAAGCTTGGCAAGCCGTCGCGCCTTTGGCCGGCAAACACGGCGATACCATTATGTTGCAAGCTTATCCGCAAGCCGATAACAGCAAAATTGACCTTTCGGCGGAAGCCGAGCTGGATTGGGTTAAACAGTTTATTATGGGTGTACGCCGAATTCGTTCAGAAATGGACATCGCGCCTAGCAAAGCCCTGCCGGTCTTATTAAGCAAGGTATCCGAGCAAGACCAGGCCTGGTTAGACCGCAATCGGTTATCCTTAATGACACTCGCCAAACTGGCATCAATCGAGATCCTAACGGATGCCAACCAAGCCCCGGAATCGGCGATGGCACTCGTGGGTGAAATGAATATTCTGATCCCAATGGCGGGACTAATTGACAAGTCTGCTGAATTAGCTCGCCTCCAAAAAGAGATTGATCGTTTAAAAAACGAACAAAAAAGATTGGCTGATAAGCTAAATAATGATAAATTTGTGGCCCGAGCGCCGGCAGAAGTTGTTGCCAAGGAGCGCGAAAAACTGCAAGATATAGCCAACGCCTTGACTAACCTGGAGCAACAAAATGCCAAAATTCAACAGCTTTAAACGATTTTTACCTATTGTCGGCTTAGCCGTTATGGTCCAGCCCATGTGGTTAATTCCGTCTTTAGTTCAAGCTGAAGAATACACGCATTATATTAGCGACAGCATTCAAGTGCCTTTGCGCCGTGGCGCGGGTAACGAGTTCCGCATCATTCGTATGCTCGAAGCCGGCAGTCCGATTAAGGTACTGGAAGTAGGTGATTCGAACTGGTCACGCGTTGAATATATGCATAACGACACCGCATTAGATGGTTGGGTAAATAAAATTGCGATTCAAAATGAAACCCCGGCCAAAATTTTATTAACCGAACAAACTCAACGTTTGGATCGCCTAAACAATCAACACAAAGCCTTACAAGCTGAACATGACGAATTAAAAAGCCGTGCCTCTAAGGTCAGTCAAGAACTAGAAACCATCAAACAAGAAAAATTTGAACTCGACAAAGAGTTTGATCATTTGACCAGTATCTCAGGTGGTGCGATTCAGTTAGATCAACAAAATCAAGAAATGCATCGTTTGATTAGTGATTTGGAATCGCAAAACGTGATTATGCGTGAACAAATTGCGCGTGCTGAAGATACCGTCAAACGTCAGTGGTTTTTAGCTGGCGCAGGTGTATTGTTAGCCGGTTTGTTACTAGGTCGTTTCTTTAGAATCCCGAAACGTCGCGGTAGTTGGGATAAGATTTAAACCTGACCCCCTTTAAAATTTTTCCCATAAAAAAACCAGGCCTGGTGCAACCACCAGGCCTGGTTTTTTTATGACTCATATATTTGAACAAATACTCAATGAATATCAAGGAAATTCACCCCATCCATACAAATCATCTTTAACGCATTTGCGCAAGGTCGTTTCGACTCAGCTTGCGCTTAACGGCGCGTTCTCAGAATTTATTGCAATAGAGCTGGAATCAATTCTTCCGCTGGTACATAACCCGGCACCATATTACCATCTTCAAAAATAATGGTTGGCGTGCCATTAATTCCAAATAACTGTGCTTGCATCATATGATCTTTCACAGGGTTCGCACAATTTTTAGAGGCCGGGTTGGCGCCTTGTTTAGCTTGATCCATCGTTTTAGCTCGATCATCAGCGCACCAAACTGACACCATTTTCTGATAACTTGGTGTATCCACGCCTGACCGCGGGAAAGCCAAATAACGCACCGTAATACCTTCGGCATTTAACTTAGGCACGTCTTTATGAAACTTCTTACAATAAGGGCAATCGATATCCGTGAATACTGTGATTGTGGCTTTAGTCTTACCTTTAGCCGGGAATTCAATCATCGATTCCGTCGGAATCGCGTCTAGCGTTTGCTTGCGCGCGGCATTTTTAGCTGACTCGGTTAAATTTTCGCGCGTAGCCAACTTAATCAAATTGCCGTTAAACAAAAATTCGGTATCCGCCGTCATGTAAATCACATTTGGCCCGACAATCACTTGATACAACCCCTCAACCGGTGACGCGCTAATTTGAGCCGCTGGTGCATTCGGAATGATTTCATTTAATTTTTGCTGAATTTTATCGGTGGTGGTGTCCGCCATCGCAATGTTGAAACTTAATGCACCAACAACCAGGCCTGGTAATGCCTTTTTCAATACTATTTTAAACATATTTATCCTATTCTTAATAAATTAGCCGCGCGGATGATGTTGCTGATGTAGCGACTTTAATCGCTCTTTTGCCACATGCGTATATATTTGGGTCGTCGACAAATCACTATGGCCCAGCAACAACTGCACACTGCGTAAATCCGCGCCATGATTAATCAAGTGCGTTGCAAACGCATGCCGCAAACCATGAGGCGATAGTTTACCAGTGATACCCGCGATTTGGGCAAGATTATGAATCCGGTGCCAAAGTGTTTGACGTGTCATAGTGCGTCCAATGCGCGATACAAATAGGGTTTCGACCCACTTTTCACCTACCAGGCCTGGTCGTGCAATTTTTAAATAACGCTCTAACCATTCACTGGCATACTCCCCCAATGGCACAATGCGTTCCTTGTTGCCTTTACCCGTCACCATTACTAATCCGGCCGATAAATTGAGCTGGGATAAAGGTAAATTTACCACTTCGGACACACGTAATCCGCTGGCATACATCAACTCCAAAATCGCGCGATCTCGCAAACCTAAATCGGTGGCGGTATCTGGTGCTTCCAATAAATCATTAATTTGAGATTCACTCAACACACTCGGAATCGCCGCCGACACCCTTGGGGTTTTTAATAAATCACACGGATTAATCGACAACCAGGCCTGGTCAATCGCAAACCCATACAGGCGCTTAAGTGACGACACCAACCGCGCAATCGAGCGATCTTGCCGTCCGGCGGCTTGTAGGTATCGAATATAACTTTGTAAATCATCTCGACTAACCTGTAGCCAATCCGCTGACTCCAGTTCACCCAACCAACGCGCAAATTGGGTCAAATCCGTGCGATAAGCCGACTGCGTATTGGCGCTTAAACCTTCCGACAATAATAAATGTTCTAGAAATAACGCCAGGGCGTCTTCAAATTTAATCGATTCCATAAACCTCATTTCACTCTAGGCGAACAAATTAAACTCATTAAACCACACTCTGGCTCTCTCTGTTAGCACCAAAACCCAGCCACAAAAAACCCCACCGAAGCGGGGTTCATTAAAGCGCACTAATAAAATTAGTTCGGTTGCAGATCTTTAGCGATCTTAGGTTTGTCTTCCTGACCTGGGCTCGACGGATAATACGTCTGCCAAATGAAATACATCAACGGAATCACCAACAAGGTCAATACAGTTGATGAAATCGTACCAAAGATTAACGCAATCGCTAAACCACCAAATACCGGATCCGTGATCAGAATCAAGGATGCAGTAATGATCGCTAACGCCGTCAATAAAATCGGACGGAAACGCACCTTACCGGCCTCAATCACCGACTCACGTAAGCCTTTGCCTTCACGACGATACTCTAAGATAAAGTCGATCAACAATAACGAGTTACGCACCACGATACCGGCCAAAGCAATGACGCCGATCATCGAGGTCGCGGTAAATGCCTGACCCAATAACCAATGACCTGGGAACACGCCGATCATGGTTAACGGAATCGCCCCCATCACAATCACCGGTACCATAAACGAACGATAATAACCCACCAGAATTAGGTAGATAAAGATCAACGCCACGATAAACGCCGAACCCATATCGCGGAATACATCCAATGTCAGACGCATTTCGCCGCCCCACAACAGGGTGTAATCCGTCACGTCTTTCGGCTGGGCTTCGACAAAGCCTAGGTTAGCTGTATTAAACGCCACGCCTGACTCTGGCAGGGTCACGCCATCTAACATCTTATCCAAAGTTAAGACCGCATAAACCGGGCTAGAGCGTAGCAATTCGCCACCAATCATCACCATCGAATGCTGATCACGTCGCATAATTGGCTTTTCCAGCACACGCTCTTTAATCGTCGCTATAGACGATAAAGGCACCGCGTCACCTGAAAAGGAGTTCACTCGTAAATTAAGCAATTGCTCAGGCACGGTGCGCTCCTCACGCGGTAAACGCACGATGATATTGACCGGCTCACGCACGTTATCCAAGTGCATATAACCCAGTTCATAACCATTAATATAGTCGCGCAACATTTTGCTCACCAACGCCGGGGCTATGCCCAACAGGTTAGCTTTTTCACGGTCAATATTAATTTCGTAACTGCGCACATCGCCGGTCACTGAATTATCGATATTGATCATGCCGTAGACTTGCTCGTACTTTGCCGTAATTTCATTCGCGGCCGTACGCAACACGTCATAATCCGGGCCATAAAGCTCCGCTAGAATTTGTGATGCGACCGGTGGCCCTGGTGGGGTTTCATAAATTTTTACATTGGCCGCCGGAAAATCTTCGCGCACCATCGCAAAGTTCTCATGTAACAACTGCGCGATTTCATGTGAACTTAAACTGCGCTGACCTTTATCTTGTAGATTCACTCGAATTTGTGCAAAATCCGATCCCTGCTTAATTAAATCGCCACGCACTAAAGCGGCAAAATCAATCGGAGCCGGTGCCCCTAAGTAAACGGTGTAATCATTTACATACGGCGTTTTTGACAAAATGTCACCGACAAAACGCACCACACGATCCGTCGCTTCGGTGGCCGTGCCCGCTGGCATATCCACCTGCACCAAGAAGGTATTAGTGTTATCAAATGGCAGCATTTTTACTTCCACACCCGCTTTATGTAACGGATTATTCATGCCGTCATCCCGAATAAACTGCAGAGCCGGTTGTAACATCGCCGCCATCAAACTCACCAAAACCGCACCTAAGAAAATATTACGTTTGGTGCGACTTTCAATCATCGGCACAATAGTTTTAACGTATAAACGTTGCATCCAGTCTTCTTTTTCAACGTGATGCGACTCTAAACTTTCACGGCGCTGCATTTCGGCAATCGCCTTTTTGCCCAACCAACGATAAGACGCATAAGGCACCAAAATATAAGCGATTAACAAGGAAGCAATCATCGCGATCGGCACGTTAAACGGAATCGGAGCCATAAACGGCCCCATCATACCGGTTACAAACATCATTGGAATAAAGGCTAAAATAACCGCCAAGGTCGCCACGTTAGTTGGATTACCGATTTCGTTGGTAGCACGAATCAAGAGCTGGTCAAAGTTTTTCGGATCAAAGCCCTTGTGAATATGCCGGTGAATATTCTCGATGACCACAATCGCGGCGTCTACCAACAAGCCTAGCGATAAAATCAACGCAAACAAGGTAATGCGGTTCATAGTTTGACCAAACAACAGCCCTACCACCAACACCACAAATAAAATCAACGGCACGGTTAAGGTAACAATCCCGGCTTCGCGCCAGCCCAAAAAGATCATTAAAATAATCACCACCGAGGCAATCGCGATACCCAAGTGTTCAATCAACGTATTAACCGCTTGGTTCGCCATTTCGCCGTCGTTACGTGTTACCACAATCTCAACATCACTTGGCAACATGCTGACTTTTAATTCTTCAAGCTTTTCTAGCACTGCATTCGATACCGTCACCGCATTGGTGCCAGGCTTTTTCGCAATGGATAAGGTCACCGCAGGATATTCACCACGTTTACTTGCATGTGCCGCCATACCATAACCAATTCGCGTATGCACATCGGTTTCCATCGGACCATCTTCAATGCGCGCAATATCACGCAAGAAAATGGGTTGGCCTTTATCCGCGCCAATAATAATGCCACCCACTTCTTGTGCATTACCTAAATAACCATTCACACGTACTGGATGATTAAGGTTATTATTCACCAAAGAACCCACCGGTAACGACACGTTACTGCCCAGCAACATGTCGCTGATATCGTCCAGCGACAAACCCGTCATGGCAATTTTTTGCGAATCTAGCCAAACATTCACCGCACGTTGCTGGCCACCCATCACCTCAGTAAACGACACGCCGGGCACATTACGTAACTGCTCGATCAGTTTCAAACTGATATCGCGTAAAT
Organism: Thiomicrospira sp.; assembly: GCF_014859555.1. Taxonomy (GTDB): domain Bacteria; phylum Pseudomonadota; class Gammaproteobacteria; order Thiomicrospirales; family Thiomicrospiraceae; genus Thiomicrospira. Next base: position 8,487 of record NZ_JACUTY010000020.1, on the reverse strand, counting down.
CAAACCCACCTAAACGCTCAGACGTTAAAGCCAAGGTTAAAATCGGTACATCATCGACATTAATCGGTTTAATAATTGGCTGCTGAGTATCCGGCGGCATGCGATCCATGTTCTGCATCACCTGGTTATAGACCTTTACCAAACTATCAACCTGGCTCTCACCCACCTTAAACTGAACCGTCACCACACCAAAATCGCTGGTCGCATAGCCATAGGTGTTTTCAACGCCTGACAACGCATTCATAATGGTTTCAAGCGGTTTCACCACCATGTTATTGACTTCGTCGGGCGTTGCACCGGCCTTCGGCACCATAATATTAGCCGCCGGTACCACAATTTGCGGATTGTATTCACGCGGGGTGACAAACAAGGCCAACATCCCAGCTAACAACACCGCAATCATTATCATCATGGTAATTTTGGAATGGATAAACATCTGTGCCAGCTTGCCGGCCATGTTTAATTTAATCTCTTTTTCCTCATACGCCATGTTTAGGCTCCTGTTTCAGAATTCGCAGACGTTAAGATCACTTGATCGCCATTCACCAGGGTTTGATTGTTAGAAGTCACAATCACTTCATCCATATCCAACCCAGCTTGTACTTCATATTGGCCATTTTTTGTCATGCCAATTCGCACCATGCGGAACTGCACATAGTTATCGGCAGTCACCACAAACACGCCTTCGATCCCACTGCGATTAACAACGGCTGATTCTGGGATTAACAGGGTTTGACGTTCACCGCGCTTAAACTCAATACGTGCAAATGTACCTGAGTTCACGTTATTGACTTCTGGCAAACTCAACTTCAGGTTATGCCCACGTGTTCTTGGGTTGGCCGCTGAAACTAATGAGTAAATCTCCGCCACTAATGGTTCTTTCTGACCATCGACCATCACCATCGCGGTATCACCCACTTGCAACTGGGCATATAAATCCTGCGACACCTCTGCTTCCACACTCAATGACTTCAGATTTTCAATGATTACCACCGGGTTACCCGGTGCGGCCAAATCACCCGCCACCGCCATTTTCCGCACAATCACCCCATCAAACGGCGCACGCACGTTGGCATAATTTAATTGCGATTCCGCTTGCTCTAAACCCGCTTTAGCCGCCGCTAGGTTTTCTTGCGCGACACTGTATTGCAAACGAATCCCGTCAAACTGCTGACGCGACACCGACTCTTCTTTATACAATTGTGAGAAACGTTCAAAGTCGGCTTTCGCATTTTCTAACGCCGCCTGAGCTTGCAAATAACCGGCACGCGCTTGTGAAATTTGGCTTTGAATGTCTTGCGGATCAATCGAGAATAATAAATCACCGCGTTTTACACTCTGGCCGACTTCAACCGGAATGCTGCGAATATACCCCATCAAACGTGACGCAATACGCGCTTGCTGATCCGGCACCACTGAGCCCGGCACATGCGATACCATCGGTACGCTACCAAAACTCACTTGATGCGTGGTAACTTCATACTTCGCCACATCATAAGCCGCTTCTTGTTGGGTATCTGACGAACAGCCGCTAACAGCGAATAACGCCGCGATCACACCCGTATTTAATAACATCCACATCGGTTTCATAATTTCTATCCTCTAATCGATTACATTTGGTCCAAGTGCATACGGCCTGTTGCCAATCGCAATTGCGCTTTTTGTATATTCATTGCATATTCTGCATTTGCCAGCTCGGCGCGTGCTTTGTCCAACTGAGCCTGACTCGCCAACACTTCCGTCATGGTCGATACGCCGGTTTCATAACGGCGCGCAATCAAGCTTTGGGCTTCGGTGGCATAATTTACTGCGGCTTGGTTAGACTCAACTTTTTTTAACTCGTTTTGATACTGACGCCAAGACCTAAGCAGGTTCAAACCCACCGATTGTTCTTCGGCTCGCAACTGCGCTTCCTGCCCTCTGGCGGCCGCATTGGCTTGATCGACCACGCGCCCGGTCACACCAAAGTCGGTGATTTTCCAAGAGGCCACCGCCGCCACCGTATAAGAACTGGCGTTAAAGCCCAACTCATTGTCGTTCCAATCGTGGCGTGCCATTAAATTAAAGCTCGGATACAAATCGGCACGAGAACCTCTAACCGCCGCGTGGCTGGCTTTAACTTGCTGGCGCATGGCTTGCAACTTAGGATTTGCATCCAACGCCATTTGCGTCATCTCCTCAACATTCTGACTTGGCAAATCAATATTGACTCGACCCGCTACATTTAATGGCGCATTCGCGTCCATGCCCATTAACGAACGCAAACCATCTAGCGCCATTTGTTCATGGTTTTTAGCTTGCTCTAACATTAATTCCGCTTCGGCTTGGTGCGCTTGTGCACTCAATAACTCCGAACGCAAAACCACACCCTGCTGTACCAAATTACGTGTGGTGTTCACATAAGCATTCGCCGCTTTCAGCGCTTGTTCCGCGACCTGAATAAACGAACGCGCCGCATGCACACCCTCGTAGGCTTCATACACATAATAAGTCAACATTTGCTGTACCGCGACATCGCCTTTTTGGGCGGCTTCTAACATCGCGCCGGCTTGGTTTTTCGCGCTCGAAATTTTGCCGCCGTTCCAAATAGGCAATAGCATTTCAATGCGGGTATTAAAGTCAGTGTAGCTCCCTGGCTTGTTAATTTCGGTCACCGCAAAATCGGTATTAAGCACTTCTTGTTGCTGCAACTTCATGCCAAATACATTTAAAGGGTTATTCGAGTTGGAGGCGGTAAAAGACAAATTAAACTGCGGTAAACGGCTCAGGCTGGCCTGGCTTAAGGCGGCTTGCGCTTGGTCAATTTGTGCATGACTTTGATCGCGTTGCGGGTTTTGCGACAAGGTATTTTGCACGCTGGTTTGAAAATCAAGGGTTTGCGCCGTTACCAGGCCTGGTAACGCCACGGACATAGCCAAAGCTAAAGTTCGTAATTTCATGCGTATTTTTCCTTTAGAAAATAGCTAACCAACTGATAAAAATCTAGGATTTCACCAGAATATAGTCAGGGTTTTTTCTTTTCAAGCACATTAGAATATAAGAAATTACTAATATTATATATGAACTCACATATAAGTAAAACCTTATAAGCCAATAAATTTTTCTAAAAGTTTGCGCAAAGCTTACTCAATCGCCAGGTTTACCACCTTTTTTAACCACAGCAATTCACCATGAAAATAATGGCTTGCGCCTTCGCGCCAATACACATCTGGCCGATGATCTAAACCGCGCATCCAGTTAATCACTTTATGCGGCGGCACCACTTCGTCTTGCCCGCCCTGCACCAAATGCCATCGTAGACTCTCAGGTAAATCCAACTCGCCAAAATCATATAAATTCACCGGTGGCGCGACCGTGATTAAGTGGCTGGCTTGCAGCGTTTTGGCTTGCATCACACTCACATAACTGCCAAACGAAAACCCGGCTAATGCCAATGGCAAATCACCAAACATGCCTTGCGCCCAAGTCACCGCCGCCGCCAAATCCGTTTGTTCACCCTGCCCATGATCATACGAGCCTTCACTGCGACCTACCCCGCGAAAGTTAAACGCCAAGGTTTGCCAACCCATTTGCGCAAACGCGCGCTCCATGGTGGTGACGACTTTATTATTCATGGTGCCATCATATAACGGGTGCGGATGGGTCAACACCACCAGGCCTGGTGGTCGTTCTCCCGGTTTAACCCGCCCTACTCGGCACTCTATTGACCCCGCCGGGCCATCAATCAAAGTCGATTGCGTTTTTTGAAACATGCGTTATCCTTTTGCGATATATCCTTGCCCATTGCGCACCAGGCGGCGGGCGACCCATTTATGGAGCTTAGTATGACACAAAAAACCCTGATTATTGATGATGCAATTCCTTATGCCCAAGCCATGTTTGCGCACCTAGGCGATGTAAAACTCGTGCCCGGTCGCGATATTGATGCCAACCTTGTTAAACAAGCCGATGCCTTAATTGTACGTTCACGCACCCAAGTAAATGCCGATTTACTACAAAACAGCAGGGTAGAATTTGTCGGCAGCACCGTGGTGGGGTTGGATCATATTGACCAGGCCTGGTTGTCGCAACGCGGCATTCGGTTTTATTCCGCCCAAGGCTGCAATGCCAATTCGGTGGCGGAATATGTCATCAGTGCGTTATTGGTGTTAGCCGAACAGCATCAAATCGATTTATCGCAACAAACCTTAGGCATTATTGGGGTGGGTCATGTTGGCCAATTATTGCAGCAAAAAGCCCGCGCGTTAGGAATACGCTGTTTATTAAACGACCCACCACGCCAACAAACCGAAGGCGATGCCGCGTTTACCGAGCTCAATGATTTACTCCAACAAGCCGACATTATTAGTGTGCACACCCCTTTAACCAAAAGTGGCGAATTTACCAGCTTAGACTTATTAAGTGCTCACAATATGGCGTTAATTAAACCCAGCGCCATCGTTATTAACGCGGCACGCGGCGGCATTATTAACGAGCAGGCCTGGTGCCAACTCAACAATCGCGCAAATGTAATTGACTGCTGGCAAAACGAACCTAATATTAATGCTGACCTGTATGCCAAAGCCGATATCGCGACCGCGCATATTGCTGGCCATTCGCTCGAAGCCAAGGTCGCCGGTTCAGCGATGGTGTATCAACAACTCTGCGAGTTCTGGAAAATCGCGCCCCAAACCGACTGGCAACGCCAACTACCGCCCGCGCCACTCGCCTTAACAGCACCTAGCGATTCAAACCCTCAAACCGCCTTGGCGCACATCCTCAAACAAGCCTACGATATTGTGGCGGATGATCACGCAATTCGCAGCAAAAGTGTAAAGAATGTGCAAAACCAATTTGAATTACACCGCCGCCAATACCCAATTCGACGTGAATGGTGCCAACATCAACTCCCGCCAAGCCATCAAAAAAAACTGGATAAAACCCTGAAAGCGCTTGGTTTTCAGCTAATTAGCGCACAAATTAGTAACCGCTAATATTAGGGGATTAGAAAACACTAATAAAATTTTATTATTACAGGCCAAAAAAATTGACTTTCTCTTTTGCTAAATATAAGAGTAATCTTATTTCCGAAATCAAGAAAGCGTCACTTTTTGTGCACTTTCGATTAGAAAATCAAATTTAAAGGATGACCTTACATGAAAACCATCACCATGCTAAAAGTTGGCTTTTTAGCCGGCCTAATCGCCTTGATGTCAGGCTGCGGCACCATCAAATCAGCCGGCAACCTAGAAGAAGGCGCTTGGGGCACCTTCAACGAAATTTGGGATCGCTGGGTTGAAAGCGAAGGCGACATCGGTTGGGCGGTGGTTTGGCACCGTAAAGTAAACGATGACCTGGAACTACAAGACGTAATCGACAGCATCAACGACGTAGCGGTACAAACACCTGGCTTAATGAACGTGGGTGAACTACCTTTATCGCAAGAATTGAATGCGCGTGGCGTAGAGTCGGGTGTTATCCACATCATTTCAGCTTGTAACCCAGAAACCGCACGTCATATGCTAGACTTCAGCCCAGCTATGTCGGCTTTCCTACCTTGCCGTGTGGCGATTGTACAACAGGAAGATGGTTTACACCTTTACACCATGAACATGGACATGATGGTGAAAATGGGCAAAAAAATGCCACCCGAGTTAAAAGAACTCACCATGGACGTACGTAACGCAATCTGGACAATGATGGAAAACGGCGCAACTGGCGCATTCTAATTTGACCCTAACGCGTTAAATACCTAAAAACCACCACGCCACCAGGCCTGGTGGTTTTTTTATGCCTAAATCAAAACCATGTATCATACTGCGCCACGCGAAACATCTTGCCCTCCTACCGAACCCTCCAACTTCAAGATTCAGGCTGCGCGCTGTTTTATATTTCCTCGGCTTCATGTCTTCGTCCTCGCTCAAGAATGGCATGCGGGAGGTTGCCCTGCAAACACACGTTAACCATCAAAAATACCTATACCCTTATACGCATTTCAATATAAGGATTTCATTGTATTATCAAAAACTTATGTTGTATTAATTTAATAAATACCCCATAAAGTTTTTTGAATTATCTTTTTTATTTTAATTAAGCGATAGTAATGTCCAACGCAGGATGTGACCTCGCGCTACAAAAAATAAAGTCTTAAATATAAAAGATCACTAAAAAAGGATATTCAAATGAAAAAAACCAAAATTGCTTTGGCAATCACCGCCGCCGTCATGGTTTCTCAACCCGTTCTAGCGACTAACGGCGACCACCTAATTGGTTTAGGCGCACAAGCCCGCGCATTAGGCGGCACAGGCGCGGCGGCATTCTTCGGCTCTGAAAACGCCCTCACCAACCCAGCCTTGATCGGTAAAATGCAAGGCACCGAATTTGCGATTGGTGGCACTTTGTTTAAGCCGGATGTAACGGCTGAAACAAATGTGGCATCTGCACCAGGCACAACTGCTAAGCAAACCAGTGATGCCGATACCAACATTATCCCTGAAGTATCAATGGCCACCCGCATCAATGAAAACCTAGTCTTTGGTTTAGGTATCTATGGTTCGGCCGGTATGGGTGTTGATTACCGTGACAACGGTGGAGCACCTGATGGTGGTGGCTTATTTAATGGTTATAGCAATTTACAAATTATGAAGTTTGCACCTACTTTAGCCTATAACACTGAACAATATGGCATTGGTTTCGCTCCCGTTATTCAATACGGTTCTTTAGATCTTAATTACAATTACGGTGGCACAAATGTTGGTAATGGCATGTCAACTGATCTAGGTTATGGCTTTAACCTAGGTGGTTATTTTGATGTCACACCTGAATTAACCCTTGGTTTAGCCTACCAATCAGCTATCAATATGAAATATAAAGATCAAGTTTCTAGAGCAGCCGATGGCTTTAATCTACCTGCGTTTGGCGTAAACTTTGGTGATGAACTAGAGCAACCCGCTGAATTAAAAATTGGGGCGGCTTATACCATGGGTAACATGATGTACACCGCTGACTTTAAGCAAATCTCTTGGGGTCAAGCCAAAGGTTACAAAGACTTTAACTGGGAAGACCAAAACGTCTTCGCCCTTGGTGCTAAGTATTCAGGCAATGGTTATTGGGCTGGTGTCGGTATTAACCACGCAGAAGACCCTATCAAAAAAGTTGACGATGGTACTTATGCAGGACAAGCAACGGACTTATTCAACAACCACTTCTTCCCGGGGATTGTAGAAACCCACTTTACCTTTGGTGGTGGTTATGAGCTCACTAACCGCATGACATTAGAAGGTGCCATTGTATATGCTCCTGAAGTATCAAAAACTATCAAAACTGGTCACGTAAGTGCTGCTTCCGCTCTTGGCGCTGGTTATGATGGCACACAAGACTATGGCACTGAACACGAAGTTAAACACTCTCAAATCGGTTATACCGTTTCATTGCGTATGAATTTCTAAAAAACCTTGTAACAAACGCGTGTTTCGGCACGCGGTGTTTTCCTCCTAATAAGAGCTTTAGCCAGACATTGTCTGGCTTTTTAGTTTTTGGCTTTCGCCACCAGGCCTGGTGGTCGTAAAAATTTCCACCTAAAAACCGCGCGCACATCTTTTCTATTGATGCAAACTTGTGCATACTACACGCAAAATCCACCCTCACTTTTTTATAGGGACGTTATGGCGAAAATACTCATTGCTGGCTGTGGTGACATAGGTTGTCGTTTAGGACTCGAACTAGCGGCTGATGGCCACGAAGTTTATGGTTTACGCCGAGATGGCGACAAAATTCCGGATAGCATGACGGCGATCAGCGCCGACTTAACCAGTGAGACATTAAACCTGCCCAGCGGATTAGACACGGTGTTTTATACCGCCGCCGCAGGTAAATATAACGACTTTGCTTATTATCAAGCTTATGTCGCGGGGCTAAAAAACCTATTGCAGGCGTTAAAAGGCCAAAAGTTGAAACACTTGTTTTTTACCTCCAGCACCTCGGTATTTAGCCAAAACGATGGCGAATGGGTAACTGAAGACAGTTTGGCGGAAGAACATAACTTTTCGAGCCGCCGTTTATTAGAAGGTGAAAACCTAGCTTTAGCTTCTGGCTTTCCAGCCACGGTGGTGCGCTTTGGCGGCATTTATGGCCCAGGACGCACCCACATTATCGATTTGGTGATGAAAGGCAAAGCACAGTGTATGGAAGACGTTTACAGCAATCGTATTCATACCGACGATTGTGTGGGCATTTTTAAACATTTGATGAGTTTGGATAAAACCGATGCGCTGTATATTGGCGTAGACAACCAACCCACCCAGTCGTGTGAAGTGTATGAATGGTTAGCCGAACAATTGAGTGTCGGTTACATTGAACACACCGAACCCACCGAAAATAGCCGCACCATGCGCAGCAATAAACGTTTATCCAACGCCAAAATCCGCGCCAGCGGTTACGAGTTTAAATACCCAACTTATCAGGAAGGTTACGGCAGTTTGATTTAACGCAACCCATAATGACATGCGT
>NZ_JACUTY010000082.1 GCF_014859555.1 Thiomicrospira sp. | reverse complement strand
TCATCCTCAAACAAACGCGGCTTAATCAGAAAGACACCTTCTATGGATTGCTTAAAGAACTGCATTAATTGAACTCAATTAAAATATGCATCAAATATATGCTGTGCTAATAATACCGAGATTTCACCACTACGAACCAATGGCCAATTGTACGCATCAGATCTATCAATCACTCTTGGATAACTAGGACGCATTCTTACTGGAACAGTTTGATAACCCAGGTGAACCATTGCCGCTACGCGATGTTTCCCTCCTAACACAAAAAAACGAAAATCATTACCACTTCGCATAAAAAAACCTTCTATTGTGCCTTTATGCATTTGATAACCTTGTTTTGAAATACTCTTTACTACTTTGGTTAACCTTTTATATTCAAGCAAAGCTTTCTGTTCAGAAATTGGTCCGTAATAAGAAAGCCCGTGTTCTGATGTCAACCCAGCCTCTCCTCGTGGTTTTTGGCGTTTACGTAAAAGCCAAGGTATCTCCCAAGGTTCAAGGCTTTCACCCAGCTCCCCTTTTTCTTCAAGACCATATAGTTGCGCGATATTATTTGGGGCCAATTTTGAATAAAATTGAAATAATGAATGATGGCCTTCTTTTAAAGTTTTTAGAAAGGGATGATTTGGATTTGAGAATGCATGTCCGCCAGGCATTACAAGCATATTTGTCGGCAAATGCATAATTGGATTTACCCCAACATAATATTGCAGTTGAGGCAATATTAACTCAGCATTTTGAATTTCGGCGTTATTCGCTCCGGCTAGCTTAAAATCTAAACCGCCCGACCTCTTAAGGTCAGCTGCTTCAATGTGATATATTTTATTACTATAAAAAATCGTTTTAATTTGATTTATAAGGTTCATTTTGATGCTTATGCTGTAATGCGAAACTTAATAATAGAGTTGAAAACAGTAAAAAATGCGCTGATGTATCACTTCTAACCAACGGCGAATCCGGGACAAACACTAGAATACTTGCTACAGTAAAAACAAAACCAGCGACCCAAAACGCCTTATTTTCAGTAGTCGCATTCGCGATACCTTTTGTAAAGACAACTAACAAAAAACCAAGCATAAACAAAACCATTACAAAAACAAAAACACCATAGGTAAACCATGACATTAAATATTGGTTGTGCATATGACGGTAGTCTAAACCAGAAAAATCAATACTGAATTCTTCTTTAGCTACCTGCGCGGTATAATAACTTTGCTTTTCCCTAAATTGGTCACTCCCCACCCCGAACCACGGGTAATCCACAATACCGCGCACCCCGCCTTCATAAGATATAAGCCTTTCACCAACACTTGATCTAAACGTTTGACGATCTAGGTACTCACTTACGTTGTTAAATGCTAGGTTAACTCGATCAACAAAAAGTTTTTTAGCGGGCGTTACGGTTAAAGTGGCCGCAATCAGCAATATGAGTGCAAAAATGGCAATTACAACTTTATAAGGCCTTATATTTAAAGTATCTCTGAAATAATATACGTAATAGACTGACCAAGCAATCAGCGCTTCCGGCCATCCGATCCAGGCCTGACGTGTTTGCGAAAACACAATCGCCAAAAATACCAAACTGACCAATATTATCCATATTGAAAAAAAGCTCCAACCTTTTCGGAAAGCCCATGGCAAGGAACCCATTAAAATAATGAATACGCCATTAGCAAAAACACCCATTTTTACTGGGTGCAAATAAACACTCCCTAGTCTTATACCTCTTTCCAACGCATCAAGCCCACCGACCGCATGAACTTCCATCACAAACAAGCTAATAACCGCTACACCCGCTAACCCCATAAAAGCCCAGAAAAAATCAACAGAAGGCTTTAATACATAAATCGCTATACCCAACAACATAAAAATGAAAACATTATGTGCAATATTTAAGTTTGCCCAAGCCGTTGAACCCAAAGGCCAATGTGTAAAAGATGAAATGACCGTGAAGGTCCAATAGAAAAACAATATATAAAACCAAACTTTGAGTGTTTTTGGCAACGCTATTTCATTTTGGTATTTACGCCACACATAGATTCCAAAAATTAAAATTGGTAGATAAAGGATTTCAAAATTCAGATCAAAGCCTCTAGCAAGGTTATAACCAAAAAAGAAAGTCCCGAGAAGAAAAAATAAAATCTTAAGATCCGCACCTCTAGACAATGTTTGCATTTTTAATTTCCTCGATTATTTCTAAGATTAATTTTTGATCATTTTTTTTAAGCGTATTTTTATCTATATGCAACAATTTAGCCAACATAAAACAATAAAAAAACAATAAGCTTTCAAACTCGTCTAGTTCGAAAAAAAACGCGATTTCTCTTAACTTTGATATTGATATATTTTTCTGTTTTGAAAACCAAAACCCTAAGTCCCAAATTCTTAAACCATAAGCTGTATAGGAAAAATCAATTAAATAAAGCTCCCCCTTGTTAAGGCGAACGTTATTTTTCTTGAAGTCACCATGAACATAGCCGAAGTAAGGTTCGAGATTTTTAGCTTGGAGTCCTTGGTGAATCTGGTTAGCAGCTTCTTCAAGCATGACAGGACTTAGTCCAGATTTCACCAACATGCCAGACCTTAAATTAAAGAATTGCTGAATAAACTCAAAAGCACTTTGACTTGAAGGCGTTGTTACAAAGTTATTGATCAAGTTGATAATTTTTGTATCACCCTCAATTGAATTAAGGAACATTGGCCGTGATTTATTTTGATTTTTTATCTGTTTGAAACCTTCATCACAGGCCCTCATGCGAAGATACAAGTCTTTTAGTTGAACTTGGGAAACAAGTTCGGCTTGCCCATAGAAACTCATAGTCAATGCTAAATAATGTTGACCAATCTTTTCAACCATTTCGACGCTTGAAGAAAATTGCTTTTTTTTACCTAGGTTTTCTGCTTGCCAATTAAGAAATGAATGCTCACGAGAAATTAAGTAATTTGGGGCGACTTTAGTAATATAGCAAGGTTTTTTTTCTTTTAAACCATAGTGGACAAAAAAACCAATATTATTAAAACCGCCTAGCTTTTTAAAAAAGGTTCTATATTTTGTGTACTTTAGATCTTCAAGCTTTTGATTTAAGATCGATTGCATCTTAAATAAGCTTACACCTGTGGCTTGCTTAAAACTGAATGCATTGAATAGTTGATCAATAAAATTCTGTAATATTTTTAAATAGAACATCAGCGTCTTGAAATATATTTATGGTAGTAGTCATTTATAAATGAGACTTTATCCAGGTTTCCTGATCGATAAGCAACACGATATGCATCTTGAATATAAGACCTATTTAAAGCCGGGTCAGTTGAGAACTTGAGATTTTTTGACAAAGTCTTGTTGTCTATAAACACTTCACAGGGAATATATCCGACACTTGCTAAAAACATGTATTTCGTCCGCATGCACTTAGAACACACACCGCAATTAAGCGGCCTAATTTTACGATTTTTGCAAAACGAAATAGCATTTAGAGCCGTATTATTTTTAGCCAACTGACCAACTTTTTCAGCTCTTGTTGTATCTTCTCCATGAACATGCAACTTGAAATTGTCAACAAAAAACCAACGGTTACTTGGATACAATGAACCTGCTGGAAACACTTCAAATTGCTGAAAATCACTATGATCTGCAGCCAAATATAAACCTTCATAATTTTTTGCGAACATCAAACCAACGCCAAAAAGTAAAAAAACATGTGACAGTTGCCCGCCTATTCCATATTTTTTATAAACTTCATAAGCATTTGTTTTTACAACAATACGTTTACCCGAATAGTTTGATATGAAGTTTTCCGTCTTGGTACAAAGATCTGAAAACTGTTCTGTCATGGCCGCATTATAATCCATTCCCAAAACCGTCAATAAATCCGGTTTAGTAGAAAACCCAGCATTTAGTAATGAGTAAGTTGAATCTACGCCTCCAGAGAAACAGAATAAAGATGACTTTTTTTCTCCACTGCTTAACGCATTTTCAATGACTGAATAGTCAACCTGAATCATTGAATAACGCTCAGGAAGCCATGATGACCATATGTCACTGAGTTTTTCAGCATTGATCTTGGCTTGCGCTGAGCCTACTCCATGGATGAATAGATTCGCTTTTCGTGCCATAGCAATTGGCAAGCATAACCAAGTAACGAAATCGACAAGCTCTTTGTCGTAGCTTTCACCTGTCATAACTTCAAGTTCAAACCTATCCTCCCCGCACTGAACGGAAACTTTATCCGCCTGGTATTCAATTTTTACTTCCAGTGTCGCATTTTGCATTTGGGATTTATTTAAACGCTGGAACCATTTTTTTAAGATTTTCATTTCAATGCCTTAAACTCTGAACCGTAAATAATACTATCAACCATATTAGCAATTGACTGCTCAGCAAACATAGAAAAACGTTTTGCCGATTCTTGCTCTTCTGGGCTAAAAAATGCGTACTCAGCTAAATTAATCGAATCCAAATTCTCAAAGTTAATCACTCGATGCACAGAACCATAACAATCTTGAAGCAGGTTAGAAATCTTTGGCGTGTTTGATTCAATCGCAATAAATGGAATTTGATGCTTAATGCACATCGTTACTGTGTGGTAACGACCAGTAACAACAACATGATATGTTTTTAACTGTTTAATATAATCCTGTGGCTTCGTGCTTCTCTTACGATCCAAGGTAAGCCATTTATAAATACTTTTAACAAATGGCCTTGGACTTTTAAAAAAGTTTTCATTTTTAGGTCGTGCAACAACCATCGAAGTAAAATCAAATGCATTTTTTTTACAGAAAGCTTTCAGCTTCGGAATTTCATGCTTTAAGGCCGTGTCAATAACAAGACCTTTCTTTGTGGGCTGAACATCAATATTTAATTGCTTTGCAAACGTCATATCAGGCACATACTCACCATGAAGTCCATTTTGATTTAACTCAAATAGGCTTTCTCTGTCACGTACAAAAACATTTTGATAATACTTAAGAGTCTGGTACAAGCTTGGTTGATTCTTATATAACGTTGCGTTAATCAATACACTTGGGGTATCAAGCTTTAGTTTCGCAAATTCAGCAAACTCGCTAAGGGCTCGTGCATGTTTACGTGTAGCACTGTGGTGAATCGTTCCTTCACCATTTACAATAATCAAGTCAACTTTGGGTTTGTTTAAAATTTGACGCTTATATTTCCGCCAATCCTTGCCAACTGGCCAGGCCCAGACCACTTGAACACCAGCTTCTTCTAGTAAACCTCTGAGGTTTTCCATAACCAATAGGCAACCATAATGGTTTGTGAGGCTGGTATCATTAATAATGGCGACGGTTTTTATTTGCTGATGATTCATAACTATCTAATTTTCAAACTCTAAAGATTCTAAGCGCTTTATATCTATATCAAACTGTTTTGTTATTGGAATAAATCTCTGCTGAAAAGGATCCTCTTCATTCAAAGTTGCAATAATTTTTATATCGTCTCGCAACCATTTAGCCGTAAACAAAACCGTGCCAACATCGCCAATAACTTTTGCCCCATTAGGCAATAGTGGCAGTACAAATT
>NZ_JACUTY010000146.1 GCF_014859555.1 Thiomicrospira sp. | reverse complement strand
ATCCAAGTAAACCACCAACAACAAAACCGCTACCGCTAACATCACTAAACACATATTTTCACCTTTAAAATAAACCACCAGGCCTGGTGGTTTGGAATTCAATCTATCTTATCCGACTTGGTTTTATTCTTACCTTCTTGAATCGCTTCACTCACCGCCGCCGCCAAAATGCCGGTTGGCAAGGCAATCAAACCTATGCCAGATAAAGCCGTAAACGCGGCAAACACCTTGCCCAGCACCGTAATAGGATAAACATCACCATAACCGACCGTAGTCAGGGTTGCAATCGACCACCACATCGCTCGTGGAATACTGCCAAAACTTTCGGGCTGATGATGGGCTTCGACTAAATAAAGCAAGGATGAAGAAATAATGAGCAACACAAACGCGGCCACGATGCTAATATTTAACTCAAACCGGCGTTTCTTAACGGCCCCCAACATTAAGTTAATCGCGGTGGAATACCCGCCTAAACGTGCAATCCTTAATACTCTAAGAACACGTGCTAAACGCAATAAAAATGCGCTCGCGCCGAAGGTTGAAAGAATAATGATGACCAATGTAAACAAATCGAGTAACGCATGAGGACGCAACATATACCGCCAGCGGCTTGAATTCTCAGGGTTTTCAATGCTCACCCAAACACGGGCCAAATACTCCACCCCAAACACCATAATAAACGCCACTTCAATGCTCCAAAACAAGCTTTCGTGGCCATCTGAAATAGTAGGTTCTGTTTCGATAATCGCTAAAAATAACGACGCCAAAATCAATATCACGACCACTAAGTTTATGCCTGATAAACCTTCCTGATCTCGTAAACTGGGATCTAATTGGGTCGCTAAACGACGACGCAGACTGGGAGAAGTAAGCATGTTTTCCCTAAGATTCATTTAAGTAAACATATTGTAGGCCATTCAATAAAACCTGCCTAGTCGTTATTCATTTCCGAATTCAGGACAGCCCTCAACCACCAGGCCTGGTGGTCGGGGTTAACGAGGATTACTGCGTTAAGTTAATA
>NZ_JACUTY010000145.1 GCF_014859555.1 Thiomicrospira sp. | reverse complement strand
CTGTTCTGTTCTGTTCTGTTCTGTTCTGTTCTGTTCTGTTCTGTTCTGTTCTGTTCAAGGTATTATCCTTCACTTCATATTGTACACAGCAAGTGGGACAGGTTAAATTTTCGAGTTTTGTTCCGCATTCGCATACCCAGCCGTGTTGTTTGGCGGGGTTGCCATAGACCAGCGCATGGGATGGCACGTCTTTGGTGACTACGGCGGCCGCACCAATCATGGCGTATTGCCCGATTGTAATGCCACCAATAATGGTGGCATTCGCGCCAAGGGAGGCGTGATGCTTAATAATCGTATTTAAAAATGCTGCCGGGCGTTGTTTGGAGCGTGGGGTAAAGTCATTGGTAAAGGTGACATTCGGACCAATAAACACATTATCTTCGATGCGTAAGCCATCCCAAACCTGCACACCGGATTTAACGGTGACGTTGTTGCCAATCTCGACATCGTTTTCGATAAGCGTGAGCGCATTGATATTGCAGTTTTCGCCGATTTTCGCGTTTTTTAACACCACACTAAATTGCCAAATAGTGGTGCCTGCACCAATTTGGTTAGTTTGCACATCGGCCAGCGGATGGATTTTAGCCTTCACCGTTTACGACCTTTAG
Organism: Thiomicrospira sp.; assembly: GCF_014859555.1. Taxonomy (GTDB): domain Bacteria; phylum Pseudomonadota; class Gammaproteobacteria; order Thiomicrospirales; family Thiomicrospiraceae; genus Thiomicrospira. The sequence goes on along the minus strand of NZ_JACUTY010000145.1, from coordinate 418 downwards.
GAATTCGTTGTAGTCTCGAATGTAATCGTTTTCGTCGTAGTGCTCACTCGCCAGAACCAACAATACGCAATCGGGTGAAAAATCGTGCATCTCTCGCCAGGTTAAATCCTCGATAATTAGCCCTTTAGTTGAGCAGTCGAGCAATACTTCTTCGCGTTGTTTACCGTTATCAAGCACAAAACGGCATGATCCTGTAACACAGACGGCGACTTGCTTAAGGTTGCAATGGGCGTGAAAGCCGCGCGAAACGCCTTCCTTTGTGCCAAAAATGTAATACACACGCTTGATTTCGAATGGAACAGACTTATTGGCTTCAAGCGCCACTAGTGAACCGCGTTCATCGCCCAGGGGCTGGAAGTTAACGATTTGTATTAAACTCATAACTTATACTCGATTAAATCTGCTAAATATTTGCCAT
>NZ_JACUTY010000081.1 GCF_014859555.1 Thiomicrospira sp. | reverse complement strand
ATCTGAAAAACTTGGCGTTGCCAGAATGAATCAGGGGTTAATCGAGGTGCCCATAATAAGGACAAAGTTTATCAGGAATTTTCCGAATGAACAGCTGATCATCCTCCCCATTCACTAGTTTTCGCCATATACTCAGCTATATCATTATTTCAGATAGTCAACAAAGACTGTAAAAATCCCATTAAAACCGATTTTATTTATATAATGGGCAACCGTATTACAATGGCTGAAATTAAGCCCCAAGTTTCAACTAAATTATTTAAAGTCGACTAACTAAAACCATGAAAAAAACCTTATCCGCCCTCACTTTCCCGATTCTACTTAGCTTAATTTTAATGCCCACTAAGGCCATGTCTACTGATGTTGGCGGCGTGTTATGGCGCGGCGCAACTTGGGCGACACTCGGTGCGATTGGCTATACTAATCCGTTTGGTGCGGATTCGTTTCGCATGACTTTTGGCGGTTACACAAACCATGATGCCTTGCAGATTGAAGCCAACCTGCGTTATAACTTAGGCGACACCATGCCACTTATCTCATCCTCGACCATTCGTCCGTTTTTGGATGTGAGTTATTCATCCTGGCAGTTTTTAAAAGACGATGGACTTTCGATGACCAATAAAGGCAATGCGTTTGGCATCGCTCCCGGGGCACGTTTCGAATGGCCAACCGTGGCCTACATTTTCAACTTTATTGATGTTCGAGCTGGAGTGAGTATTCTGGCACCAGATAAGTTGGAAAATAAAGATGGCTCGGTGCGCAACTTTGGTGGCAACTTCACCTTCTCTGAACAATTTGCGTTCGGTGGATACTTTTCTGACAAAAAGCACTGGGAATGGCAACTGGGTGTTCAGCACCATTCCAACCACAACATTTACGAACAAAATAATGGCATTGAGTTTTATAACTTAACTTTTGGTTACAATTATTAAACCGATTTATCTCGCCAATTAGGAGCTAACTGCATGAGTCATAAAAACCATCTTGAGGTGGCGAAACAGGTTTTTGAAATTGAAGCCCAAGCCATCGATAATTTAACCCTATTACTGGATGAGCAATTCGAACTTAGCGTGGACGCGATTCTACAATCCAAAGGTCGGGTTGTGGTTTGCGGCATGGGCAAGTCGGGTTTGATCGGCACCAAAATCGTCGCCACTTTGGCGAGCACCGGCACCCCTTGTTTTTTCATGCACCCGGGTGAAGCGTTTCACGGTGACTTAGGCATGGTCTCTCCTGAAGACGTATTTGTTGCGTTATCTAACTCTGGCGAAACCGAAGAAGTGATTCGTTTATTGCCGTTTTTAAAAGACAACAAAAACGTGATTATTTCGATGACTGGCCGCCCGGATTCAACCCTAGCGAAAAACTCAGATCACCATTTAAATATTGCGGTGCCTAAAGAAGCCTGCCCACTGCAACTTGCGCCTACCTCTTCTACTACCGCGACCTTGGTGATGGGTGATGCGTTGGCGATTGCTTTAATGCAAGCACGCGGTTTTAAACCGCACGATTTTGCGCGTTTTCACCCAGGTGGCAGCTTAGGGCGTAAATTATTAACCAAAGTGAAACATGATATGCGCACCCAGCCTTTGCCAACCGTGGCGGCGGATGCGTCTATGAAAGACGTGATTCACACCATCAGCGAAGGTCGTCTTGGTTTATGTATTGTGGGCGAGGCTGAAGGCATCATTACCGATGGCGACTTACGTCGTCACCTCGATATTAACCCGATGGATTTAATGAATTTAAGTGCGCGGGATATTATGACCGCCAATCCTAAAACCATTCAGGCTGAAGCCAAATTGTCAGAAGCGGAAGAATTAATGAACAAACTCAAAATCACCTCATTGGTGGTGAAGGACCAGGAAAAACTGGTTGGTGTGATTCAAATTTACGATTTAAACAAATAACCAGGCCTGGTGATGACCCTTTGGCTTTATCGAACCCTGCTTTGGCTAGTGTTTCCATTCATTGTTTACTCTGGCTGGAAACGCTGTCGTAAATCGGCCGATCCTGACACCCCTATCATTGATTGTTTTCGGGCACGTTTTGGCTTAAAACGCGCACAATATCAAACCGGTGGCATCTGGATTCACGCCGTGTCGGTGGGCGAAACCCGCTCTATTTTCCCCTTGCTAAAACAACTTCATCAAACCTACCCAAACAGCGCGCTCACGGTGACAAATGGTTCAACCCAAGGTGCATTGCAAGCCTTGAAGTTTTCGCCAGTGCCGATTCAACACCAAATGATTCCGTATGATTATTCGTTTGCGGTTCATCGTTTTCTCGATCAAATTCAACCCAAATTGGTGATTATGATCGAAACTGAAATTTGGCCCAACTTGTACCAGGCCTGCCATCAACGCGGTATTCCGCTGATTTTAGCCAATGCACGTTTAAAACAAGGTTCGTTTGAGTCCTACCAAAAATGGGGTGGGCGTTTAGTAAAAAACGCCTTAAACCAAACCCACTTGATCGCAAGCCAGTTTGATATCGACCGCCAACACTTTATTCAACTTGGTGCTGAGCCGGCACGCGTCAAAACCCTAGGCAACTTAAAGTTCGATATTGAAATACCACCAGGCCTGGTGGTCGAAGCCCAAACTTGGCGTCAACAACACGACCTCACAAATCGGTTTATTTGGGTAGCGGCCAGTACCCACGCGGGTGAAGAAACCTTAATGCTTCAAGCGCATCAAACCTTGCGCCAGCAACACCCAGATGCCTTGCTGATTTTAGTACCACGTCATGCGGATCGTTTTGAAGCGGTTGCCAACGAACTTAAACAACACAACATAAACTTTGCCCAGCGCAGTCAAAATCAGACGATTCAACCAGAAAGCTCGGTTTATTTTGCCGATACGATTGGTGAATTAATGCTTTGGTTTGCGGTGAGTGATGTCGCCTTTATTGGCGGTAGCTTAGTGCCATTTGGGGGCCACAATATTTTGGAGCCCGCCGCATTAAGTAAACCGGTTATCTCGGGGCAATATCACCAAAACTTACAAGCCTTGTACGACTCCTTTAAACAAGCTGATGGCCTAATGATTGCGCAAGATGTCGAACAATTAAGCCAGCAGTTAATCGAACTTAGCCAGTCTACCGAACAACGTCAACAAGCTGGCGAACGTGCGAAACAAGGCTTTTCTCAGCAAACCGGCGCATTACAACGTTTAATTGAACAATTGCCAATTTAGTTAAAATCGCTTAATTTATAACGAACACATTTCTAAATGGCACTTTTTAAACATTCTGAATTAAATGCCACAAGGATTTATCATGTCCCGCTCTTCGGCACCTTATCAACAAGGTTATGCGCTACTTTTGCTGGTGTTAATGCTCTTTATGGCGGGTTCCGCGATGCTTTATAGCACTATGGGGCCGCAAGCCAACAAACTCAAACACCAAGCCAGTCAAAAGCAAATGACTATTTTAGAGCAAGTCAAAACGAATCTGCTACTGCACGCGGTTTCGGCACCTGAAATTTATGCGACAAACAGCAATGGTAACTTTTACACCAGTGATCGCGTGCCCTCTCCTGGCTATCTACCTTGTCCCGATATCAACAATAATGGTTCTACTACCACCCCTTGCGGCCAAGGTGAGGAAATCGTAATTGGCCGACTTCCAGCTGGTTTGGCCACTCGCCATTTTCGTTTTATTGATAATCGTTCCTCACCCGTTTTTATTTGGTATGTGGTGGACAGTCGTTATGTGATTCAAAATCCAGACTACAATAATCCGCCGACTAAGCGCTATGCGCCACTTAATAGCAACACCCCAGGAAACGGTCGAATCCAGCTAGACAATCAAACCGACTTGGTCGCGTTGATTTTTATTTCTGAACAAGTACCGGCATCAAGCACCGATTTATCAACGACTTCACTAAAAAACCTTGTCAATCCATCACAGAATCGCTTTACACGTCAAAATACTCGTGCCGTGACGATCAGCCATCAAGAGTGGCGCGCTCACGTACAAGGGCGCGTGCAAAACCAAAGTTCGACCCTGTGCCAATTAGATGAAGAGCTCGCGCATTGGTTTAACGAATGCAACAACCCTGACAGCCCTTCGGCTGAATGCCCGGCAATTAATGATGGACGTAAAAACAACCCCGTTGGCTCAAATTGGCGGGCGTTATTATGTTCCTAAACCTATCAACCCAAAAAGGCTTTAGCTTATTAGAAATGGCGCTGGCTTTATTATTGGTCGGCATTCTAATTCAATCCGTCACCTCCATGCTGGTTCAAAATAAACAGCACCAGACCTACAAACAAACCGAACAAGAACTACAAAACATCAAACAAGTGCTACTTAGTTACATCCAAATCAATCAATTTTTACCCTGCCCGGATACTAATGGCAATGGGCTTGAAAACCGTGAAACTGATGGCCAATGCAGCGCAGACCAAGGTTCATTCCCTTATTTAGAGTTTGGCGGAATCGGGCAGAAAGATGAGTTCGGCAACCCATATTTTTATGCCACTCACACCGACACTACAAATAATGATGAGATTCGCAATAGTTGTTTTTCAGCCAGCTTATTTGCCAATTCAGGGAGCTTTTCTCTGCAACTATATGAGCGTAAAGACGACAAAACGCGTCATTGCACACTGGATCAATGTCAAAAATCCAGTGAAAAAGACCCTGATAGTAAAGAATACATTATGGTTGAATGCGACACGCTTGATATAATTTCACGTACACAAGCTCCCTATTTCAACACACTAACTCAACCGCTAGGTACAACTACCGCTTTAAATGGCGCGCTTCGGGTTTGCGGTCAAGACAGTACTAGCTGTGTCTACGGTACGGGTTTAAGTAAACTATCCGGCAACCATTTACCACTTGTAGTGATCAGCTTTGGTCAAAATGGCGCGCAAACTTGGCAAGACTGTAACCAAGCCTCAGATCGTGAACAAGAAAACTGCGATAGTGATCGTTATTTTCAACAACAGCCGATTGACCAGGACTTTGATGACCAGTTGATCTGGATAACCATGCACGAAGTCAAAGCTTTACTCAGCCAACACATTAATTGGCATAATGAATAGTATTCCAACTAGGCTCAGCCAAACTAGGTAATAAACATGATTCGCAAACATCCGCACCAGACTGGATTCACGCTTGTTGAAATGGCGATTGTGCTCGCGATTCTGGGCATTATATTAGGCGGATTATTTGCTGGCACCAGCGCCTTACGCGAAACCAGCAAGTTCAAAGAAGACCAACAAAAACTGCAAGACATTAAAGCCGCTTTATTAAGTTATGTCGCGGTGAATCATTATTTGCCTTGTCCGGACACAAGTGGCGACGGCATTGAAAACCCGCACGACTTCTCCCAAGCTCAATGTAATGCCACCTCTGGTAATCTACCCCACTTAAGCCTCGGCACCCATGCGGTCAATGCCTACGGCTTGCCGTTTAGCTACTACATCAACACCTCAGCCAATGACGCCAATAGCGTTACAGACCCAGGCACCAGCGCGAGCTATTTTGGTCGAATGAATTGCAATCCCAATACAACCAATCAAACCAGTGCGCCCTGTTTTAATAAAGACACACCGCCTACTAGTGCCTCCTCAGGGATGGGTAATTTTGATATAAGCGATGGTTCTTCAAGTATCGCGATAGAGATCCCACTGGTTGTGATTTCGCATGGCCAAAATGGATGCAACGGCGTCACGGGACGAGAAGCAGACAACTGCACCAGTAATGCCGCCACCTATTACCAAGCGCCACAAAACCGTGAAGGCCCGAATGCGTTTGATGATGTATTGATTTGGTTGTCCAGCCTGGAAATCAAACACGC
>NZ_JACUTY010000080.1 GCF_014859555.1 Thiomicrospira sp. | reverse complement strand
GAACGCATAACGGTATTACAGTAGCGGCAGGCCTGCATTCCCACGCAGGAGCGTAGGAACGAGCAAACCCACCTCCATCAACGCGCGCTTACACAAGTTCTCAAAATAATATCTGTCTGCATAATTAGACACTCCAACGCATTGCCAAGGATTCCACTCTAGACCGAATCAATCAAAATTCAACATTAACAAAAATGCCGGACTCAATCCGGCATTCAACAAATTCACTCATAGTGTGTCCACATTCGATAAACCTTAATCAATTGCTCCTGTTCAAAAACCTCATAAACCAATCGATGCTGTTTATTAATACGGCGACTGATTAATCCCTTCATATTACCCTGCAAATATTCAAACGCAGGTGGATAAACAAACGGATCGGCTTGAATCAACTCTAAAAGTTTTAACACTTTTGGCTTAAGACCAGAAGCGGCAAGCTTTTTGGCATCCTTCTGAGCTTGAGACATGATCAAAATCTGATACATTACCAATCCAGTTGGTTTAGATTCACACCTTCTTTGACAGGCTCGGCTCTCGCCTGTTCAATACTCGCAACCATCCCATCCGCAGAACGCAAATATTCATCATCCGAGAGAAAATCACCCGCCTCAACAATACTCACTTCATTTTGCGAAAAATGCTGAAGCAACCAAAGAAACTTATCACTGACGCTATCATCGATTTTTAACGTTAAGGTCTTCATCCAAACCTCCTTCAAAATAGTGAATCAAGTATAACACCAAACAAAGTCGTTTCACGTCAGCGCGAATCCGACCAAACTCTGCATCATCCACACAAAGTTATTAACATCCTCCCCGCCGTTCATACGAAGTTTTACGCGGTGCTGAATATTAGTTGAATTCAAGGTCTTGATTAAGAACCAGTAAATCACTGGCGCACTCGTCAACTGGCGTATTTAAACCCGCCACAATAGATTCACCAATCCCCTGAACACTTAACAAAGACAAGGTCTCGTTAATCGCAGACCAGTCTTCTTCAGCAATCAGAAACGCATTACCTTTTTTACCCGTGATTGTAATCGGCTGATGTGATTCATTGACCTGTGTAATCAGACCATAAAAGTTAGAACGTGCAACTGTTGAATTTAATGTAGTCATAGCCACCTCAAAAAAATAAAACAATACGCGATAACGTACGTAAGAATTAGGCCAATAAACATCGAAATAAACGCCGGCATGTTAAAAACACACTCAAGGATTGAGCTTGTGAGTAATGTTAAGTTCACCGCTTTTATATTGCTTTTGGTTTTTCTTATCCGCCAAAGCGCAGAACTGCTTTTTGCTGAGGCCAGCTTGTGAGGCCATTGACACCAATACCATGCCGCTAAAAGGCTCGTTATGACAAGAAACGGTGACTTTGAATAAAGTATGATCTACAACTTTGCGCCAGTGCTCATGCCCAGAGGATTTATTTGGATCTTTTTCAAACCCTAATAATTTAAGAATTTGACGAACTTGGCTACAAGTAAGCGGCGGGCATTTGCTAAAAAAACCACCCCATGCTTAACAAGCACGAAGTTTACGGTGCTCGACATCAGAGGCTAAAAGTGATTCGCTAAACCATTGGCTTGCGGACTTAACCCAATGCTTTATCAGCAGACTGTAATATTTGAGGAAAATAGGCCAAGGCGCTTTTCTGGCAAGCAATTGCGCTTGGTAAGCTTTATCCTGCCCCTCTAACGCGTCATGCAAATAGTCGGCGGCCATATCTAAAATCTTAGCGCGCGCTTCTTCAAGGCTGGAGGCCTGCACCGCAAGATTCAAATCTAAACAATAGGCATAAAAAATACGGTCTTCTTGATAACCAAAAAAACGAATCATTAAACTGCTTGCTACCATAACCGTATTCTCCAAAAAGGGATTTAATTTTAACAACTATCAAACCCACTAGCAAACATCCTTGTAACCCCCACCTAAAACAAAAATGCCGGACAAAGCCGGTATCATTTAATAAAAAGTTACAACCTAAACGACTTACTTCATTTTCTCGTTTAACTGGATCACGTTATCTTTGGCGTAGAGATAATCCACAATACCGGAGGTATGGTTAAAGCCGTGTACCAGCTTTTTTAACAACGCTAACACCGCATCGTAGCTTTCAAGTTTCGCTTCCAGCTCAATATAGGCTTCGGTTAACTGCTCGTAAGGGATAAAGTCTTCGTGGGCTTTCATAATACGTGGGTGGTCGGTGCCATCGACGTTTACGGCCTTGACAAGTTCACACGCCGCGCCAATTCCATAAAATAATCCCGCGACCAAATATCCAGCAGACTTGCATCGGTAATAAAACGGCGAGCGTCGCTCTTAGCCGACTCAATATCCAACCGCTCAATCCGCTGTGTCAGCCAGTCTGCAAATAACTCGGGAGTCAAATCCTCACCGCCTAAATCCCCACTTTGCCTAGCGCGCACTTCTAAATGCGCCAAATTCAATTCCACTCCGCGGCGTATATACCACTCAAAGTCAAACCAATCACGCCCCTTTACTCGGTTCTGCCATTGTCGAAACAACAAAGCGTGCATCTTGCCCGCATACAGATCCGACAAACTAAAACACTTTACATACACCGAATAAGGATCAAGCAGTAGCTTTTCTTCCGTTTTAAATCCCAAGGGTGGATCCGTATCCACCTCAAACTTAATTTTCAACACCCTCTGACCGCGTACGCTAACATCATAAATACTCGTATTTTTCTTTAAAAACGCCGACACCACCGCAGTTTCTACCGACTTCTCGCGTGCCGAAATTTCCACTTCAAACCCCAGCGCCGAAAACTCTTTTTCCAGCGTACTAAAATAAGGCACTAAAGAAAAATCGGCCTGTGGTGCCAACAAAGAAAAGTCTAAGTCTTCCGAAAAACGCGGTAAACCATAAAAAATCCGCAAACAGGTGCCGCCATAAAACGCCGCCTTATCAAAAAACCCCGCCCTCACCAGGCCTGCTAACGCAATCTCCTGCATCACCTCGCGCAACGCATCATTCAAGCTCTCACCGTCGGCTAGATTATATTTTTGCAACATCTGCTCAACCACACTCATACCAATGCCTCCAACACCTGACGCAACGCCTTAAACTGACGCGGCTTATAGCCTGAAGACACATAAGCCTCTAGCACCGATGCATCAAAATCGCGCAAACCTTGCTCATCTAAACGTAAATCCTCAAATAAAAATGATCGCATCGACGCCCTACCCACAGCCTTTAAATGCCGCGTTAGCAACACCTTATCGCACACCGCCTTCGTCGGGCTCGCCAGCCAAAAGTGTTGATGACCGACAGCCTCAATCGTCAAGCCGACCGCAAAAAGCTTCTCTGGGATTGTAAAGAAAGAAAAGCGACCTAATGTATTCTCAAGTTCTCGCCCGCGACCCGTACAAACCGACGTCACCTCAACCACTCGTTCAGGTATCAAACCATGCCACGCCAGGGCATACTCCAACGACACGCAAGATGGCCCATACAACCGATTTGCAATTAAAGGCAAACACAAAGCCTCCTGCCGCCAAGGCAAGCCAACCACATACAAACCGCGTTTGAGCGCAATCAGCGTACCCGATGACAGCCATTCTGAAATCTTATCGTTTGGAGAAGCATAATCAGACAAGAGCGGCAACAAAGCACCATGAGAAAAAGGCACCGCCCCAAAGGAAGCTAAACGAAACTCAAGCATAAAAATCTCGGTTTTGAATACATAATCGAAAATTATCCGATTAAACGACCATAATTGCAACAAAATAAACCTTCGCCATCATGAGGTGGATGTGTAATCCCCCGCCAAAAACAAAAATGCCGGACAAAGCCGGCATGATTTAGCATAAAGTTCTCAACTAAACGACTTACTTCATTTTCTCGTTTAACTGGATCACGTTATCTTTGGCGTAGAGATAATCCACAATACCGGAGGTGTGGTTAAAGCCTTGTACCAGCTGTTTTAACAACACCAACACGGCATCGTAATCGTAGTTTTCCAGTTTGGCTTCCAGCTCGATATAAGCTTCGGTTAACTGCTCGTAAGGAATAAAGTCTTCGTGAGCGGTCATAATGCGTGGGTGGTCGGTGCCATCGACGTTTTCGCCAATCAGCAACTCTTCATACAATTTTTCACCCGGGCGTAAGCCAGTATATTGAATCTCAATATCGCCATTGCCCTGCTCATCCATCACATCCATACCCGACAGCTTAATCACGCGGCGCGCTAACTGGTCGATTTTAACCGGCTCGCCCATATCTAACACAAACACATCGCCGCCCACGCCCATCGAACCCGCTTGAATCACCAAAGACGCGGCTTCAGGAATCGTCATAAAGTAACGCGTAATGTCTTTGTGAGTAACCGTAACCGGCCCACCTTCAGCGATCTGTTTTCTAAACAATGGAATCACCGAACCCGATGACCCCAACACATTACCAAACCGCACCATCAAAAAGCGGGTTTTAGAATATTCAACCTGCAAAGCTTGCAACGCCATTTCGGCTAAACGCTTGCTTGCGCCCATAAAGTTAGTCGGGCGCACCGCCTTATCGGTGGAGATCAATACAAAGTTACGCACGCCATTTTCCGCCGCCGCTTTCGCACACACATGTGTGCCAAACGCATTGTTAAAAATACCTTCCTGAATATTGTGCTCTACAATTGGTACATGCTTATAAGCCGCGGCGTGATACACCGTGTTCACCCCACGCTTCACAAATACGCGAGCCAACTTTCGTTCATCCAACACACTGCCCAAAATCGGCGTTAAACGACTATCACGCAACTCAGGATAACAACGCAACTCATGTTCAATGTTATAAAGCGCAAACTCGCTAACCTCAAACAGAATCAACTCTTTCGGCTGTTGCTTTAAAATCTGGCGACATAACTCCGAGCCAATCGAACCACCCGCGCCCGTCACCATCACCACCTGATCTTTTATACAACGATCTAACAAAGTCTGAACCGGTTGCACACAATCGCGGCCTAACAAATCTTCAATCTCAACCTCACGAATATCCGAAAAACTGACCTTGCCAGTCACAATCTCATCCATGCCCGGCAGGGTGGACACCTTAACCGCATAAGGCTCTAACCACTCTAAAATTGCCTTACGACGCGACGCACGTAAAGACGGAATCGCCAAAAACACTTCCGACACATCATAATCATTAATCAAACGCTGCAAATCCGCCCGACAATACACCTTAACCGAGCCAATAACGTGTTTTTTTAACGCCTGATCATCATCAATAAAGCCCACCACCTTTAAACCAGGAATGCGCACAATCGCATTTAACAACTGTTGCCCAGACGACCCTGCGCCAAAAATCACCACGCGTTTGCGACCCATTGAACCTTTTACACCCTGGTTTAACAGCCAGCGCATACTCATACGCGTTACCGCAATAAACAACAAGGCCAACAACCAGCTAATCACAATCGACGAACGTGGATACTTAAGATCCAACATAAAGATCGCCGCCGCCCAAACCGCAAATACCACCGTCACCGCCACAAACACCGTAAAAGCAAAGCGCGAGCCGATATAACGAATCACCGCACGATATAAACCCTGGTTAACAAAAACCGGAACCGCCAGAATAGGCAATAAGACAATAGCAGGATAATAAGCGATAACCGGAAAAACAGTATCGCCAAAACGCAACCAAATCGCCAACACCGCAACAAACAAAAGCCCCACAACATCCAATGATACGGATATTGCGCGCTTTGACCAACGTGGCAACTCAACTAATTGACGAACTATTTTCATAAAAATACTTATAGATTAATTTGATTAAAGAAATCATACCACCAGGCCTGGTAATCAACACCAATGCCTCATTCAATTTATTGTCCGAAATCTCAGAATCGAGGTTTTTGCTTTTGATGCATCAAACAACGGCGAGTACGTTTTGAAAGCGGTGTCCACGCTTCTGGATA
>NZ_JACUTY010000019.1 GCF_014859555.1 Thiomicrospira sp. | reverse complement strand
ATAAGTGACCTTTAAGTCCCGCAGAATCAACCAGGGGTTAATCGAGGTGCCCAAACCATATTATTGGTGAGTCTCAGCTTAAAGTAAAGCATTGTTAAAAATCCGCTTGATAAAGCGTTTGAATAACGCATTTAAAAACCCTTCTTTTTGCCTAACAACCATAGAAATAAAATGCGATGACGTTTATTATGCTGTTATGTTCGATAACTAATAGAGACTGACAGCATGCCTAACCGCGACTATCACGACCATCGGTTAAATTACCAAATGGGTGAATTAAGTGATGATTTTTTAAAATACAATCCTTATGAACTGTTTCAGCAATGGATGGATGAAGCCTTTGAAAACAAGGTCGCCGAACCCACTGCCATGACATTAGCCACCGTGGATGCAACCCAGCAGCCGCATGCACGTATTGTGCTGCTTAAGGCGTTTGATCGCGATGGTTTTGTGTTTTACACCCATTATGAAAGTGCGAAGGGGCGTGAATTAATTACCTCTAAACGTGCGGCTCTCAATTTTTTTTGGCCTCAACTTGAACGTCAAATTCGCATAGAAGGCTTGGTGGAAAAAATTAAACCTGAAGATTCTGAACGTTACTTTCACAGTCGACCGATCGACAGTCAGTTAAGTGCTTTCATTTCTCGTCAAAGTCAGACGGTTGAAAATCGCCAAGTGCTAGAACAGCGTTTGGAAAAAGCCAAAACTGATTTCGCCGGAAAAACAGTACCTCGACCAGAGACCTGGGGCGGTTATCGTTTACTCGCCAAGCGGTTTGAATTCTGGCAAGGTCGCCCTAACCGTTTACATGATCGTTTACAGTTCTCAATCCACCCTACCGATCCGCAGGCATGGTCTTCCGTGAGGCTATCACCATAAGTTTCATGCCCGACATTCAACTTGAACCCAGCTGGTTGACGCCCTTACAGGCGGAGTTTGACAAAGCCTATATGCACAAACTTCGCGCGTTTTTGTCAGCCGAAAAACAAGCCGGCAAACCTATTTTACCTAAATCATCTGAATGGTTTAACGCGCTCAATAGCACACCATTTGAGCTGGTAAAAGTGGTTATCCTCGGACAAGACCCCTACCCCACGCCCGGCCATGCGCATGGGTTAAGTTTCTCAGTATTGCCGGATGTTAAGCCTTTACCGAAATCCCTGCTTAATATTAATAAAGAATTGCTCGCCGACCTAAAAGTCGATAATTCCCGTTGTGGGTATTTATTGCCCTGGGCAAAACAAGGCGTATTGCTGCTTAACGCGGTATTGACGGTTGAGGCCAATCAATCCAACTCTCACCAAAAACACGGCTGGGAACAATTTACCGACGCCATTATTCACCAACTTAACCAGCATAGATCGAATCTCGTGTTTATTTTATGGGGCGCTTATGCTCAAAAAAAAGGCGCGTTTATCGATCGTGATCGTCACTTGGTGATTCAAAGCCCTCACCCGTCACCCCTATCAGCACATCGCGGTTTTTTTGGTAGCCGACCTTTCTCCCAAACCAATGCCTATCTAACCCAACACAAAATTACGCCCATTAACTGGTCACTCGACAAACCCTAACCACTTCTTTGATCAACCATATTTGGATTAGACAAAATGCTTTGCTCTTTACATACTGGTTTCGATAAGAGTATGATTGCCTCAGTATTTTTTGAGAAAAACTATTATGAAAAAACCCGCTCAAGCTCCTTACTGGAGCCGTCTTAAAATCGCGAGTTTAATTCGTTTATTACTGATTTTAATGGTATTCGCCGGCATCTTTTTCACCAGCGTATTTCTATACCTCAAGAACCAGCTACAGCAAGTGGTTGAACAACAATTAATTGATCAACCAGGCCTGGTGATTGATCCAACACTTCAACATTTACTGTTTAGCCTCGATTTTTTTATTTTGGCCGTACTGATTACAATGTCACTGTTTTTAGCTTTAATGGTCGCCACCTTAATTGGCAAAATCGCACGACCATTAGCCGCGATGCAAAAAGGCATCGAGGAAATTACCCGCACCAATGACTTCTCAAAAACCTTACCGGTCAGTTACCAAGATGAAATGGGTGCGGTGATTAGCGCTTTTAACGGTTTAACCCAAAACCTAAAATCGGTATTTGATCAAACTAATGCTAGCCTATCCAAAGTAGCCAAAGGCGATTATACCCAACGACTCAGTGCCAATGTGGGGGGTGACTTATTGGTGTTTAAAAATTACGTGAATGATGCAATTTCAAGCTTAGAACGCACCATGCAATCCCTTCAATCCATCGCCTCCGCCTTATCCCAAGGAGCCTTTGATCAACGCATGGATCAGTCGGTTGAAGGTCAATTGCGTTTAGAAGTAGATGATGCGATGCAAAGCCTAGACGAAGTGGTTCAGCAAATTAACCAAGTTATGTCAGGAGTCTCTAAATGTCACTTAAGTGCTCGCATCGAGATAGAGGGCAAGGGTCAGCTAGCCCAGTTAATCAATCATACCAACCAAGCCATGAATACACTTGAGCAAGGCTTATCGGGCATTTTTGTGGCGATTGATGCGTTAGCGGATGGTGATCTTTCCCACCAAATCCAGGGCCAATTTAGCGGTGAAATGGAACGCTTAAAAACCCATTTAAACTCGGCCATGACACAGCTTAGCCATGCAATGACCGGTGTTAAAAACAGCACGCAAGCCATGGAAAAGAATGTTTTTGAAATTGTTTCGAGCAACCAATCGCTTGAGGAACGTACACGTCAACAAACTTTATCGGCTGAACATAGTGCACGTTCACTAGAGCAAATTACGATTTGTATTCAGCAGGTGGCCGATCACGCACGCCAGGCTAACCAACTTACGCTACATGCCCGTGAACAAACCGAGCAGGGTCGCAATGTCATGCAAGAATCCGTCGATAGCATGCACTCTATTCAAGACTCCAGTAAAAAAATTAACGATATTGTTAGCTTGATTGATAGCATTGCTTTCCAGACTAATTTATTAGCGTTAAACGCGTCAGTGGAAGCCGCACGAGCAGGTGAACAAGGCCGAGGTTTTGCAGTAGTGGCCAGCGAAGTACGCCAATTAGCGCAACGTTCAGCCGAAGCCTCCACCAATATTCGTCACCTAATTGAACAAGTGGTGCAACAGGTTAATCAAGGCGCCAATAAACTTGAAAATACACAGCAAGCTTTTGAAGCGATTTTTCAAAGCATGCAAAGTGTGAATGATATTGTGAGTGAAATTGCCGTGAGTTCAGGCGAACAGGCCGAAGCGATTAGCCAAGTCAATCAATCCGTTAACCAACTGGATGAAGCGATTCAACAAAACAACAAACTGGTACAAAACAACACTTTGCTAGCGAACGATCTGCAAAACCTAGAGCGTAACTTACGTACTGAATCGGAACGTTTTAAAACCAGCGTACAACTGAGCTTAACACACAGGTCTTAGGTCTTAGCTGATTTTGTGGCGAAATCTTTATAGCCATAACCCGCTTATTTGCGAGTAAACCCTGCATTAATCACGACATTAACCCGGCGGTTTTGGCCTTTACCTTCTAAGGTTTCATTACTCGCGACCGGACGATGTTCACCAAACCCGGCCACCGAAAAGTAATCATTACGCAGGCCTGAATTCTGATGTAATAGTTGCATCACATTTTGCGCACGCATGGTACTCAAAAACCAGTTATTACGTAAAATTGAACCACTAGGAATCGGGTCATTATCGGTATGGCCTTCCACCACCACCTCAACACGCCAAGCCATACCATCGCGGTCCGCTTCTTCAATAATACGTCGCCCCAGCTCGGTTTTATGCGCATTAAATAAGGCAATCCCTGACAGCATACCGGACACCTGCGACAATTCCGCCGCCAGGCCTGGTGATACTTCAAACCCGCCCCGCTCAAAGGCTTCAGGGTGAGAGATCGATAAAAAGATACCCTGTGTATTACGATTCACATTAATGTAATGCAAATTATTGTTTTGCACGCCTTCTAACAGCGTTTGGTAACTTTGATCCAACTGATCATCGGCCCAATTTTGAATACGTGAAATCTCAGTATGATTAAGCGCCAACATCATAATAAAAAACGTGATCAATAACGTCACCACATCCGCAAAGGATAACAGCCAGCTACTTCGGGCTTTAAGAGAGGCCGCGCTCACAACTCCGACTCCAGTAAGGGAATCGGATCAACCATTTGCGGCACCAGGTACAACTCAATTCGGCGGTTTTCAGCATCGTTTGGGTTGTCAGTAATTGGGTGGAAACTGCCGTAACCCGCCATCGAATAAACCTTTGGTTCCAAATCAACCCGAGCCTGTAAATACTGCATTAACTCAAAAGCACGGTGTGTACTCAATTCTATATTATCTCGATAACGTGCGCCGGAGGCTAAAGGAATCGCGTCGGTATGACCTTCCACGCTCATAGTAAAGGTCATCTCAAACCCTGCCTGTTCGATCATTTTGACCCAGCGCTCATAACGCTGATTGATCTCATCCAGCTTTAGTTCATCCAAGACTCGAGAAAGTTCATTTAAATAGGGAAAATAACGTGGATTTAGATCTGCCCTAGCCGGGGCAAACAATGGTGCGGTGGCAAACAGTTCAGAATCAATCGTAATACGAATGCCTTTTGCATAGGTATTTTCGACCAGCATCCAAGCTAAACTATCGCGATGTTTAATGTCGCGCACTTCGTTATGCAACCCCGTCATAATTTTTTGGTAAGCCCGTTTCGGTGGAATCGTTTCCATTTCTGAAATGGTCATAATTAACACAAAAAACGTGAGCAAAGCTGTGAACACATCGGCAAACGTCATCATCCAAACGCGATTGCGTTTAAAAGAACTGATCTGAAGCTGTTCATGTGTAATCATTGCAGAATTAGGTTTTACCGACATGTCAGCCTCCTAAATAGCTCATGACTAACGATGGTTTTCAAGCCGTTCTTTGGTTTTTTCATTTACAAAACTGAGCATACTCTCCATCACTAACATGGGAGACTGACCTAATTTCAGACCGACTACCCCACGAATAATTACTTCATTTTTTAGGGTTTCAGCTTCAGACAAAACCTTTAATTTACCCGCCACAGGAATATAAATGAGGTTCGCAAACAACACGCCATAAAAGGTGGTGACTAGAGCCAAGCCCATGCCGGCTAACAAGCCAGCCAACATGTCTTCAGAGCCACCTTCGTATACATCACCACCTACACCGCCAACATGGGAGGTCATCATTATAATCAACCCCATCACCGTCCCCATCATGCCGAATGCTGGAGAATATGAAGCCATGTTATTAAACAGCTCTTGGCACTGCATATGGCGAAGTTGTGTATTGTACTGACGGTTATTCACACTGGCGAGCAGTTGACTTTGATCTTGATAAACCATCATCTCAGTTAAGGAAAATCTTAAAAATTCATCTTCTACATTATCAATTTCTCGTTCAAGACTTAATAATCCCTGCTTATGTGAAATATGGCTCAAACGTTCAACTTCATGAATAATACGATCGACCCGACTCGGCTCAGATACCACAATCTTTGCAAAACCTCGAAACACGCAACCTAACATATTCAAAGGATAATTGACCAGCACCGCCGCAAAGGTTCCACCCAAAACAACCAATAAACCTTGCCAGTTAAAGAACGAACCGATAATTTGACCGCTGTCCTTATCCACCATACTTAACAGCACAATGATTAAGCCAAATAACAAACCCAGAATGGTGGCGGATCTACTCATGATGTAACCTTATTTTTCTGTTAAATGGGTGTTTGATGTGATCGATACCAATTTAGCGCGGCTTGATTAATTTCTTCTACGCTCATATTGGTTGTATCTAAAGGTGGGCTAATATACATATCAATAACCCCCGGTTTTCTGATTAAGCTATTTTTAGGCCAAAACTGGCCCGCATTGTGGGCAACTAGATAAACTGGTACCTTAGTTTCCTTAGCCAGCATCGCCGCACCCTTGTTAATTTTACCGGTAGTGCCGCTTGGTACACGAGTGCCTTCAGGAAAAATCACTACCCAATCGCGCCGTTCAAGCAGCTGAGAGCGTCCTTGCTCAATCAATTGTTTTAATGCTTGACGTCCGGCTTTTCGATCAATCGCAATCGGTTTTAACATCGCCATGGTCCAACCAAAAATCGGAATCTGCAGAATTTCTTTTTTTAACACATAATTTTGACGCGGGAACACGCGCTGAATCGCAATGGTCTCCCAAGCGGATTCGTGGTGCGACATAATAATGCTGGGCTGGCTGGTATCAATATGTTCTTTTCCGTGTACACGATAAGTCAGACCACAGGTCACTTTTAACCACCAAAGTGTGAGTCCTGTCCAGTTTTGCAAAAACGCATAACGCACCCTTACTGGTGTTACCCATAAAAGCTGGGCTATCAGGCCAAAAAATAAAATTAAAACCGCACGTCCAACTTCAAAAGATAGTGAACGAAATAACAATAGAAACTTCAAGCTAGCCACTCCTTAACGAATTCGTATAAGTTCGCATAAACAGGGACGTTTTGCAAACATTTATCGCCCGAGGCTAAGCTACGCTCGCCTTTGCCGGTACGAACTAAAAACGGTTGTAATCCCAGCATTTGGGCTGCCTTAATATCAGCTAAGCTGTCACCCACCATTGGCATGCCTTTCAAGTCACAATCATAGCGCAGTTCAATCGCCCGTAACATTCCATCTAAGGGTTTGCGACACACCGAACCGCAATCATTTAAATAAGGCGAATAACTTAACCAATCTACTCGACCGCCTTGCTTACGTAACAAGTGTTGCATTTTGATATGCATTTGACTGAGTGTGCTTCGATCATAGTAACCACGTTTAATTCCGGATTGATTGGTCGCCACCGCCACCGTCCAACCTGCTTTATATAAGCGTGTAATGGCTTCTAAACTTCCCTCTATCGGTTGCCATTCGTCAGCGGATTTAATGAAATTATCGGAATCTTCATTGATCACACCATCTCGATCCAGCACAATAATTTTTGTCATGAGCGTTTTTGTAACTCCCATTATGTCGGTTTCTGGCTTATAAAAAAACCACCAGGCCTGGTGGTTTGTTATTAACTTGATCTAATTCATGCCTTCATTACAGACGTGAAATATCCGCGACCGCCAAGAATAGTTGGTGAATCTGGTTCAGCATAGCTAAACGATTACGTTTTAAGGCTTCATCGTCCGCCATCACCATCACTTGATCAAAAAACTGATCAACCGGTTCACGAATCTGCGCTAAGGTAGTTAAAGCCTGGGTGTAGTCACGTGCCGCAATTTGCGAACTGACTTGTTCACGTAAGGCTTCTATCGCTTGCCAAAGCTGAGTTTCAGCGGGTTGTTCGAATAAGTTCGAATCCACATCCAACGGCCATTCGCCATCCATTTTACGCAGAATATTTTGAATACGTTTATTGGCTGCGCTTAAACTCTCGGCGGCTGGCAAAGCCGCAAACGCACGCACGGCTTCAATTCGTTTTGAAAAGTCGATCGGATGCGCTGGACGACATACTCGCACCGCTTCAAACGCTTCGGCACTGATGCCTTGGTCAGCGTAATAGGCTTTTAGGCGACTGATAATAAAGTCATAAATCGCATTCACTAATTTAGGCGATGACTCGACTTTTGGATGCAGCTTTACACTGGCTTCGATTAAATACTGCAAATCTAAATCCAGTTCTTTTTCAATCATAATTCGAATTAAACCCAACGCCGCACGACGCAAAGCAAACGGGTCTTTATCACCGGTCGGTAATTCACCAATGCCATAAATACCGGTAATGGTGTCCAATTTATCGGCAATAGCAAGGGTTTGAGCCAACGCGGTTTCTGGCAAGTCGTCGCCCCCAAAACGCGGTTGGTATTGCTGATCTAAACTGTCGGCGACATCTGCGTGCTCATTTTGAGCTAACGCGTAATAACGCCCCATCACACCTTGCAGCTCTGGAAATTCGCCGACCATTAAAGTCATTAAATCGCATTTTGATAAACGCGCGGCGCGCTCAGCCAGCTCGCTTGGCACACCTAATGGGCGTGCAATTTTGACCGCCAAACTTTCTAAACGCTCAATCTTGTCGTATAACGTGCCCAGTTTTTGCTGGAACACCACGGTTTTTAAACTCGGTAATAAATCATCCAATGGCTGTTTTCGATCTTGATTCCAGAAAAACTTTGCATCCGACAAACGCGGTCTAATCACACGTTCGTTACCCGAGATAACGGACTGTGGGTTGATGCTTTCAATGTTGCACACCGTAATAAACTTGGCCTGTAACTTGCCTTGTTTATCCAATAAATGGAAAAACTTTTGATGACCTTTCATCGCCGAAATCAAACATTCCGGCGGCACACTTAAGAAATCTTCATCAAACGAACCGACCACGGCGGTTGGCCATTCGTTTAACGCCGTTACTTCCTCCAGCAAATCTTCATCAATCACCGCTTCGCCACCAGCTTGGCTGGCGATGCCCAACACTTGCTGACGAATCACCGTTTGACGTTCGGCAAAATCAGCCAGTACATAACCTTGTTTTTTGAGCACGATGGCATAGTCTGCGGGTGTATCAACTACAATTTCTTCTGGTGC
Source organism: Thiomicrospira sp. (assembly GCF_014859555.1). GTDB lineage: Bacteria > Pseudomonadota > Gammaproteobacteria > Thiomicrospirales > Thiomicrospiraceae > Thiomicrospira. The sequence continues at coordinate 23,655 of NZ_JACUTY010000019.1, read as the reverse complement.
ATGGAAACGATGACCACGAGTGACGTTTGAAGCCACTTTGCCTAAAATATTGGCGGGCACAACTTGATCACCTAATATCATTAATACCCAATGCACGGGACGTACAAATTCAACATCTGACGTTCCCCAGCGCATGCGCTTAGGAATCGGCAGTTTCGCTAACGAAGCTTCTACCAGGCCTGGTAGTAGATCGCGCGTTGCTTGACCTTTAACCGCCTGTTCATACACCATCCACGTGCCTTTATCGGTTTCAATTTCCATTAAATCCGCTACGCCTACATCACAAGAACGCGCAAAACCTTGCAAAGCTTTTGTTGGGTTACCATCTGCGTCAAAAGCCGCCTTTTTGGCTGGCCCTTTACGTTCAACTACTTTATCGGCTTGCGCTAAATCCAGTGCTTGAACCCAAACAGCTAAACGACGTGGGGCGGCGTAAACTTTGACCGTTTCGAATTTTAAATCCGCCTGATTAAGACCGTCTGTTAAACCTTGCGCAAACGCTTGTGATAATTTTTTAAGCGCTTTAGGTGGCAACTCTTCTGTGCCGATTTCTACTAAAAAATCTTCGCGTACCGAACTCATACTGATGCCTCCTGCGAGTGTTTCACTAATGGGAAGCCTAAGGCTTCACGCCCAGCGTAATAGGCTTCGGCTACCGCTCGCGCCATTGTGCGCACACGCCCAATAAAACGTGCACGTTCTGTCACACTGATCGCATGACGTGCATCTAATAAATTAAAGGTGTGAGACGCTTTTAAAACCTGCTCATAAGCCGGCAAAGGCAATTTAGCCTCAATCAACTGTTTAAAGGCTTGCTCACATTCATCAAACTGACGGAATAAGACGTCGGTATTGGCATACTCAAAGTTATAGGTCGACATCTCAACTTCATTTTGATGGAACACATCACCATAAGTGACTTTGCCACCAGGGCCATCCACCCAAACCAAATCGTAAACACTGTTCACACCCTGCAAATACATGGCAATACGTTCAAGGCCATAAGTGATCTCACCAGTAACCGGGCGGCACTCTAAGCCGCCAACCTGTTGGAAATAAGTGAACTGCGTAACCTCCATGCCATTTAACCAGACTTCCCAGCCCAGACCCCAGGCCCCTAAAGTAGGTGATTCCCAGTTGTCTTCAACAAAACGAATGTCATGTTCTAACGGATTCAAGCCCAGCATTTTTAATGAGTCTAAATACAACTCTTGGATGTTTTCTGGCGAAGGTTTCAGCATCACCTGAAACTGATAGTAATGCTGCAAACGGTTCGGGTTCTCGCCATAACGACCATCGGTTGGGCGACGACTTGGCTGTACATAAGCGGCACGCCATGGCTCTGGACCAATTGAACGTAAGAAAGTGGCCGGGTGAAAAGTACCGGCACCCATCTCATTATCATAGGGTTGCATCACGACACAGCCCTGGTCAGCCCAAAAGGATTGCAAACTTTGAATTAAGCCCTGAAAAGTATGGATATCCGCGATGCGGTTATTAGCGTTTGACACAAAAGAACCCCTAGACAATAATCTACGCAATTACCTGACCTAAGCTTGAGCACTGAACTTGCGCGCTCGGGTGTAATTGCCGTATATTTCTAACAAAAAAATTAGCCTGATTATACCCTAAAGGAAACGAGATGAATACGCATCAACTCGACGCAAAAGGCTTAAAGTGCCCGATGCCAGTCATCAAACTTCAACAACTAGTACGCCAACTTCCGGCGGGCGATCAAATTGAAATCGCCTGTACCGACCCAGCCGCTGAAAAAGATATTCAAAGCTGGTGCAAAGTAAACCGTCATCAGTTCTTGAGCGCTCAAGCAGAGCCAGATCACCAACTCATTTATATTCAAATTGGCGACCCTAAAAACTAATTTGTGCGTTTTTATGAAAAAAACTTAACTTTTTTGACTTTCAACTTCACTCGTGCAACTTGTGTGAGCTATAATCAATTCACAAACACCATAATATGATTTTTCTACTTGATTAGAAAAACACGTAAGGAGCAGACATCGCTATGCAACATGAAGAAACAAACCTATTTTGCCGGGCTTTACAATGGATTAGCCTGGCATTTTTGATCACGTTACCTGTTAATCTAGCCCACGCTCAAACCGAATTTGAAAGACAAACACTTGAACTACCAACCCAAGCTCAGCAGCCCAGCTACCCCACTAACCTGGTCACCCAGGACACGCCTCTAAACAAAATCGAATTTATTGTTCGCCGCAATCAAACATTAAGCCACGCTCTAGATAATGTGATCGATAGTGCTCAAACCGTCTTTCAAATCAGTCAATCCGCTAATTCTGAGTTGTTCACCAATTTACGCGTCGGTGACAAACTCATCATCTGGACCGACGATGATAACCGACTCCAAAAAATGAATATGGACCGCAGTCGTGTACTGAGTTTTCACCTAGAAAGACAAGACAATCAGTTTCACATTTATGAAAATCATAAAACCGTCGATACCAAAATTAAAATGGCCTCGGCCAACATCAACGATTCTTTTTACCTAGCCGGTGAAAGTGCGGGTCTAAGCCCACGCACCATTATGAACCTAGCCGACCTTTTTGCTTGGGAAGTGGATTTTGTACGCGAGCTTCGCAGCGGGGATGAATTCAAAATTATCTATGAAAAACGTTATTTAAACGATGAATATTTAGGCGATGGTAATATTTTAGCCGCTGAACTCACCGTCGGTGGCCAACGTAAGGTGCGCGCTTTCCGCCTTGAAGTCGATAATCAACTGATTGGTTATTATGACGAAAACGGCCAAAACCTTCGCAAAGCCTTTATGCGCAACCCGATAAACTACACACGTATTAGCTCCCGCTTTCAACGTGGCCGTCACCACCCAGTATTACAGCAAACACGTGACCACAGAGGTGTGGATTATGCCGCACCGACCGGTACGCCTATTTATGCCGCAGGCGACGGAATCATCAGCTACAAAGGTTGGAATGGCGGCTATGGCAAACAAGTTACTATCAAACATGCCGGACGTTATGAAACCGTTTATGCGCATTTGTCTCGTTATGGTAAAGCCAACCGTGGCCAAAACGTCAAACAGGGTGACATCATCGGTTATGTTGGCATGACAGGCCTAGCCACTGGCCCACACCTGCATTACGAGTTCCGCATCAATGGCGTTCACCGTGATCCTTTAAAAGTGAAATTCCCAGATGCCGAACCGGTATTAGCAACGCACCGCCGTCAATTCGATCAATATGCATCAATCATGCACAGCCAATTGACGCGCTTTGATCCTGAACTGACTCAACTGGCGTTAAACTTTGAATAAGTCGCTTTTTATTGGACTCATGTCCGGCACTAGTGCGGATGGTATTGATGCCGCTCTGGTGCGTTTAGTCAATGGCCATAGAATTGAACTCATCGACTTTCTGACCTACCCCTCTGAATTAAAACCCCAACTCAGTCAACTTAACCTGGAAACACAAATTAGCCTAGCCGAACTGGCTGATCTACAGGTTAAAATCGCACATGAATTCAGCCAAGCGGTGTTAGCACTAATTAAACAAAATGGTTATGAAACCAGCCATATTCATGCGATTGGTAGTCATGGTCAAACCATTTTCCACGCCCCTGAACTAGGTATGAGCTTACAAATTGGCCATCCCGCTATCATTGCAAAACAAACCAACATCACCACTGTCGCGGATTTTCGGGTCGACGATATGGCGTTAGGCGGGCAGGGCGCCCCTTTAGCGCCAAGTTTTCATCAAGCCCTATTCCAGGACCTCAAAAAACCAGCCTGCGTCATTAACATTGGTGGGATCGCAAACCTTAGTTACCTTAATGCCGAAGGCGAAGCCAGTGGATTTGACACAGGGCCGGGTAACGCGTTAATGGACGAAGTGTGTCAGCAGCTTTTTAAGCTGGACTACGACTCAAATGGCGATCTGGCGGCGCAAGGTCAAATTAATCAAACCTTATTAAGCGCACTTTTAAGCGATCCGTATTTTCAGCAACCCACCCCAAAAAGCACTGGGCGGGATAAGTTCAACCAGGCCTGGTTATTAAAATTCGCCCCGCTAGATATAGATCCGATTGACTTACTAGCGACACTGAATCAACTCAGCGTTGAAACCATTGCCGCCGAATTGGTTAAACTCGACTTACCCGATCAAACAACTTGTTTAATTTGCGGTGGTGGCGCTTACAACCAAACTTTGTTAAAGGGATTACAGGCTAAACTCCCTAACTTAAGCATCCAGTCTACTGAACAAGCAGGCGTTAACCCCAATGCCATCGAAGCGATGATGTGTGCTTGGCTGGCCAAACAACGTTTAGATCATGTTGAAATTGACTTAACCCGCATCACTGGTGCATCCAGACCTGCTGTACTGGGCGGACTCTGGCACCCCTAGCCATTATAAACAAGGCAAGCGCCAGCCTAGCTGGCTCACCACCTCAAGCGAATCTAGCTTTAACGTAAATTAATATATTTTTATAAAAAAAACAGGCTCAAAAAGAGCCTGAAGAAACCCTGCCGAAACAGGGATACGAGGATACCAATTAGGAAACCCGACTGAAGGTGTCGGACACGCTATTCGGGATAAATAGCGTGTTAAGTACGACTACATAATGTCAAACGTTTTAGTAAAGCCAACCACCATCATGGTATTGGCCTTGTCACTGCCATCTTTACTGTAACCAGAGCCTTCTTTGCTTGAGTTAATTAAGGCAATACTTACGTCGGTTCCCGGAGCCACTTCCGCGCCGTAACCTAGCTCAATCCACGAGTGATCCGTATCTTCACCCATAAAATCTGAACCCATGCCATACAAAGCATACATACCGTTATACTCAGCAGAAAGCGTCATCACACTGTAATCAATATCACCGCCATCTGCAGCGGCATCTTTATTCTGGCCTATGTCATAAGTGAAGGTAAATGGACCATAACCCGCCCACAAATTTACTTCATCATAAGGTGTATCAAACTCTTCTTGGGTATAGCGATACAAGGTAAACCCTGCACCCAAAGTTACACCTGACAATTCGGTTTCATAACCACCATAAATGTCATATTCTAATTCATTTGCACCCGTAGCTTTATCATCGACATCCGACGCCCATAAGCCTAAGTAAGCACCCGATTCATGTTCATAGTCTAATCCAGCTTGCGCCGCCGCACCCGCTGACTGAGGTGCGCCACGGAAAATATACTGGGAAACCAAACCTACATTACCTGTAACACCCGCTTGCACCGTTGCTGGAGCCAAAACGGCCAAAGAAGAACCTGCCATCGCCATTGAAAGAACCAGTGTTTTTAATTTAGCTATCTGTTTCATTTGTGTTTTCCTTTTTTGTTGTGAAAGATTCAAATCTCACAAACTTAAAAGCTCATAAAATGCCAAAAATAGAAAACACTAATATAAAACAACAGCTTAATTAAATAATTATAAAATACATAACTACAAAACAAACCATTTTGCACTGATTTGGTTCAACATTGCACCTTTATACTATCAAAATAACCCGACTCCGACTCTAAAAACACTCGCAAGCGTGAATCCAGTGCATGAAACTGCTTTATATAGGCTTTACCTAATGGTGTAATCAAGGTGCCGCCGCCAGATTTACCGCCTTTTTCACTCAACACCAACGGCTCAACCGTCAATTTATTCATGTCCTCTACCAACTTCCAGGCTTTTTTATACGACATACCCATCTCTTTAGCCGCGCGGTTAATCGAGCCAAACCGGTCAATATTTTCCAATAAAGTAATCCGCCCAATGCCTAAATAACCTTCACCCTTTTCGGTAACGATCCAAAATCGTGCCCGAATACGTTTTGAATAAGCATCGCCAGGTAACTTTTGCACATTACGTTTTTGCATAAATCGACCTCCTAATCTCCAAGGTGACAAATTCCGAATTAATTGCGATAATCACCGAATAAATTTAATCTATCTTTTGGGTAGCTGGATTAACCCATTTATCTAACCAAAACCAACTTCGTGCATTGGCTTCGCGAATTTTTTATTTTTTTTAACGGGCACATTATGTCAAAAAAAACCTGTCGCTATACTGACGACATTCAAACAGCCAAACAAACCACCACTCAGGTTTTACAAAGGTTAAATGAACTCAATGTACCGTCTACTCCGGTTCATTTTACGTTACTTTATGAAATGGTTAGTCAAACCGATCCAGAGTTTGCCGAAGAGCTGGCTAACCTGATCCGCCAACATGATTATACCGATGAGTCGGTGCGGCCTTTATTTCGTGAACTTCTCAAGCGCATTATCAATCAACACCTGCCAACCGATGAAGTTAGCCAACTAATTAATGAGGTGCTTGGCCACCTTGAAAGCTGGTCAACAGAATCCGCAAAGCATCAGCAAGGTTTAACCGACAATATCGCCTGCCTAGAAGCCAGCCAATCGTATGACGAAATCATGCATTGCTTAAATCAAAACATTTTGCCACCGATTCGAAAAATTTCCGAAAACACATTAAGCCTGCAACAACAAATGATCGACTCCACCCAAATCATAAAAAAACTCAAACGCGAACTTGAACACGTCACAACCCTGGCGAAAACCGATTCTTTAACCGGCATCCCAAATCGACGTGGATTTGACGAACTCTGTGAAGAGCACATCAAATTAGCACAAAAAGAAGGCTCAACCTTATGCATGGTCTTGCTAGACCTGGATCACTTTAAAAAGATTAATGACACTTATGGCCATTTGGTTGGTGACAGCGTGTTGCGCTATATCGCGCGTACTTTACATGCCGAAACTAAAGGTCAAGATGCGATTGCTCGACTTGGCGGTGAAGAGTTTGTCATATTACTGTCCGACATTAGTTATCAAAATGCCCATAATGTAAGCGAAAAAATTCGCAAACGTATTGCAACCAAAGTGTTAATCGTAAAAGGACATAATATGCCACTCCAGTTCACCAGTTCATTTGGTGTTGCACTCTACCGAGCAGGAGAAAGCGCTGATCAATTGTTTGAACGAGCCGACCGTGCGCTTTATCTGGCAAAACAAAACGGACGTAACCAGACTTGCGGCGAACATCAACTCTAAATTCAGTCACTTCAATAAAGACCTTCCATTCCGAAGGTCTCTAACAATTGGGCACCTTGATTAACCCCAACCCCATATCAGAGATTAAACTTTTTTGAAGAATTTTTACCCAATTTCGATTAAAAATTTAATGAGCCAATAAATAAATATTCACCCCATTACAACAAGACACTCCACAAAGTTATCCACAGGCTTAAAGACTGATTAACAAGGTTTTGATTGGTTTTATACCCGTTAAAAATTCACTTACACTGTGTAAAACCTTAAAAAAATAGCGCTTGCGCCCAGGCCTAAAATTTACTATATTTTGATATACTAAAAAAACAAATCACTACATGTTGTGGAATCATCCCTAATTAGACACAACCTTATTATCGGTAAAAATTAAATTATGTTTTTATGAAGTCTCGCTAAGCTAATGAAAAGCCAAGCGAAAAAAGCTTTACCGGATTCGCAGTTAAAAATTTTATACACAGCTAAAAACGTAGGTAAAAAAGTAGGCCATCATGACGAACCAAAACAGCGCCCCCAAATCCACTCTTCAGGTCACCAAACGCGATGGTCGGAAAGAACCGATAGACTTAGAAAAAATTCACCGTGTTATCACTTGGGCCGCTGAAGGTTTAGAAGATGTGTCGGTATCTGAAGTTGAACTACGATCACATATTCAGTTTTACGATGGCATTAAGTCGGCCGATATTCATGAAACCATCATCAAATCAGCCGCCGACCTGATTTCTGAAAATGCGCCCGATTACCAACATTTATCGGCGCGTTTAGCAATATTTCACCTACGTAAAAAAGCGTTTGGACGCTTCACACCACCCTCGTTGTTTGAACAAGTTAACAAAATGGTGCGCGCTGGTCGCTACGATGCTGAACTGCTTGAAAAATACACCAAAGCCGAAATTGATGAGCTGGATAACTACATCTGTCACGAACGGGACATGGAATTCAGTTATGCCGCGGTTAAACAGCTGGAGGGCAAATATCTTGTCCAAAACCGCGTAACGGGCGAAATCTACGAAAGCCCGCAGTTTATTTACATGTTGATTCCTATGTCTTTGTTTGCACACTACCCAAGTGAATTACGAATGAGTGTGGTGAAGCGTTTTTACGACGCGTCTTCGCAATTCAAATTGTCTTTGCCAACCCCGATTATGTCCGGCGTGCGCACGCCTACTCGTCAGTTTAGTTCGTGCGTATTAATCGAATGTGGTGACTCGCTGGATTCAATCAACGCAACGTCTTCATCTATTGTTAAATACGTATCACAACGTGCCGGCATCGGCGTTAACATTGGTCGTTTACGTGCGATTGGCAGCCCAATCCGCGGTGGCGAAGCCTACCATACCGGTATGATCCCATTTATTAAACACTTCCAAACGGCGGTTAAATCTTGCTCACAAGGTGGTGTGCGTGGTGGTGCGGCCACCCTTTTCTACCCAATCTGGCACTTAGAAGTTGAATCCTTATTGGTGCTTAAAAATAACCGAGGGGTAGAAGAAAACCGTGTACGCCATCTAGATTATGGCGTGCAGATCAACAAACTCATGTATCAACGCATGATCGAAGGCGGCACAATTAGCCTGTTCAGCCCATCCGATGTGCCGGGTTTATATGATGCCTTTTTTGAAGATCAAGTTGAGTTCGATCGCCTTTATAAAATCTATGAAGCCGATGAAACCATTCGCAAAAAACAAGTCAAAGCGATTGACCTGTTTACTCAATTGGCTCAAGAACGTGCTCAAACCGGACGTATCTATATTCAAAACGTCGACCACTGTAATACCCACAGCCCATTTGACCCGAAAAAAGCGCCGATTCATCAGTCAAATTTGTGTTTAGAGATCGCGCTGCCAACCAAACCATTAAACTCGGTTGAAGACCCGAATGGCGAAATTGCGTTATGCACCTTATCGGCCTTTAACTTGGGTGCGATTGAAAACCTCGATGAGTTGGAAGATTTATCCGACCTGATTGTGCGTGCGTTGGATAGCTTGCTGGACTACCAAGATTACCCGATCAAAGCTGCACGCATCTCAAGCCATGGTCGCCGTACGTTAGGCGTCGGCGTTACCAACCTAGCCTATTATTTAGCGAAACATAATGTGCGTTATTCAGACGGCTCTGCGAATGGTTTGGTGCATCGTGCGTTTGAGGCCATTCAATACTATTTACTCAAAGCCTCCAATCAATTGGCTAAAGAAATCGCGCCCTGTGATATGTTCTCCGACACCCTCTATTCACAAGGCATCTTGCCGATTGATACCTACAAAAAAGAACTCGATGCTATATGCAACGAACCACTGCATTACGACTGGGAAGCTTTGCGTGGTGAAATTAAAAAACACGGCCTACGCAACTCAACCCTAACCGCGTTAATGCCGTGTGAAACCTCATCGCAAATCACCAACTCCACCAATGGCATTGAACCGCCACGGGGTTATATTTCAGTAAAAGCGTCAAAAGACGGCATTTTGAAGCAAGTGGTCCCTGGCTTTAAGGACGTAAAAGACAATTACGAGCTATTGTGGAAAATACCAGATAACAAAGGTTATTTGCAACTGGTGGGCATTATGCAGAAGTTTGTTGACCAAGCCATTTCGGCCAACACCAACTACGACCCTACCAAGTTTGAAGACGGTCGCGTGCCTATCAAACAGGTGCTGCAAGACTTACTTTATGCTTACAAACTAGGTCTAAAAACCTTGTATTACCACAACACTCGCGACGGCGCAGACGACTCTCAAGAAGACGACGGTTGTGCAGGCGGTGCTTGCAAACTCTAAACTTAGTTTGGATCAAGCACCGGTTCAAAAAGACCACCAGGCCTGGTGGTCTTCGCGTATAATTTTTTGATAATTATTATCATTTAAAACCTATAGGAACACTGGATCATGAGTTGCCAAGAAAAAATGACCTACTCCACTTTTTGCCGTAATCAAAACGACGCAATGAAAGAACCGATGTTTTTTGGTCAAAATGTTAACGTGGCACGCTATGACCAGCAAAAATACCCAATTTTCGAAAAACTGATTGAAAAACAATTGAGTTTTTTTTGGCGTCCGGAAGAAATCGATCTATCTACCGACCGTGGTGAATATGCCAATTTACCTGAAAACGAAAAACACATTTTCATCAGCAACTTAAAGTACCAAACTCTATTAGATTCGGTACAAGGCCGTTCGCCAAACGTGGCTTTGTTGCCTTTGGTATCGATTCCGGAACTAGAAACCTGGATTGAAACCTGGTCTTTTTCTGAAACCATTCACAGTCGTTCCTACACCCATATTATTCGCAACATCGTGACCGATCCGAGTTTGGTGTTTAACGACATCGTCACTAACGAAGAAATCGTTAAACGTGCGATCAGCGTCACAGAACACTACGACCAGCTGATTTTCCTAACCAACACCATGTATGCCAATTCACTTGATATCGCAAAAGATGCCAAGTTTCGCAAAAAAATAAAAACCGCGTTATACCTTACTGTCGTCTCGGTAAACGTATTAGAAGCCATTCGTTTTTACGTGTCGTTTGCCTGTAGCTTTTCGTTTGCGGAACGTTCGTTAATGGAAGGTAACGCCAAAATCATCAAGCTAATTGCGCGTGATGAAGCCCTGCATTTGTCCGGTACTCAACACATGATTAACCTATTGCGCAGTGGCGAAGATGATCCAGAAATGGCGGAAATTGCTAACGAACAACACGAAGCGGTGATCAGTATTTTCCGTGACGCCGCCGAGCAAGAAAAACAGTGGGCCGCTTACTTATTTAAAAATGGTTCGATGATTGGTCTTAACACCAGTATCTTGCAAAGTTATATCGAATACATTACCAATGTTCGCCTTAAAGCCTTAAATTTGGACCCAATCTTCCCACAAAAAGGCAATCCGCTACCTTGGATGAATAACTGGTTAGTCAGCGATAACGTTCAAGTTGCGCCGCAAGAATCGGAAATCAGTTCCTACTTGGTCGGCCAAGTGAATACTAAAGTCAGTAAAGACGACTTTGGTGACTTCTCGCTCTAGTTTTAAATAACCACCAGGCCTGGTGGATACAAAAAAGCCTGCATTTTTAGCAGGCTTTTTTGTGGCTGAAATATAAATACAACCCGCCGGTTAGCTCGGCGGCGGTTCCGGCATTAACAAAATCCGTCGAGTAATTTCCAACTCAATGTTTCGACCAATTTGCTCCTGCATTTGACGCTGAATTGCACGCAAGGTTTGCGCACTCACATCTTCGCGTGACGTAATATCCACCCAAACCCTTACATCACCACCAAAACGCGATTCCACATCCGTCACATCCACCTCAATATCAGTTTGCTTTGCCGCCACCCATTCAACTTGGTGCAATTGACGCATTAAGTTGTTTTTTTCCACCAGTTCATAGAAAGACACCAGTAACGGAATTGAAATCAACAACATCAAAATTAACGTATAACTAATGCCCTTTTTCGCGCGTTTAACCGGTGAATAACCCAAAACAATAAACGTAACCGCTGCGGCTAACGTGATGCCCACCAAGTTGGTTAAAAACAGCAAAAACGAACCTAAAACAATCGCCCAGTCACCCCAGCCCAAACCGATACCAGTTACCGCTAAAGGCGGAATTAACGCCACTGCAATCGCCACACCCGCCAGCGATTTAGCGACTTCGGCCCGCGCGCTGGCGTACGCGCCCGCCACCCCAGAAATCACCGCCACCATTAAATCTAATAAATTCGGATTCAAACGCGCCGCGATTTCGGGTGTGATGGTGCTCAATGGCATTAACCATGCATAAACTGTACCCACCAATAAAGCCACGAAGGTGCCCCAAAATAAGGTTTTTAGCGCGGTTTGCATCATGTTCAACTCATAACGCACCACCCCCATCGACAACGAAATAATCGGCGCCATTAAAGGCGCTAAAATCATCGCGCCGATAATGACCGGGGCTGAACTCATAAACAAACCGGTCGCACCTAACAGCGTACTTAACACCATTAAGACAATAAAACTTTCACTAAACAAAGCACCGGTGCGCAAAGTGACAAATAAATCTTTAAAATCCTCATCGCTCGCACGCGGGAAAAACGGCACGGGTTTGGTCAATAACGCGCTGGTTAAATCGCCTTGCGGCAGGGCTTTGATACGAACCTTGTCTTTATGCGTTTTGAGTTCTTCATCCTCAACCTCACTTACTTCGATGTTGCCCATTGCTCGACCTAAGTGAAAACACACTGCTTTGGGATAAATCATTAAATCGAGCTGACTGGTCTGATAAGCATAACCATCAATGCGGTATTCAAATTCACGCCCGCTAGAGGTCACGCTTAGTTTGCTGGTTTGGATCACCCCAACAATCCGCGATAAATCATCCATTGAGAAGCGGCGCACAAAAAACACCACAAACATAAAATACAGATAATTAATTAAGCTTTTAGGCGCCAAAACAAACGCATTCAACTTACCATCTTGGTTGGATAAGTTTTCGTTCACATGGTTAGCACCTTGGCTTCGGCTATTGTGCTCCAACACCAAAATACCCGTCGCCGCAGTTTGAATATGTTGATCTTTGGCGGTCACCAAGCTGTAACTGTCAAAATGAATTTGATGCAGGTTACCCCAAAAGGCTTTGATCTTGTGCCACATCGTGGCTTCAACGGCATTGTTTAAACCAAATACATCCCCGGCTGTCACGTGTTGAAACACCGGTTCTTCGTTACAAATCAACAGATCCACCAACTGGCGACGATCAAAATCCAACGCATCCTCAAGCGCTTGATTTAAGTCTTTACTGATCCCCATACTTTTCATCGCCACAGGACAAAATTCATTCGGCAATATGCCGACACTGGGCGGCTGATCCCAATGTTTGGCTCTATTCAACCAGTCTTTTAATTCCGCATCCGTTAAATAACTTAAAAATAAGCTCGACTCAAGTTCCGCAGTCGGTTCGTTAGGATCCACAATGTTTAGTGTTAATTTGCTATGTTGAGCCCATAGCGTTTTAATTTCCTCTAAAAGCTCGGGCGTAGATAACTCCCCCAGCAAAAGATTAATCGTTTGATACACCTCAAACCCCTCAAATAGTAATTCGTTAGATCGTTAAACAACCCTGATACAAATTCTAAACCACAACTATCCAGCCATGCGGTTATTACTCGGTTTTTGTTGTATAGCGTCAGGGCACCTCACTTAGACAGCCCTAAGCTGGCCTGTTAAAAAACCTGACTCAAGCCAACCAATAACAACAGCGCACCCAGCCAAGTGACATAATTTGACCAGTTTAAAAAAAACCGCTCCGCTTGGTAAATACGTTTTGAAAATCGTCGCAGTTTTTGCTGAGACTTTAAGCGCCAATACACTAAATATTGCTGTTGTTTTAACCACCAGGCCTGGTGCTTCTTTAATTGGCTAATTTTGACCCCAGCCGCTTCTAGCCACACCACCCCATCACCGGGCGCCAAATGAACTTGTCGATTCACCCGAATTCGCCAAGCCGTTGCAAAAACAACGGCTATTAACAAGGGTTGCGTATCAGACAAAACATTATCCCAAGATGGTGTCATAAACGCATAAGGCCAAATCAGTGCCAAACCAACCAAGCTAAACCAACTGATTAAAGCCGGTTTTTCGAGTGTTTTAGGCTGGACTTCAAGCCGAGCTAAACGCCGAACAAACTGAATCATTAGCAAACCGGTGATCACTGAACCCGCGAGTAATAAGCTATCCGGTAATTGATACAGCGCATCGGCCGAAACCTGTTTCATTTCGGCTTTAAGCAAAGCACCGGAACTAAAAGGTAAACCGGCGAGCAATAAGGCTAACAAAATTACCATGCCCCACACCCAAGGCATCCAACGTGCCTGAGTCGCGGAAAACTTCACCCAGCCGACCGCTAAAAACAGCCCAGCTTTAATCAACGCATGGTGGAATGCAAACGCCGCCACCCATAACATCATCCACTCTGGTTGAGCGCTTTGCCATACCCAACCTATCCCCCAAATCAACCAGCCCATCTGACTAATACTGGAATAGGCCAGCAACGCTTTGGGATCGGTTTGCATTAAACCTAACACCCCGCCAAACAACATGGTGGCGACACCTAGCCAAGGCATCAACCACAGCCATTCGTTATTCGCCATCGCTTGGCTTGGCAGCAATAACCACCAGCCAATAATGCCCGCTTTAATCATCACGCCAGATAACACCGCACTCGCAGGAACCGGTGCGGCCGGATGGGCTAATGGCAACCAAATATGTAAAATTGGCACCCCGATTTTCACCGCTAATCCTAACCAAATAAGCGCCAACCCCCAGCCCGCTGATGAGGTTTGTGCCCAAATACTTAAATCGGTTGTACCAAGCTCCGCCGCACGCGCCACAATCCCAACAAACAGCCATAATTCACCCAATATCGCCAGCAGGATATACCAACGTGCGGCACGCTGGGCGCTAGCATGACGTTCATGTATCACTAAACCCCATGCGGCTAAACTCATTAAGCTAAACGTCAGGTAAAAACTCACCGCATCCGCCGCTACAACTAAACCTAAGCTGCCCGCCAAACTGAGTAGAAAAAACAAGGCATAACGCCAAGCATATACATCTTGCACCCAACGACTGTGCAAAGCCGCCACACCCCACACGATCAGACTGAGGCTTAACCAAACAAACCCGAGCCGATCTAAGTTAAGGCGCGTACCCACTAAAATATTTGGCCATTCCAGCTTAAGCGTCACACTTGAATCAGCAAGCAGTTGCCAACCAAAACCGAACCATAACAACCCAGCCGGCAACAACGCCCAAGGCAACAATTTAATGCCATAAGGACGTAACCTCGGCCAGGCCAAACCCAATGCGAATAACAACGGCCACAACCAAATCATGGCTAACATTCCGCTAAAATCCATCATAAGCCATTAAATTCCTGGTTAACGAGCCATTCCACCCAACCCAAAGTGGTAAAAGCATAACCCGCAAATACACCGAGTAATACTACGGTCGCGGCCGTAATCAGTGGCGGGAACAACAGCATCCAGTGGGTTTCAAATTTCGTGCTTAATGTCTGTTCGTGTGGCCATTGAGCCGGCGCTTCGCCAAACCAAGCACGATACACTAACGGCAAAAAATAAGCCGCGTTAAGTAAGCTCGATATAAATAACACACCCAGCACCCAATACAGACCGACTTCCCACGCCCCCAAACCCAAATACCATTTACTCACAAACCCCGCCAGCGGCGGCAAGCCGATCATACCTAATGCGCCGAGCGTAAAAGCCACGGTGGTCCAAGGCATACGCCGCCCCACGCCCGATAATTCGTGTACCTTATGAATACCCAATGTTTCGGCATAGTTACCGGCGGTTAAAAACAAGGTGATTTTCATTAAACCTTGATGCACAATATGGATTAAGCCGCCAATCGCCCCTAACGGCCCGGCCAACGCAATACCGAGCGCCACATAAGACACCTGGCTGACGGTGGAAAACGCCAAGCGCTTTTTAATATCCATTTCAAACAACGCACGCACCGAACCGTAAATAATGGTTAAAGCCGCCATCACTAACAACACACTCGCCATGCCCAAGCCGTGTGCAAACTCAATGCCATAAACTTCAAACATCACCCGCACTATGCCAAATGCACCGGCTTTAACCACCGCTACTGCATGCAATAACGCACTCACCGGAGCAGGCGCCACCATCGCCTGGGGCAACCACGAATGAAACGGCACTAACGCCGCTTTCACCCCTAAACCGGCAATCAACAAACCAAACACCAACCACAACCAGGCCTGGTGGATGGCTAAGTCATCTAAATAACCCCCCGGTACAAAATCAGGCGAGCCGGCCAGCCTATGCAAAATCACCGTACCAACTAATAACGCACCGCCGCCAATCAAGGTATAACGCAAATAAACCCGACCGGCCGCAATCGCTTGTTGCGTGCCGCGGTGGACGACCAAAGGCCAGGTCGCAAGCGTTAACAGCTCATAAAACAAGACAAAACTAAACAGGTTACCGGCCATCGCCACCCCGGTGGTCGCGCTAACACAGAGGGTAAAGAAACCGAAAAAGCGCGAGCGGTTGGGCGAGTTTTCTAAATAGCCAATTGCATAAATCGTCGTGATCAACCATAAAAAGGCCGACAACAATAAAAACAGACCCGCTAACCCATCTATTCTTAACTTTAATTCTAGCCCTGGAAGCACCTGCCACTGGATTTGATAAACCTCACCGGTATACAGCCCGATTAAGACCAAAACCACCAATTGCAATTTAATCAGCGCGCCGCCGATATTTAACGCTGAACGCAAAAAACGCTGATGTTCAGGAATAAAGAAAATCCAAATTCCCGGAATCAACGACGTCGCGATGATTAAGAGTGGCCAAACTGAATTATCCATTTAACCTCCCCATAAACTTTGCGCACTTAAACCACTCACAATCGCTAAACTCGCGAGTATCAAAACCAGCCATTCACGTCCGGCAGGGATAGCTTGCAGGCTTTGCGTCTGGGCCTGATTGGTCAGCGCCAAATTTAACACTCTTAACACATAACCCGCGGTCATTAAACTGCCCAAAATCAGCACCCCGAATAACCACCAGGCCTGGTGGTCAAAACTTAATTCTAATAACCACCATTTAGCCAAAAATCCGGCACTAATCGGCAAACCCGCCAAACTCACACCGGCTAGACCGAACGCAAACAACGTTTTGCGTTCGGTACGCAACACATAACCCAATTGCTGCAAATTATCATGCCCCGCGCGCTGTTGAATATTACCCACCGCCAAAAACATCGCCGACTTGGCCAAAGCGTGCGCCAAAATCAGCCCCACCAAACCCCACGCCCAACTAAATTGCGCTTGGGCGTCGATCATTAAAGCCAACCCAATCGCCAAATAACCAACCTGTGCTACGGTCGACCAAGCCACCAACTGTTTTAACGAAGGCGTAACCAGCGCCTGGGTCGCGCCCCATAACACCGCCAAACTGCCTAATAACGCCCAAAACCAAAAAGCCAGACTTAAATCCAGTGGCGCAAACACCTCTAGCCAAAGTCTGATTAACAGATAAAAAGATGCCTTAATCACCAAGGCCGAAAGAATCGCGCTCACCGCCGCATGCGCACGTCCGTGTGCGAGCGGCAACCAAGCGTGTAAAGGAAACAACGCAGTTTTGGCCATTAAGCCGACCGTCATCGCTGCGAGCGCTAAAAACATCACCGGCCCGCTTTGCATCTGCTGAGCTAAATACACCATATCCAAGCTGGCGTATTCGCCATAAAGCAACGCCACCCCCAATAAAAACAACATGGAACCCAACAAACTCACTAACAAATAACGCATCGCGGCTTGAGTCGCGCCCGCCTTGTTCGAAATCGCCACCAAAGCCACCGCACTGATGCCTAATAATTCGAGCGTGACGTAGATATTAAACACATCGGCCGATAAAAACAGCGCATTCATCGCCCCCCAAGCACCCAACCATAACCACCAAAACGCCCTTGGCAAGGTGTGATCCAACCAAGCATAGACACTCACAAACAGGCCTACAATAGCGCCAATCAGCAACATCCATTGCGCAAGCTGATCAAGCCGCCAGCCAATGCCTAAAGGCAAGGCCCAGCCACCCAACGTCCAGCTCGATGTTTCTAAGCCCATCACCGCCACACCCAAAACGGCAGTGCCCAACGCACCGACTAACCCCCAATGGCGTGCGTGTTTTTGATGTAACACCCCTAGGGTCGCGGCCAATAATGGCCAAAGCACAAGCGCAGGCAACATCCAACTCATTGGGCATCCTCATCCAGTTCAGCGCGCCCGCTTTGGGCGGCTAAACGCTGCATTAAAGATAAACCCAAGGCGGTGGCGCTGATGGCCACTACAATCCCGGTCAACACCAACGCTTTCGGCACCGCATCGGCGGGCTGCGCACGCGATGCCAAGGTCAGCAGCAGCATAAACACGCCGCTGCCGATCACATTTAAACCTAACAGTTTGTGTAATAAATGCGGTCGACGGGCCACCGCATACAAGCCAATCAACATCAGACCCGCCGCACAAAACAGGTAAATTTCAAACGAGCTGATCAGCATTAAGACTCCTTATTTGATTTTGAAGCCAGGGTTTCAGTGTCTCGATGCCCGCTAAACATGGCCGCCAGTAAAAACGCGATGGATAAAGTGGCACAGATTTCAATCAATAAAATCAAGCCACCCGCCTGTGCCGGCGGATAACCCATAAAGCCAACCCCCATCGCCAATCCGACTAAACCAATCATTACAAATAACCAAAAACCACCGACCCAACTTAAACGCCAAACCCAATCGTTTAAACGGCCTGCGCGCCAAGGATGCTGATAGGCTAAGCTATAAATCACCAGGCCGGCGGCTAACACCGCCCCCGCCTGAAATGCGCCGCCGGGCTCGGTGGCCCCGCGCCATAATAAATAAGCCCCCACCAGCAAAACCAACGGCGTTAACCACTTGGCAAAGGTTTGCAACACCTCGCCATCTAAGGCTTGATAACGTGGCGTATGATCACGATTAAGGGCTTGTTGCGCAAACCACGCCCAAGCCAGAACCGCCAGCTCTAACGCGGTATCCCAAGCCCGAAAATTCAACAACACCGCCGTCACCGGATGCGCCACGCCCGCTTGTGGAATATGGGCTTGAACCTCATCCATCATGCCTTGGCCATCCGCCGGAATCTGTGCGAACGCCAATAACAACCCCACCGCTAAACCACTAAACACCAACGCCCATGACCAAGAAAAGGCCCGAACACGATCATCGGTTTGCGGCTCAATGCGTGACCAGGTCGCTAATAATAACGCCCCAGCCAGACCTGAACCGATCGCCGCTTCGGCTAACGCGGCATCTGGCGCAGACAACCTTACCCAAGCGAGCGCAATCATTAAACCGAGCGCAATAAACACCACAATGGATTCAAATAAGTCACGGCTGCTGGTAGCACGCCAGGCCAAGCCTAAAATCAACAACGCCAATAACCCGTCAAAAACCAGCATTTATGGCGTCTCACCCGACTCAGTTTGGCGGGTTTGCTGATAAGCACGCTGGCCGATTAAATGGCTCACCGCCGCCGCGCTCAGCAACACCAGCGCCCAGATAATCAAATATTTAAACACCAAAGCCCAAGAACCCGCCTGCAGAATCAAACCAGCCACCACCAAACCTAAACCTAAATTATCGGCTTTGGTCACCGCGTGCAGTCGGTTTAACGGTGTGCTAAAACGCAACACACCCAAGGTGCCCGCCATAAAAAACGCCAAACCCAAGCCAATCAACAGCAGGCTGAGACCATTTAAAATAAGACCCATCGCTTCGGCCATAACCCTATTCCTTTACCGATTTAGCTACACGCGTAAACGCAATGCCACTCACCGCCGCCAACAGCGCAAACACTAACGCCACATCACGCAATGCACTCTGCTCAAACGCCGCCGCTAATAACAAAAGCAAGGCCACCCCGCTGGTACCAATTAATTGCGCCGCCAGCATACGATCCGCATAACTCGGCCCGCGTGCCACCCGAAACAAACTCAGCAGCATACTCACCAGCAACACCAGCGCCGCCGCCTGATAAAACCAGCTCATAACCGCGCCTCGTTTGGTGTAAGTGACATTAAATATTGCTCCAACGCCACCAGGCCTGGTGCAACCGACATGGCTAAATCCAAAACATGAACCCTGGCTTGATCGCCCTGAATCGCCACCGACAAGGTGCCAGGAAACAGCCCCACCATCGCCAGCCAAGTATCCCGCTGCCAGCCCGGCGCGAGCTTTAATGAATAATCGAGATAACCGGACTCAAATCCGCGCGGATTAAACAACGCCCGCTTCGCCACATCCCAACCGCCCTGCCAAGATTGCGATACAAAAAACAAAACAAAACCAGGCAATCGCAACCAACGTAAATGGATACGTGCGCCTTGTTTAACCAACCAAACAGCCAACGCAATCACTACGGTCGCACCAAACCACCAGGCCTGGTGGTCGCCTTCGGTTAATGCCCACCAGCTCAGGCCTAAACCTAACACTAATAATAAAAACTGACTCCATTGTTGATGCATCGTTTTAACCCTGTTTTTATTTTGCTAGATACTGTTTTTCTACCTCAGCCCACCATTTACGATCAGCCAACAACACCCAAAACAACCACCATTGAATTAAGTTTAACATGGGGAAGATTGAAACACACAAGACCTGACCCGCCTAGTTAAGCGGTTTAATGTTGATTATTTGGACTTGAGTTGCACCCACCATTTGATATTAAAGCTCCCCCCCCTTCCATGCTTGGTTTGAGTTCAACCTAAGCTTGAAGAAGTTGCAACAAAACCGTAAGATACATGCAATATTTTTGACAAAAAGGACCTTTACGGTCCTTTTTGTTTGGTTTAAATTTTTGGATTAACTAGATGAATTATCAAAATATAGTGTACAGCGTTGTTACTTTTACGCTTTTTATTGGTTTAGCCATGACCTACAGCACCGCGGGAATGGCCGTAGCCGAAGAAAATGGGCTGCTTGAAAATATCCAATTAGTCATGTTAGTGGCCGCATTGGTGTCGGCTGTGTTTATAACAAAACAAGCCTCCAATAAATCACTTCGCTATATTGGCGTTGGTTTTATTCTGTTAACCATCGGCTTTTTTGTACGCGAATTTGATGTAAGAGGAACCGACGCACCCAGTTGGCTTATATGGATAGGCAGTCCAAATGGCTCGCTCATTATCACGCTTGCCATGTTTATACCTTACATTATCTATAGTGTTATAAACCTGCGTTTTGCCTGGTCAGCGGCCATGCAATTATTAAACACTTACCATTTTGCACGCTTAATGCTTGTCTTGTTTTTCTTAATGCTCGGCGGCGCTTATGACCGAGAGTGGATTCAATCTGTGCATGGTATGTTCTATGAAGAATTTTATGAAACGATTGCTTGGTGGTTTTATGCCTGGAGCTTATTTAAACTCACCCCAGCCCAAATGCAGCGCGACAATGCGTTTTATGCACGCCCACCCAGTCATGCAAAATTAGATGTAAGAGACTAAAACCCTACTCGCCTGAAACCACCAGGCCTGGTGCTAGGCTTTGAGTGAGTTATTCAATAACTAACAACTGTTCTTTGTTGGCGACGCCATCCCATTCATCGGCGTCGGCTGGCGCGGGGATGACTTGGCTAATGACCGGCCAAATTTTCGCTAGGTCATAGTTGAGTTCACGGTAATGTTGCATGCCTTCGGGTAAGGCGTCCTCTTGAAAAATCGCTTGCGCCGGACATTCAGGCGTACATAAATCACAGTCGATGCAAACATCGGCATTAATCACCAAAAAGTTAGGCCCCTCGTGAAACGCATCCACAGGACAAACGGCCACGCAATCGGTGTATTTACATTTAATACAATTTTCAGTTACTACAAATGCCATATTCTTTCTGAGCCATTTTATAAGCCATTGTGTGGCCGCTTCTGATAAACTTTCGGATTTAAAATATCATTTTTGTCTGCCAGTAGACTACTCAAAGTTTCGCTAATTGCAAGCGTGTATTAGCCATATTTAAGGTTAAATGTGTTTAACGCACGCCTATTTTTGGATATCCCATGATTCGTATCACCAATGTAAAACTGCCTTTAAATCATAATGAAGCTGAGCTGGAACAGGCTATTTTAGCCACACTTGGCATCACTAAAACACAACTTATCGAAACTACGGTTTTTAGACGTGGTTTTGATGCCCGAAGTAAAAACAATATTAGCCTGCTCTACACGCTCGATCTAAACGTGCAGAACGAGGCCGAGTTGCTACAACAACACAGCCAAAATCAGAATGTCCGCCTCACGCCTGACATGCGCTATAAATACGTGGCTCTAGCACCGGCCGATTTAACCGAACGTCCGGTGGTGGTCGGCTTTGGGCCTTGCGGAATTTTTATTGCTTTAGTATTGGCCGAAATGGGCTACAAACCGATCGTGTTAGACCGGGGTAAAGAAGTGCGCGAACGTACCAAAGACACCTTTGGATTTTGGCGCAACCGAACCTTAAATACCGAGTCGAACGTGCAGTTTGGAGAAGGCGGTGCCGGCACCTTTTCGGATGGCAAACTCTGGACACAGATAAACGACAAAAAGCATTATGGCCGTAAAGTCATGCATGATTTTGTGGCGGCAGGCGCACCAGAAGAAATTTTGTACGTGAGTAAACCCCATATTGGCACCTTTAGATTGGTGGGAATGGTTGAAAAAATGCGCGCTAAAATCATTGAACTGGGCGGCGAAATTCGCTTTAGCGCTCGGGTGGATGACCTGCAGATTGAAAATGGTCAAATTAGCGGGGTGACCTTGGCCGACGGTCAGCAGATCAGATCACGCTACATTGCCTTAGCGACCGGACACAGTGCGCGTGATACCTTTGAAATGCTGCATAAAAAAGGCGTGTACATTGAAGCCAAACCCTTTTCGATTGGGTTCCGCATTGAGCATAGTCAGTCAACGATTGATGAGGTGTTGTTTGGTAAAAATGCCGGCCATCCGCTTTTAGGCGCCGCCGATTATAAGCTAGTGCATCATTGCAAAAACGGACGCTCGGTGTACAGTTTTTGCATGTGCCCGGGTGGAACCGTGGTGGCCGCCACTTCAGAAGAACATCGTGTGGTCACCAATGGTATGAGCCAATATTCACGCAATGAACGTAACGCCAACAGCGCGATTGTCGTTGGGATTGACCCGAGTGATTTTCCAAGCGACAGTCCGTTAGCGGGCATAGAATTACAACGTCAATTGGAAAGCGCGGCTTATGTATTGGGTGGCGAAAACTACGACGCCCCCGCTCAGCTAGTCGGCGATTATTTAGCGGGTCAATCTTCCGCCAGCTTAGGCTGTATTGAGCCTTCCTATAAACCCGGCGTAAAACTCACCGACTTAACGCAAATTTTGCCGGATTATTGCCGCGAAGCCATTCAGGAAGCGATCCCGGCATTCAATAAAAAAATCAGCGGGTTTGCGTTAAAAGAGGCGATGCTCACCGGGGTTGAAACCCGCACTTCATCACCCGTGTCGATTAAGCGCGGTGACGATTACCAAAGCATCAACACCCAAGGCTTGTACCCCGCCGGAGAAGGCGCCGGCTATGCAGGTGGCATTATGTCCGCCGCCATTGACGGCATCCGAGTGGCAGAAGCCATCGCTTTAGTGATGAACGAAGATCACAAAGCGAAACAACTTGTTTAAACCAGGCCTAGTTAAGCGGCACTAGATTATCTCTGTAGATGTCATTGTGTTGTTTAGACTGGGATGATCATATCCGAAAATAAATCCGATATTTCTCTCTAAAATACACACTAAAATTCACTCTAAATTATTGATTTTGTTTTTAATAAAACGCGTGTAGAATGAAAAAATAAATCCGAAAATAAACACTTAAAGGTGTGAGCTAAGTGAACATAGCCGCGATAGAACCCTTATTGCCTCGGAACGTGGCAACATTATGTTGACATACAGGGCTAGCGATACATACCACTCCTATGATGAATCGTAAGAAACATCATGCCCAGCCCGCATCA
>NZ_JACUTY010000018.1 GCF_014859555.1 Thiomicrospira sp. | reverse complement strand
CGCATAACGATGTTGTGGTCTTTAAAAAAGCCTAACCACCAGGCCTGGTGGTTAGGCTTTTTTGGTTATAAATGCTTTTTAAAACTAAACGCACCACGCACTTGACCAACTTTATAGCCGATGGCTTTATCGTGTGGATAAAGCTCGCCCAATCTTTGTTTAACGTCTTCGTTAAGCTTGGTGCCATGACAGTGCAAACAAGGCTGGCCTTCGCCAATCGCAATCGCTTTCATATAACGGAAAGTGGCTTGGCCCCCGTGTTCCACCACTTCGCTATATTCCATCTTAGCTGGATCAGCCCCTTGCGCGCGCTGTTGATCAAAGCGCGTCAACACCTTAATTTCCCACGCATCCGGTTGCGCATCCGCTGAGCGATTTAAGTTCTTGGCGATAGTTTTTTGTGTAAAACCGACTTTCAAAAGTCCGTAAATCTGGTATCGTTCACCTTCGGTCAGTTAACTATATTTCATTGTGCTTATCTCTTGGTGGGGAAAAGTCAGTGAGTTTAGCTCAACTGGCTTCTCATTCCTAGATTGCACTTATTATCCGAAACCAAGTAGCCTGACTAAGTGCGTTGCTCGGTTAAACTTCCAGAAGCATATTTATGCAAGATACTGGCAATCAAGGTTTGATATGGCATGCCTTCTTGCATGGCTTTACGTTGAATCGCATCTAGATCACGTTGCGCAATACGAATATTGATACGCTTGTCTTTTTTGATACTCGCTTGAGCTATCGCCATCAACTCTGTTTTACGATCATCAGTCAACACTGATTCAAATTCATTAGATTCAAAGGCTTCCAATATTGACTGCTCTTCGTCGTCTAAAATTATAGTCTGATGTTTTTTCATGCTTCTTCCCCTAAATACTTTTTACGCGCCTTACGGCTTGGAATGATGGTTTTTAGAAAAATTTCTTGGTCATTTTCAACATAAGGCACCAGATAAACATAACCGTCAAGTTCAATCACCATGATTCGCTGATTTGAATACTGTTGTTTATTTGGATGTTCGATGTCATCTAGCAACTTTCCCTGCTGTACGGCAAACACCACATCTTCAAAACAAAGACCTCGTTCCTGAATGAGTAAGGTATTTTTATCTGGATTCCAATTAAATAATTTCATAGTTTCAACACTTTAACAAAATGTATGCCTTTTGTCATCAAATCAAATATTTTCTGATACCAAATTCACAAGGCCTAGTTATCGTTGAATTACAGGCATAAAAAAACCCCGCTTTCGCGGGGTTGGGAGCATTATGACAGAGGTGATTAGTGGAAGTTGAGTTCGCCGTCTTCTAGTTCAACATGAATAGTCGAACCGGGTTGGAACTCGCCTTTTAGGATGCGTTGCGCTAATGGGTTTTCCAGACGTTGCTGGATCACACGTTTTAGCGGACGCGCACCATATACTGGATCGAACCCAGCTTCACCCAACACATCTAGTGCCGGAATCGAGACGTCGATTTTCAGGTCGATGTCGGCCAAACGTTTGCGTAGGCTTTCGAGCTGAATATCGGTAATCGCACGAATCTGGCCTTTACCGAGTGGGTGGAACACCACGATATCGTCAATTCGGTTAACGAATTCGGGGCGGAAATGACCACCGACCACTTCCATTACCGCCGACTTCATTGCGTCGTAATTGCCTTCGCCTGCCAGCTCTTGGATGATCTGTGAACCGAGGTTCGAGGTCATCACAATCACCGTGTTACGGAAATCAACTGTGCGGCCTTGGCCGTCGGTTAAACGCCCGTCGTCTAGCACTTGTAACAGGATGTTAAACACATCCGGGTGCGCTTTTTCGACCTCATCCAACAAGATTACCGAATAGGGTTTGCGGCGCACGGCTTCGGTTAAGTAACCGCCTTGTTCGTAACCCACATAGCCAGGTGGCGCACCGATTAAACGCGCGACCGAGTGTTTTTCCATAAATTCAGACATATCCAACCGCACAATCGCGTCTTGGCTGTCGAATAAGAAATCCGCCAAGGATTTGGTTAGCTCGGTTTTCCCCACCCCGGTTGGGCCGAGAAATAAGAACGAACCGTTGGGTTTGTTTGGATCAGACAAACCGGCGCGTGAGCGACGAATCGCATCCGATACGGCTTTGACCGCTTCGTCTTGACCAACCACTTTGGCACTTAGACTGTCTTCCATGCGCAACAATTTATCGCGTTCGCCTTCCATCATGCGCGACACCGGAATCCCCGTCCAACGCGACACCACTTCGGCAATTTCTTCTTCGGATACTTTATTGCGCAACAGGTGCATTTCGCCCTTGTTTTCGTCGTTAATTTCCAACTCGTCCGCCGCTTTAATTTTGGCTTCTAAGTCGGGAATAACACCGTATTGCAACTCAGACATGCGTCCTAAATTGCCTTCGCGACGCGCGGCTTCCATTTCGGTACGCGCCTTGTCGAGCGCTTCTTTGTATTGTTGCGCGCCTTGCAAGGCGGCCTTGTCTTTTTTCCAGACTTCTTCAAAATCGGAATATTGTTTTTCCAGGTCTTTAATTTGGTCTTTTAAGATTTCTAAACGTTTTTTCGACGCGTCATCTTTTTCTTTTTTCAGCGCCACCTGCTCCATTTTGAGTTGGATTAAGCGGCGATCCAATTTGTCCATTTCTTCCGGCTTGGAGTCGATTTCCATACGGATTCTTGAGGCGGCTTCGTCGATCAAATCAATTGCTTTATCCGGCAATTGACGATCGGTAATATAACGCTGTGACAAACGCGCCGCCGCCACAATCGCTGGATCGGTAATCGCGACACCGTGATGCACTTCGTAACGTTCTTTTAAACCACGCAAAATCGCGATGGTATCTTCTTCAGACGGCTCGTCCACCAAGACTTTTTGGAAACGACGTTCTAAAGCCGCATCTTTTTCGATATTGTCACGGTATTCGTTGAGCGTGGTTGCGCCAATGCAATGCAACTCACCACGCGCTAACGCCGGTTTTAACATATTGCCCGCGTCCATCGCGCCTTCGGCTTTACCCGCACCGACCATGGTGTGGATTTCGTCGATAAACAAAATTACCTGGCCTTCGTTTTTCGATAGGTCTTTTAATACCGCTTTTAGGCGTTCTTCGAACTCCCCACGATATTTCGCGCCGGCCAATAATGAGCCTAAATCCAAAGACAATACACGTTTATGGCGCAGTCCTTCCGGCACTTCGCCATTGATAATACGTTGCGCGAGGCCTTCGACAATCGCGGTTTTACCCACGCCAGGTTCACCGATTAACACCGGGTTATTTTTGGTACGACGCTGCAATACTTGAATCGCGCGGCGGATTTCGTCATCGCGACCAATCACCGGATCTAACTTGCCGGATTCGGCCAATGAGGTTAAATCAATCGTATATTTTTCTAACGCTTGGCGCGTTGATTCTGCATTTTGATCTTGCACGCTTTCCCCTCCACGTACTTGTTGAATCGCATCGGCGAGCTTGTTGGCTTGCGCCCCGGCTTGTTTAAGTAGGTCGGCGACCTGATCTTTCGAATCTAACGCCGCTTGTAAAAACAATTCGCTCGAAATATAGGCATCGCCGTTTTTCTGCGCTTGTTTTTCCATTAAGTTTAAAATCGCGCCCGATTGACGAGACAGCTGAACTTCGCCGCCTGTGCCCGAAACCTGCGGCAAGCCGCTCAGTTTGGATTGCACCGCTTGGTTAAGCGCATTCACATCCACACCAGCTAAACGCAGCAAGTGACCTTGCTCTGGAATGAGCGCCGCCAGAATATGTAAAGGTTCGATAAATTGATTGTCGTTCGTTACCGCCAAGGACTGTGCCTGGCCCAGAACGGATTGGAATTGTGTAGTAAACTTGTCCATCATAGTGCGTTACCTCAGTTTCTATTATTGGCTTTATAGGACTTAGCGAGAGGTTTTCAAGTAGCGCGATTAAAATAATTTTTAATTAGTTGAAAATAAAGGAATTATGGATACAGTTTTCTTTGTGTTGTCAAAACTGGGCTGGATGATTTTAAGCCCAGGAAATTTACTGGTCATAAGCTTTATATTAGGCTCTGTATTGGTGCTTTTCAAGGCTTATTCGGCGGCCAAGTGGATTTTAATGCCTACCGCACTTGCGGGCGCTTTGGTGCTGGCTTATCCAGTGGGTGATTGGCTGATTCAGCCGCTCGAAAAACGCTTTGCCAAACCCTATGTGATGCCCGAAAAAGTCGATGGCATTATTGTATTAGGCGGCGGCGAAGATCTTAAACGCTCACTTAGCTGGAAGGTCGCAGAACTTGGGTTGGGCGGTGATCGCTACATAGCCGCCAAAAAACTGGCTGATCTCTACCCAGATGCGCCCGTCATTTTTACTGGCGGCAGTGGTTCAATTCAGTTGCAAGACACGGGAAGCGAAGGGGAAATTGCCGCGCAATTATTTAATGATATGGGATTAAAACCGGATCGCCTTATTTTAGAATCTAAATCACGCAATACCTTTGAGAATTTTCGCAATATTCAATCCACCACCAGGCCTGGTGGTCAATATTTACTCGTCACCTCGGCCTATCACATGCCGCGTTCCGTCGGTATAGCTCGCCAATTTGGCCTTCATGTCATCCCATATCCGGTGGATTACCGTAGCAATAGCACCGAACTGCGACGTGTTGACTTTGACCTATTTGATCATCTTAAAGCGCTTGAACCAGGTTGGCGCGAGTGGATTGGCTTGACAGTGTACTACCATACAGGCAAAACCAGCGAGTGGTGGCCCGCACCAATCCCGGTCGATTATTAAAATGAAACCGTTATAATGATTTTTTTGAATCGCACGCCCGCAACAAAAGGATAGATTAATGAGTGATTGGACAGCCGGTTATGTGGCCGACATTGGTTACACCTATGGGTACTACAAAGAACTTAATCCGCTGCGTATACGGTTGGCGTTATTGAATGCCGGTATCGAACCACCCAAACAATCCACCGCTTGTGAGCTGGGATTTGGTCAAGGATTAAGCGCCGCAATTCACGCCGCCGCCAGCGATACCCAATGGTTTGGCAACGACTTTTTGCCGTCACAAGCTGCGTTTGCCCAATCGCTCGCCGAAGCCGCCGGTGTGCCAGCTGAATTTACCGATGAATCCTTTGCCGAATTTTTAGCACGCGACGATTTACCCAAGTTTGACTTTATTTGTCTGCACGGCATTTGGACCTGGGTTTCGGAAGAAAACCGCCAGCTTATTATGGCGTTTATCCGCAAAAATCTTAAAGTCGGCGGCGTAGTGTATGTCAGTTACAACACCCAAGTTGGTTGGGCGCAAATTATGCCGTTGCGCCGTTTAATGGTGCAACACACCCAGCGCATGGGCGCACCAGGCGAAGGCACGGCACAACGCATTCGTCAGGCTTTGCAGTTTGCCGATCAGGTCATTAAAACCAACCCACTGCACGCCACCGCAAACGCTCAGGTGTCGCCCAAACTGCAAGAGCTATTAAGCCAAGACCCGCATTATTTAGCGCATGAATATTTCAATCGTGATTGGCAGCCAATGGACTTTGCTGATATGGCCGATTATATGGCGGTATCAAAACTCGAATACGCCAGTTCAGCCAGTTATTTGGACTTGATCGAAGCCATTAATCTAAGCCCGGATCAACAAACTTTATTAGCCCAAATTGGTGATGTGGCGTTACGTGAAAACACGCGTGATTTTTGCGTTGATAAAAAATTCCGCAAAGACTATTGGGTGCGCGGTGCACGTAATTTAAATCCGGTTCAGGTCATCGAAAGTTTACGCGCTGAACGCGTGGTCATGACCAAACCGCGTGGTGTGATTTCGCTGGTGTTAGAAGGCGCGCTCGGCGTGGCTGACTTGGCGGCGGATGTATATGATCCCATTCTAGATTTCTTGGCGGACTATCAACCACACTCGCTAGGCGAAATCGAACAAGCATTAAGTAGTCATGAAAAAATTGGCCTACAAGAAATTGTTCAAGCCATGTTTATCTTCACCCATCGTGGCGAAATACAAGCCGCTCAATCGGATCAAGCAACCGAGAAGGCGCAAGCCGCTTGCACGCGTTTGAACCAACACTTAATGATGCGTTCACAAGGCAGCGATGAGGTGTATTTCCTCGCTAGCCCCGTCACCGGTGGCGGCATTGAAGTGACACGATTCCAGCAGTTATTTTTGCTGGCTTATCAACAAGGCCACACCCAAGCGGAAGCCTTGGCGAGTTTGGTTTGGTCGATTCTTGAGTCGCAAGGCGAAGGCGTTAGCAAATATGGTCAGATTCTACAAACACCAGAAGAAAATTTGGCCGAACTAACCGAACGTGCGCAAGACTTTTTACGCCGTGACTTACCTATGTTTCAAGGCTTAAAGCTGATTTAATCACCAGGCCTGGTGCCCATAAAAAAAGCAGGCACCAGGCCTGCTTTTTTGTTTTTCGCGGGCTTACTCGAGTGCCCTAAAGCTAAATTAAACCTAGTTGTTTGACTCTTCCGACAATAGCGAGTTTTGTGGTTTGTCTTTTTTGGGACCTTTTGCAAACGCAATGTGCGAGAAATACAAAGCCAACCCAACTAACGCAATACCTACCGCGTAATAGAGCAACTCTAATGCGCTGCTCGGTTTCAAGTAAATTGCGGCTTCAAAGAACATCACGATCAATACCAATAAAATCACCTTGGCCAGTTTGTCTTTTAAGTCATCCAAACTGTTAATGACCAAAATCTGGCTTGCACCATAAGCCTCTTTTGCAATGCTAAGTTTCGAAATAAACAGCTCATACAAACCTAAAGAGAAAATCAACATAATTGCGCCGATCAAAAAACCATCAACCGCGCCAATCACCGTGCCGATGGCTTTTGATTTTAGGGCCGCACGTTCGGTGTATTCCAATGCATGGTAATCACTTAACGCGCCCAGCAGGTAAAAAATCTCAATCGCGGTGATATAAAACATCACAAACGCAATAATCAAACTGGCAATGACTGCGGACAAAACTACCAAACGGCTATTCCACAGCATCGCTTCAAAGCCTTTTATGGCTGGGCCTTTAGTATCACATGAGGCCAAGCTTTGATTTAATTTATCACTCATATTTCTCTCCGGTTTAGGAATTTTGTTTAAGAATTTTCTAGGGTTTCAATTGTAAAATTATGATTGGTGTAAATGCATAAATCCGCGGCGATGGTTAAGGCATTTTTAACCATGTCTTCCGCGTCGATTTCGGTGTGGCGCATTAAAGCTTGTGCCGCCGCGTGGGCGTAACTGCCGCCAGAACCTATGGCGATAAAGTCATCTTGCGGCTCGATCACATCACCCGTGCCAGAAATTAATAACATGGTATCGGCATCCGCCACAATCATCATGGCTTCAAGTTTGCGTAAAGCGCGATCGGTACGCCAATCTTTCGCCATCTCTACCGCCGCGCGCATTAATTGACCATTATGCGTTTGCAAACGGCCTTCGAAACGCTCAAATAAGGTAAACGCATCGGCGGTCGCACCGGCAAAACCAGCCAGCACTTTACCGTCATACAAACGGCGCACTTTACGTGCATTGCCTTTCATCACGATATGGCCCAAGGTGACTTGGCCGTCGCCGCCGATCACCATTTTACCGCCGCGTTTAACGCACAATATCGTGGTGCCGTAGATTGTTTCTGGATGATGTTGCATAAATCTGTCCTCTATTTTTTCGCTATTTTACGCGCTCGCGGGTGCGCTTGGTCATAAACCTGTGCCAAATGTTGCATATCCAACTTGGTGTAAATCTGAGTGGTGGATAAATTGGCGTGTCCCAATAGTTCTTGCACCGCGCGCAAATCGCCGCTGGATTCTAACACATGTGTGGCACAGGCGTGACGCAAGCGATGCGGCGACATTTTGGTGGCCAACCCCGCTTCTCGCGTGCGTTTGTCTAATCTTAATTGCACCGAACGTGTGCTTAAACGCTGGCCTTTTTGGTTAATAAACACCGCCGTTTCGTCTGGTTTGGCAAATTCGGCGCGCGCTAACAACCAGGCCTGCATTGCACTTTGCGCTTGCTGACCCACTAAGGCAACACGTTGTTTATTGCCCTTACCTAACACCTTAATTGTGCCCGCGCTTAAACCATCCAGGCCTGGTGATAAATCCAAACTCACCAGTTCGGCGACACGTAATCCGGCGGAATACAGCAGTTCAAACATCGCCTGATCCCGAGTCGATTGCCAGCCTTCAATGGGTTGTTCAAGCAATTGACGAGTTTGGTCTACATCCAAACTTTTAGGCAAGGGTTTGGGCTGTTTGGGCGCTTTAACGGTTTTGGCCGGGTTATGTTGCATCAGCCCTTCAGTGAGCAGAAACTGAAAAAAACTGCGCAATGCCGACAACTGACGCGCCACACTGCTAGCGCTTATGCCGACTTTAACGCGCTGCATCACAAAGCGTTTAATGTCTTTAGAGGTCAGCTCCGCCCAGTTTAGGCTGGGCATTTGATGCCATAATTGATCAAACGACCAGGCCTGCTCGTTTGATTTATCCGCCGAGTTTTGCGCGTCGGCCGTCAAATGAAACGCCACAAACGTCAGCAAATCACGCTGATAATTGCTACGCGTGTGCGCCGATTTATTCTGCGCCTGCATCTGATCTAAAAACCGTCTAATCTGCTGCATACATCCCTTTTACCATACCAACATAAAAAGCCCTCTCCCTCAGCACCCAAAGGGCATAAAGGAGGGGGTTAAGGGGAAACGTATCAAAACCTTCGTGCTCTTCGTGTCCTTCGTGGTTCAAAGACACTAAAACAACCGATTCAACCGAGCCGTAATCAACTCCGCCATGACCTTTAAAAAGTACGTTCCTAAATCCGGTTGAAAACGATCGGTTGGGCTACCTAGCGCCAACACACCCCAAACCCGATCCCAACCCAACGGCAAACAACACACCGAATGCACATTCGATTCGCCGTGGAATAAGCCGGTTTTCCATTTTTCTTCAATCAAGCCACACACCGGCTTGCCGGGTTGCAGGGTTTCGCGTAGGTTTTTAACCCAATCTTGGCGCACCCCTAATTGACTAATGCCTTGAATGCCCTGGCGCGGCACTTCCCAAGAAACCAGCGTCATATAATCAACTTTAAACACATCGCGCATTTGCGCGTAAATCGCGTCCACCGCCTGCTGTTCGGTTTCCGCCGCCATCATCTGACGCGTGAGCTGTTGCACTTTATGCAATAAACGCCCGTTATCGCCGGCAATATCCACCAGCGAATCCACCTCGTCTTGCAGCTTTTCTTTTTGTTCGCGCAACTGCCAAACCTGGCGTTCCAGCAAAGACACCGCTTTGCCCGACGACGGATGTGGAATGCTTAATTTATCCAGCAAATTCGGAAACACATGAAAAAACTCAGGGTTGTGCGCCAAATAATCGGCGACGTGTTCAGCGTGAATTTCGTCGGCTTTAATCACCCGCTCACCTCATCGGTCAATTCTGCCTCAAATACCGTCGCCACTGGGCCGGTCATCCATAAAGGCGCACTCGGCTCGCCGCTCCAGTGGATCAACAAATCGCCGCCGGGTAAACTGACCGTGACCGTGTCATCCACCCTGCCCCACAAACGCATCACCGCCATCGCGGCACAGGCACCGGTGCCGCAAGCTTGGGTTTCGCCCGCGCCGCGTTCATACACGCGTAATTGTATTTGTTGGCGCGAGATGACTTGCGCAAAGCCGACATTCACTCGTTCGGCAAAACGCGGGTGTGATTCCAACGCCGCGCCCAAGCTTTCGACCGGCGCTTGTTGAATATTCTCCACTTCAAGCACCGCATGCGGATTGCCCATCGACACCGCACCAATGCACCAGGCCTGGTTGAGCGCTTCGATTTCGTATTGCTCAGCTTGCACAGGCGCGTCAAACGGCAAGGCTTGCGGTGCAAACTTGGGCACGCCCATATTCACGCGCACTTGGCCATCGTCTTCCAAATACAACACAATTAAACCTGAGGCGGTTTCAACCGGAATTTCACGTTTCTGGGTTAAGCCTTTATCAAACACAAAACGCGCAAAACAACGCGCGCCATTGCCGCATTGCTGAACTTCAGAACCATCGGCATTAAAAATTCGGTAACGAAAATCAGCCTGATCATTGCTGGGCTTTTCCACCACCAACAACTGATCAAACCCCACTCCCGTGTGGCGATTCGCCCAAGCTTTCACTTGCTTCGCGCTAAAGCTCATAGGCTGCGAAATGGCATCAATCACCATAAAGTCGTTACCCAAACCGTGCATTTTTGTAAAACCTAAACCCATGTAATATTCCTAAAACCACCAGGCCTGGTGCTTCACCAAACCTGATGAATAAAATAAAAGATTAACAGATTATAAACGAATCCAGCTTAAACCACGAAGAACACGAAGGTCACGAAGAATTTAGTAAGCCAACCGTTTTCCAGCAATTTACAAAAGCCCTAAAAGTGGTACACTTTTATGTACATAAACAGAGGACAACTCCCATGATGACGCTAACCGCTACCGAAGCCAGAAAAACCTTTTTTGAGCTCATTAAGCAAACCAATCAACAGCATGAAATTTTTGAAGTTCAACACAAAGCAGGCAATGCTGTAATTATGTCGGCAGACGATTATGAAAGCTTGCAAGAAACTTTGCATCTTTTATCACAGCCTGATTTTAAACAGAAATTTAACCAATCCCTTCAGGAAGCCGAAGCCGGTGAAGTCGCAAACTTTGAACAGGTATTCGGAGAACCCTTGTGAGTTGTGAGCGCTATCAAATAGAGTTCACTAAACAAGCGCAAAAAGACATTTCGCAACTTACACCTAAGCTAAAAACCAAACTCAAAGACATACTGCGCAATAAAATCGTCATCAAACCGGAAAGTGGTAAGCCTCTAGTCGGCGATTTAAAAGGATTTTATTCAGTACGTTTAAGCTACCAAGACCGGATTGTCTATCGCATCGAAAAAAACCGCTGTGTTGTATTGATTGTAAAAGCAAAAACGCATTACAGCGAATAAATTGCACGGCAACCAGAAAAAAGGGTAGCGTCCCCTTTTATTCAAGCGTTCTTGAAGCAACCAGGCCTGGTTGTTTTATTTGTTATAAATGTTATTATTTACATAACAATCAATAGGCAATAGCATGCAGATTAAGTGGCAACCCAAAGCTAGCAAGCAGTTAAAAAAGCTGAAAGATAAGCAAGTGATCGGGCGCATTGTGCAAGCGGTGGCTGGTTTGGATGGGTTTCCAGACGTGACGAACGTTAAAACTTTGGTTAATCATGATTATTCGTATCGGTTACGGGTGGGTGATTACCGTGTGTTTTTTAATGTGCACGAAGTGGTTGAAATTATCAGTATCGAAGAGGTCAGAAAACGTGATGAACGCACTTACTAATTATCAAGTGATTGAGCTGGGAGGCCAGCCCGCTTTTGTGGTGGTGCCTTATGAGGAATTCATGAGCCGTTATGCCGAACCAGCTGATGAGGGTTTGATTCCGCATGTGATTGTTGAGCGTAATGCGGTGGAAGGTGTGCCTATGATTAAGGCTTGGCGCGAATACTTGGGACTAACACAGTCTGAACTTGCAGAAAAATGCGGTATGGCGCAATCGGCCATTGCGCGCCTTGAAGCTCAGGCGGTTAGTCCAAGAAAAGACACTTTATACAAACTAGCGAAGGCCATGAATTTAACCCTTGATCAATTAGCGGAATGATTCCAAAGCAGGCTTTAAGTTGTAACGCATGAAAAGAAAACACTAACCTTTAATTTATTCTAGCCCTATTGCAAAGATTAGCTTCCATTATTCGACACATCTAAACTCGCTTAAAGTTTTTCCTCACCTCCACCTCCCCGCGCCTAATCTTTCAAGTTCAAACACATTATTTTCACTATGGCTGGTTTAGCAGGGTGTGTGGTTTTGCTTTATAATGCAGGCTTTACTTGTTATTGATTTAAGGAATGCGACTAGCATGATGACGCCAAAAGAAATCGTTCACGAACTCGATAAACACATTATTGGCCAGGCCGACGCTAAGCGTGCGGTGGCGGTGGCCTTGCGTAATCGCTGGCGCAGAATGCAATTGAGCAGCGATTTGCGCCCGGAAGTCACCCCCAAAAACATTTTGATGATTGGCCCAACCGGTGTGGGTAAAACTGAAATTGCGCGCCGTTTGGCTAAATTGGCGAACGCGCCGTTTATTAAAATCGAAGCCACTAAATTTACCGAAGTGGGTTATGTTGGGCGCGATGTAGATTCGATTATTCGCGATTTGGTGGATAACGCGGTCAAAATCCAACGCGATTTAGCGGTTAAAAACGTGCAAAATCGCGCTGAAGATGCGGCTGAAAATCGTATTTTAGATATTCTGTTGCCACCGGCTCGTGGCCGTGAAGAAGATAGTCACGAAGCCATGTCTGAAACCCGCCAGAAATTCCGTAAAAAATTACGCGAAGGTGATTTGGACGATAAAGAAATCGAAATTGATATTTTAATGGCCCCCGCGCATGTTGAGATTATGACGCCGCCAGGCATGGAAGACATGACCTCGCAGTTGCAGGATATGTTTGAATCGTTGGGTTCGAGCAAAAAACAGAAACGCAAATTGCCGATCAAAAAAGCCTTCAAACTTTTAACTGATGAAGAAGCCCACAAGCTGATCAACGATGATGATTTGAAAAGCCAGGCAGTGGAAAACGTTGAGCAAAACGGCATCGTGTTTTTGGACGAAATCGACAAGGTGGCGAAGCGCTCGGATTCAAGTGGCGGCGATGTGTCGCGCGAAGGTGTGCAGCGTGATTTATTGCCCTTGATTGAAGGCAGCACCATCTCGACCAAATATGGCATGATCAAGACGGATCATATTTTGTTTATCGCGTCGGGCGCGTTCCACGTCACCAAGCCGTCGGATTTAATTGCCGAACTTCAGGGACGTTTGCCAATTCGGGTTGAACTTAAATCATTACGTGTAGAAGACTTTAAACGTATTCTGACTGAACCTAAAGCCGCTTTAACTATTCAGGCGACCGCTTTAATGCAAACCGAAGGCGTGGAAGTGAAGTTTACCGAAGACGGTATTCAACGCTTGGCGGAAATTGCCTACCAGGTAAATGAAAGTACCGAAAACATTGGCGCACGTCGTTTGCATACGGTGATGGAACGTTTATTAGAAGAGGTGTCTTATAACGCACCAGATCAAGCGGGTCAGACTGTAATTGTGGATGGCGCGTTTGTGGATGAACGTTTGGGCGAGCTGGCAAAAGACCAGGATTTATCGCAATATATTTTATAAAAATCCGGCGGGTGAACAGCCTTCCCCGCCATAATTTAAAAGTTTGAGCGTCTTATGCCTAACCCAACCGATATTAAGCTGCATCAGAAATCGCGCAAACTGGCCGTGAGTTTTGATGATGGCAAAGCGTTTGAATACACTTGTGAGTTTTTACGCGTGTATTCACAGTCCGCCGAAGTAACCGGCCATGCACCAGGCCAGGAAACACTGCAGGTCGGTAAACAGGACGTGAGTATTGAGGCGATTAGCCCAGTGGGCAACTACGCGGTAAGATTGCATTTTAGCGACGGCCACGACAGCGGTTTATACACTTGGGAACGTTTGTACGACCTGGGCGAACATTATCAAAGTTATTGGGTCGCTTATTTACGCCAATTAATGCGGGCGGGTCACGACCATCCCGAGCTGACCAAACTCAAACAGGAGTCCGGCAAATGAAGTCATCCAAACAGGATCAAACCATCGATTTCGGCTTTAGCGAAGTGCCGCTCAACGAGAAGGTCAAAAAAGTAAAAGGCGTATTCGATTCGGTCGCGAAAAAATACGACGTGATGAACGATGTGATGTCGCTTGGTATTCACCGTTTATGGAAACGCCAAACCATCGAACTCAGCGGTGTGCGCGCCGGTATGACGGTGTTGGATTTGGCGGGCGGCACCGGCGATTTAACCAAGGCCTTTGCCAAACGTGTGGGCGCACATGGCAAAGTGATTTTGGCGGATATTAACGAAAGCATGGTGCGCGTCGGGCGTGATCGTTTGCTGGACGAAGGCATTGGCGCACAGGTGGACTATACCATCGCTAACGCCGAAGCCCTGGCCTTCCCGGATAATACATTTGATGTGGTGACGATGGCGTTTGGTTTGCGTAACGTGACACATAAAGACAAGGCGTTAGCCGAAATCGCACGTGTATTAAAACCCGGCGGTCAGGCGATGATTTTGGAGTTTTCTAAAGTGCATCAACCTTTGTTGTCTAAGGTTTACGATTTTTATTCGTTTAATATTCTGCCTAAAATGGGCAAATTGATTGCCGACGACGAAGCCAGTTATCAGTATTTGGCCGAGTCGATTCGCATGCACCCAGACCAAGAAACCTTAAAGAATATGATGCTGGATGCCGGCTTTGATAAAGCGGAATACATCAATATGAACGAAGGTATTGTGGCGCTTCACCGAGGCTGGAAGTTTTAATGGCGTCGCGTGATTGGGAAGAGGATTTAGCCCAATTGATTGGTGATCCATTGGCCTTTCAGGTGGGCTATCGTGTGCGTGAATTTAAAGATCAAACTCGCCATATCAAACTTGATGCGCAGCAAATGCTAAGCGAATACCTGCAATACGAATTAGATTTACTGCCCTCTTGTTCACAAGTGACCGCATTTAACCAAAAAGTTGAGCAACTCGATAGCCATATAACTGAGCTAGAAGCCCGCCTGAATAAGCTTATCCAATCCTAAATTTAACAGTAAAGACTTTTAAAAGACCCTTATGAATCCATTTAAACAACTGTTTCGTCTCATCAAAATCAACCGTGTCATTACACACTATCGTTTGGATCATATGGTGTTGGCGAACAGTAAATATCGTGCGCTGATTTGGGTTAACCGTTTGCTGTTTCCATGGAACTGGCGGCCAACTAACAAAGCCGATCGCGGTGTGCGTTTGCGTTTGGCCTTGGAAGAACTTGGGCCGATTTTTATCAAACTTGGCCAGGCCTTATCGACTCGTAAAGATTTGCTGCCAGAAGACTTATCCGTTGAATTGACCAAACTGCAAGATGACTGCCCACCGTTTGATGAAGACCACTCACGTCGTATTATCGAAAAAGCCTTAAAACGACCGATTAACGAAGCTTTCTCTCAATTTGAAGCCACGCCTATGGCTTCGGCTTCAATGGCACAAGTGCATGCCGCCACCCTGCCGACGGGCGAAGATGTGGTGATTAAAGTGGTGCGCCCGAATATCAAACCCGTGATTCAGCAAGACGTGTCGATTATGTACAATTTGGCGCGTCTATTGGAGTTGGCGGTTAAAGAAAGTCGGCGTTTGCACCCGGTCGAGGTGGTCGGTGAATTTGAGAAAACCATTTTAGATGAAATGGATATGATGCGCGAAGCCGCCAATGCTGCGCAATTAAAACGCAATTTCGAAAATTCGGATTTGTTGTATGTGCCTGAAATTTATTGGTCGCACACCAACGAAAACGTGATGACGATGGAACGCATTTACGGAATTCGTATTTCAGAAGTCGACAAACTCATCGAAGCCGGTATCGACTTGACCGACTTGTCGGCTAAAGGCGTGACGATCTTTTTCACCCAGGTGTTTAAACACAACTTTTTCCATGCAGACATGCACCCGGGCAATATTTTTGTATTGCCGGATGGGCGTTATGCCGCGATTGATTTTGGCATTATGGGCACACTTACACCGGAAGATCAGCGTTATTTAGCCGAAAACCTGTTAGCGTTTTTTAACCGTGATTATTTGCGCGTGTCGGAACTGCACATTGAATCCGGCTGGGTGCCACGCGATACGCGGGTTAACGAGCTCGAATCCGCGATTCGCGCGGTGTGTGAGCCGATTTGGGATCGGCCATTAAAAGACATTTCGTTTGGTTTGTTCTTAATGCGTTTGTTCCAAACCGCGCGTCGGTTTGGCATGGAAGTGCAGCCGCAATTGGTGTTATTACAAAAAACTCTATTAAACATCGAAGGTTTAGGGCGTCAGTTAGATGACGAATTAGATTTGTGGGATACCGCCAAACCCTTTTTAGAAGACTGGATGCAAGAGCGTGTGGGCTTAAAGAGCTTGATTAGAAACACCAAACGCAACCTGCCCTTCTGGATTGAAAATGCACCGCAAATACCAGGCCTGGTGCACTCGGTATTAACCAAGGCCGCGCATGGCCAATTAGAGTTACATTCCGGTCAATTATCGCGTTTAGAACAAGCCCTTCAAACCCAAGCCAAACAACAACGTCAACGCGGCATTGCGCTTGCTTTCATTGGTGCGGCCTTATATTTGGAGTTTCAAACTTGGGGTTGGGACTGGGCGATTTGGGCACAAGCCGGCTTGGTTGCGATCGCCGCTTATTTGACCTTTAAGAAATAAAGCTGACTGACTTAACTGGCTATAACCTTAAGCGTTTAACAAGTGTCGGCTTCGATTAACACCGGCACCACAGTTTGAATATCTTTATCCGATCTAACTTACGCAAAATCGCATCATAATCCTGCGTTGAATTGACTTGTATAAGTGGATTGAGTTCGGCTTAATAATGGCATACTGACGGCATGTTATGAGCTGGTCACATAGTCTTTACCGGCTAGTTATGCGACCAATTCACAGGCGACCAGGCCTGGTGGTTCAATAAAATCTGACCAACCACTACACCAATTGTTTAAAACGCATAGTGCATCTTCGCCCAGAACTGACGACCCGTTCCTAGATAATCAGCTTGGTAGGCGGCAATGAATTCACCAGCTAATCCTGACAAGGTGCCATTCACCGGCGAAGCATAATATTGTTCGCTGTCAGCCAAATTCTCTACACCCAGCCTAAATACCAAGCCTTTAAACGTCTCACTCGCATAAGAAGCGGTTAAGTTCGTTACACTATAGGGCTTTAGGTTTTCGCGTGAATCATAAGGCTCTCGGAAGCGTTCGCCAATATATTTAGACCAAACCGCCAAGCGCCATTGTGGGTTAAGTTCATAATTTAAACCCAATGCCGCCATTCGATCGGTTGAGCCGACTAAACGCACATCGTTATCGGCGTCTTTCGTTTCCAGCCAACTTGCATTTGCAAACCCGTTTAAGCCACGAATTAAGTTGAACTCCGTATCCCATTCAAGTCCTTTCGAACGAACATTATTAAATGGCTCGGCCTCATCACGACCACCATCAAAATATTCATAATAAACCGTGCCCTTAGGCATATTGTTATAGTCTGAATAAAAACCGGTAATACGGTGCGTTTGCTTTAAACCCTGAAAAACATAACCAAGCTCATAGTGATCGGTTTCACTGGTATAGGGTTTAGGCTCAGGTGCTTGACCTACATTGGTGACTTGACCAATGGGCGGGGTAATCAAGGAACGACTGTATTGCGCTTTAACAATATGTTGATCATTTAATCGCCAAACCGCGGCAATTTTTGGGGTGATATTAAGCTCTTCCAACTTTTCAAACGGCTTATCCTGACGGATATCATCTTCATCTGTTCGATCTTGATAACTAATAAAGGCTTTTTGCGCGCGTAGCCCTGTGGTTAAAGTAAAACGATCATGTGGACGCCATTCATCTTGCAAATAAACCGCCAACACATGACGCATATCGCCCTCAGAACCTTGTTCAAGACTTTTCCGTATGTCATCCCCATTGCCTAGAATTGAATCTGAACTTAATTTAATAAGCTCGACTCGCTCGATGTCGGCTCCGACTAAAACTCGGTGGGATGACAGCGCGTCGTAAACCAGATGACCGGACAGATTCATCACACGTTCGGTCAAATAACTTTCAACTGGGCTTTCATAAGCAAACCGACTGTATGGTGTCTCTTGCATAAAATCTATGTCTTCAGAAGTGTACAAGGTCTTTAACTGATGATTTCTTTGCTGCGCGCCCAGATGCCATTCATAATTCCAATCCGCATTTAATCGGCTGCTTTGGCGCACACCCAGTAACATATCGCGATAACGCTGGTTATAATCTTGCGTTTGTTTGGGCAAAAACTCGATTAAACCATAATAATCACCGGTTTTATATTCCTGTGCTTGCCAATAAAACTCGGTATCGTTATGAGAAAAACTCATCAGCAGATTACGATAAGCTTTGCGATCATTCACCAGGCCTGGTGCTTGTGAATAAGCGGCTAAAGCACCACCCGCACCGAATAAAGGATCAGCCTCAGTTAATACATCGCCTTCGGCTCGACGACCGCTTTTGTCTTGTTGCCATTGCGAAAAACTTAATGAAAGCCGGCTCTGCTTGGACTCAGATTCAAACTGCTCGCTGGCACTAACCTGTGTGTAAGCACGACTGCCGAATCCGACAGACAGGTGACGGTCTTTTTTGGAAACCACATTTACCACACCCGAATAAGCAAAGTCACCATGCAACACCGATGAGGCCCCACGAATAATTTCAATGCGTTCAACCTGCTCGATCGGCATATGTAAAATGCCTTCACTGTATCCCGCAGAAGCACTCACCATATTAACATCGTCAAGCATCAGCTTAACCGTGCCGCCGGAATAAGGCGTACCTAACCCGCGCATGACTAAAACCGACTGCCCCAAATGATTCGGCTGAATCTCAATCGAAGTCGTCATAGACAAGGCGTCTTTAACGGTTCGAACGCCATAACGCATTAACTCAGTGCCACGTAAAACACTAATTGATCCCGGCACATAGTCCGCGTTCACTTTTGTGCGGGTGACCAGCTCGGTTTGGGCGTTTAATAACGCCATTAACTCTTGATAGGCTTGTTCATCTGGATCGTTGGCGTGTAATTGAAATGGCAGAAAGCCAATAGAAAAAATCAAGGTAGCTAATTGACGTTTAAGCATAAAAAATTCGTTATGTTGTTTTTAATTAATTTTAGCTTGGTTATTCTATATTAACGTAATGTCTTTTCCCAGATGACATGATTATGTCCGTTTTTTGCCGCATTTAATAAGTCTAATAACGGTTGTGCGCGATGCGCTAAACTCACTGAATCATCATCCCAATCCTCACCCGATTGCGCGGATGGGTTGGTCACGGCATCACTTAACTTTTTTAAAGCCGGCTCAATTTCGTCTTCGGTTAATGCACCCGGCACACTACCACTGTGCCCCATTAAACCAATTAATTTTAATGCGACATGATCAAACATGCTGACGTCTGCGTGATTTTTAGTTTGAAAATGAATCATTTTGCGCTCCTATTAATCTTATATTCAGTATGCCATAACTGGCATTCATCAAATAGCCTTATTCGTCTGGTTGATTAAATTCTAGATAGGGTTATGATTAATATTGAAGTTTTCATTCGAATTCCAATCTGGAGGTCACCATGAAGTTCAATCAAGCCATTTTAGTTATTGGCAATTTAAGCCATCTTACCGCTTACCGTGTTATTCAAACACCGGCCATGGATCGCCAAGAAACAAGCCAAATAAGCCATACCCGACACCAAGGCACACCAAAAATCAACACTCAAATGCAACTGATTAAAGAATTTGACTACAACGAAGCTCGCCAGAAAACCAGCGATTTAGTCAGTGACCAAGCCGGTAACTTCAATAACGCGAGTGGCGAAAATCACAACCTAGAAACCGAAATGGCGAAACGCGGCCTTAATAAAATTGGCGATGATATCAAAGAGCTGATTAATACTGAGTCGCCTGAAAGCTGGTATTTAGCTTTTCCCAAGCAAACCCATCAACAGTTAGTCGCTTTATTGCCAGCCCAAACACAAACCAACTTAAAAAAGTCCTTACCACTTGACCTAATCAAAACCGACAAAGCAAAACTGCTTTCTCATTTTGAATAACACCTTTAAATTTTAAGCAATTGAATTATTGAAAAATGAATTGACGTTAACATCGCAAGGAAGCGTTTATACATTCGGGCACCTCGATTAACCCCCAATGAATTCTGGCAACGCCAAGTTTGTCAGATCAAGGCGAGAACGTGAAGGAATGTCTAGACCTTGCAAACGTTCACAACGCAGAACTGGCGAACTTGGCTAAGCCCCTTCGGGCGGGGGTTAATCGAGGTGCCCATTCTAAACAATAATGTCAACAGAGCTTAAAAGTCAGCTACTACTAAAACTCCGGCATAATCCGCTTCATAAACCCATCAAACAAGGGCACAGTAAAAGCCGTATCACCATGAGATGGGCTATAGATCATCCCTTTGAGAATCAGCCTTGCTCGAATGGGTGCTACGGTTGATGCGCCTTTCCCCAGTAGCTCAGAAATATCACTGGAACGATGTAGCCCTTCGCCAAGTTCGGCCATCGCGCGCATATAGCGTTTTTCAGCAGGAGTTAAACGATCAAACCGAACTCTAAAAAAACTGTCATCCAATTCTGATAACGCCACATCCGTTGCATTTAATGCATCCTTTTTTTGGATAGGTGAAGACTCGGCTAAATCCCAAACATGTTTCCCCCACTCCTGAATAAAATAGGGATAGCCTTTTGTTTGAGCAATAATTTCGTCAATCGCGTCATCCGTAATTTGGGTAGATTCATGCTCCAGCGGAATTTGAATGGCTTGCTTTGCGGATTCGTTATCAAGTGCATCAATGGATACGAACTCAAACAGGCGTTCTGCGTAGGATTTGGCTTTACCCATTTGACCAAGCAACTGAGGCAGACCCGCTCCAACCAAGGTAATCGGCAATTGCTTTTGACTCGCACGGTGCAACGCTGTGATCAAGGCAGATAATTGTTCCTCTGGAACATATTGCAATTCATCAATAACCAACACAATCGGCTTTTTATGATGTTTGGCGGATTCTCCAACAGTCACAATCAAGTCGGTTAGGTCGCTTTCAAAGTCACCACTATCTGCCAAACCTTCTTCAAAATCAAAGTCGATGTTGACTTCAACATCATCAAAGCGAACTTTCGCTGCTTTAATAAAACCGGCCAATGCACTCTTCGCTTGACTAAGAGACGCTACCATCACAGCCTTGGCTTGATTGAGCTTACTCATCTTAATTAAAGCCGTACGTAATGCCGGACCCAACATTGCCGGCAAAGATCGATCTTCTGGCGCTTCAATCACCACAGACAGATAACCCTCTGCCTCAGCTAGATCAGTGAGTTTATGCAGTAATACTGTTTTACCGACTCCACGCAGACCATACAACACCACGCTTCGTGCTGCACGACCTGCTGCAATACGATGCAATGAAATCGTAGCGCGCTCAATAATATCGTCACGACCTGCTAATTCCGGTGGTGGTGTTCCTGCGCCTGGCGCAAAGGGATTGTAACGTGG
Source organism: Thiomicrospira sp. (assembly GCF_014859555.1). Classification (GTDB taxonomy): domain Bacteria; phylum Pseudomonadota; class Gammaproteobacteria; order Thiomicrospirales; family Thiomicrospiraceae; genus Thiomicrospira. Next base: position 10,997 of record NZ_JACUTY010000018.1, on the reverse strand, counting down.
ATCCATAAAACTCACCTTTAACAAAATATACATTAGTTAACAAATTTTGTTAATTGTATTCAATTTAGGTATAAATTTATACTCTATTATTAAATTAATGAATTAAACCTACTGAAAATATTGATGGGACTGTGATTTCATAGGCTTTATCTAACTTGCCGCCTTTAACAATCTGGCGTTTACCCACCCCTAAACGCACCCTGCTCTCGTCAACTCGCTTTAACCAGTCATGATTATAATAATGAGCAAGAAATAGATAGAGTCGGTTTGTTTTGACTGCGTGACTTCGCTCTAGGATTGACTGCACTTTTCGAGGACTCAAATTGACTAAGCCTTCAAACAAATGTGCGGCATGCTCGAATGATATTTGATTAGGCACCAGCTCAAGTAATTCAAATCCAGCCAATTCTGGGCGACTTGCTTTTACTTTAACCCCGTTAACATCAACATCTATAAAATCAGCATCGGAAACATTATCGAATGCGTTATATTGCACAAAGCTTAACGCTGGTTGCTTTGGGTCTAAGTCTGGAGATTCGAGTTGAGAAAAATGCTTTAACCACAAAGGAAGCTTTGCCTTTGATTCAGTCGATAACCAAACTTCTTTCTCGTTAAATGTAAGGTAGTGAGCACGACCTTGATAGGTTAAGCTGGAGAGCCCCGCCAAGCTGATTGAAACGTCCGTTTGTTGCGATACAGCGGCTAGCGCATCAAACCAACTAGCAAGCTTACCAGGTCTTACATAGACGCCAGAACTCACTCGATTCAACCAACCACTTTCAACATACTTGTTTGCAAGTTGCCTACTTATGCCTTGTTCAGTCAGCCAAGACTGAAGCACAAAAGCGCCCGGCGTAACTATCTTTAAAAGATCATTTAATTTTGAAGACATTTGACAACCAATAGTTTACGTTTTTATAGAATATTAAACTATATTCAAGCACCTTTCAAAAAAGTCAGCCTGCCAATGCATATACAAAATCCGACCAAGACTGCATCATTTGCTTGCGCTGCTCGATGTATTGCGCCTTGTTATAAACACCCCTCACCCCTGAAATCACATGACTCAATTGCAGCTCAATTGCATCGCTGTTAAATTCTTTTTCATGCAACAAGGTGCTTGCTGTATGTCTCATGCCATGTGGACTGATCTCGGTAACACCGTTTCTTGTTAGCGCATTACTCAAACTATCGCGTGAAATTGGTTTGCCCGTGCCATACGGTGAATGGAATACAAAGGAACTGTGAGCCGTGAGCGGTTGAAGCTCTTCCAAAATACCAATCGCTTGATCACTGAGTGGAATCAGGAACTCTCGCCTTTTTTTCATCTCTTCGGCTTCAATCGTAATCATTCGTTGTTCAAAATCGACTTGTGACCACTTTAGCCCTGCAACGTAAGTCGTTGAATTTTAGCAATAAAAAAGCCCGTATAAGACGGGCTTTTTTTAAAGATATGGTGGCTACACCGGCTTCCTAACTTTATCTCTAAACCCCCTATTTTAAAGGGTTTCTGCATATCAATTTCTTCAAGCACGTATTAAATCACGTAAAAAATAGAAGCGCAACTGTGCACATTCACTAACCATTTTGTACCTCATGTTTGAATCCCAGTTTGAGACCCGAACATGAGACCCCGACATAACCCAAATCAATACTTCATTAAGTCCTGATTTGAAACGGCTGGGTAGCGAACAAAAAGCTGAGAAAGTTGAATGTCCCAACTTTCGCCCAGTGCAATTTGGCTCAAAAAATACTCTAAAATAATTGACAAGCTTTCAAAGCTTTCAGGTGCGGTGAAATGAATATCTTTTCGCTTGTAATGGCTCGGTTTTACTCGAATTGGTGCGTAAAGAATTTGGCTATGGTGTGCGGCATGATTTCTTAACACGGTTAAGGCATGCAGCCAAGAACGAAACACTTCTGGCTGGTCAATTTTAAACTTCATTGCAATAGCCTTGCGATCATTTGACTGATTTAACACTGAATAGGTTTTTGACCAAAAACCAAATGACACGATTTCACTTATCGCCCAGCTAGGGGGGAGATCAGGAGATTCATAGTGCTTGAAATAATGACTTACAAATTGACGATTGTGAGCCTTAGACGTATCTTGCGTTAGTGTTTTAACCAACTTTTCATGTGACCATTCTCGTGTCTCATTAAAAATTGAGGGATTCAAAAACCAGTGCGCACCATGCTTTAAGCTTAAAACATTCGACATACTCGTTCTTACAGCAACCTCAATACGGTCAATCGCACCAATCACTAACAACCTTAACTCACGATCAAACTCATAATATTGGCGCAGTGTGTCGAAGCTTAACTCGTCAGTTAGCTGTTTTGTTTGTGAATCAATTCTATGGTGAAGATAGCCTTTGAGACGATAAGGACCTACAAATCGAAAGTATCGTAAAGCTAGCTCATATTCCGCCTCAGCAACAACCAATCCCTGCTGAATATATTTTTCGAGCAGTTTCTCAGGTGTTAGCGCAGGCTTGATAAAGGTAGTACGAGGGGTCATGATCTCTTTTCGATAAATGCTGGATACAAAAAACCCGCCTTTTGCACTTCTGACTTAACAGATCCCTGACCGAAGGCAGGAAGTGTGGCGGGTATGTTGACTATAATTCTAGTGACGATATAGATATTAGTCAACCTGTTTTAAAGGGTTTCTGCATATCAATTTCGTCAAGCACCAAAAAACGGAAACGTTGAATGTTCACTTAAAGTTTTGCACTTCATGTATGAATCCAGACTGTAGAGCGATAATAAGTAAACCAAGTCAAAAGTTTGACCTAAACAAGCATTTCAATGGCTTCAATAAAAAACCACCAATTAAAGGCGGTTTTTTTATCTACAATGACCCTGTCATTTATAAATGAACTGGACTGTCAAACCTTTACCATCTGGCATTTTTTGAGTCTTACCCATCGCTTTTGCTTTTCTAATTGCTGTATCCGTCAGATTCATTGTCTTGGGTGCCCTGATTTATTGGCTTAGAACACTAAAAGTGGGGTAGAAATTATTCCAGCAGGGGGTAAAAATCAATTTACCCCACTTTTCACCCCACTCCATTTTGCAATTTAGTGGTAATAAGTGCAACACCATGAAACAGGGAATTAGATAGGAGTGGCGCTAAACCGTTGATTTTAGGCACAAAAAACCCGCATGAAGCGGGTTGATTTTAATGTTTGGTGGCTACACCGGGATTCGAACCTGGGACCCCATCATTATGAGTGATGTGCTCTAACCAACTGAGCTATGTAGCCAAAAGATGCGCGTATTATAAGGAAGTTTTGGATTTTGTCAAAACTTTTATGCAGGGCTGATGGCTTTTGCCACCACCAGGCCTGGTGGTTGCAGATGTTATACGTTAAAACGGAAATGCATGACGTCGCCATCTTGCACGATATATTCTTTGCCTTCTAGGCGTAACTTACCGGCTTCTTTTGCACCTTGCTCGCCGTTGTATTTAACAAAGTCTTCATAGGCGGTGACTTCGGCACGGATAAAGCCTTTCTCGAAATCGGTATGAATCACTCCTGCCGCCTGAGGGGCGGTAGCGCCGACTTTGACTGTCCAGGCGCGTACTTCTTTCACACCGGCGGTAAAGTAGGTCTGTAGGCCTAATAGACTGTAGCCAGCACGGATTACGCGGTTAAGACCAGGCTCTTCTAAGCCCATACCCTGTAAGAAATCCATTTTGTCTTCGTCATCCAACTCGGCAATTTCGGATTCAATCGCAGCACAAACTGGCACGACTACCGCACCCTGCTCTTCCGCTATCTTGCAAACCGCGTCCAAAAATGGGTTATTTTCGAATCCATCTTCGTTAACGTTGGCGATATACATCATGGGCTTGATGGTTAACAAGTGCAGGTCGTAAAGTTCAGCTTGCTCGTCTTTAGTTAAATCGACATTACGAACCAATTTTCCTTCGGCAATTTCGGCGGAAACTTTTTCTAGTACGGCTAAACGCGCGGCGGCTTCTTTATTGCCGCTTTTGGCAATACGCTGGACTTTCTGAATGGCTTTATCAATCGATTCCATATCGGCTAACACCAATTCGGTATTGATAATATCAATATCCGATAATGGGTCAACTTTGCCCGCAACATGCACGATGTCATCATTTTCAAAACAACGCACGACTTGGGTAATCGCGTCGGTTTCACGGATAGTTGCGAGGAATTTATTGCCTAAGCCTTCACCTTTTGAAGCGCCTTCTACCAGGCCTGCAATATCCACAAACTCCATCGTGGCCGATAAAACACGTTCGGGTTTGACAATTTCAGCCAATTTATCTTGACGCGCGTCCGGCACGGGTACGATGCCAACATTCGGTTCGATAGTACAAAATGGGTAGTTAGCCGCATCAATACCGGCGTTGGTTAAGGCATTAAATAAAGTGGATTTGCCCACGTTTGGTAAACCCACAATTCCGCATTTAATTCCCATCGAACACTCCTTAAAATTAGTTAACTGCGCGTATGAAGTTGATTCATCGCTTTGGCAAAATCACCCGCTAAAATATCGGCTAGCACGCGCGTGGCGTCATAAATGGCGTCATCTATTTTTTGACGTTCGATCTTAGACGGGGATTTCAATACATAATTGACCACTTGATGGCGATCTCCTGGGTGGTCAATGCCTAACCGCAAACGCTGAAAACCGGGACTACCTAATGCGGCAATCGTGTCACGCAGTCCATTGTGACCACCATGACCACCGCCGGTTTTGAGCTTTGCAACCCCGACTGGCAAGTCGAGCTCATCATGCGCGACCAACACTTGCTCTGGCGACAGACGATAAAAGTTGGCTAGGGCTTGAATAGACTGACCCGAACGATTCATAAAAGTCATAGGTTTAAGCAACCAGGCCTGGTGGCCATTCAAATCAATCTTAGCTACTTGACCTAGAAATTTGGTTTCTGGACGAAACACCGAATTTTGTTGACGGGCTATTTCCTCCACAAACCAAAAACCAGCGTTATGTCGGGTCTGGTCATATTGCTCGCCTGGATTTCCCAGACCGACAATGAGTTGAACAGAGGACATAAACGCTGGTTCCTGAAGGTTAGGTTTGTAAAAACCTAAATATTAAGCTTTAGTTCTAACTTTACCGATACCGACAACGGCTTGGTCATAGTCTGTATTGCCGTGCAACAAGGCCATAACTTCAACGCCTTTTGGCAATTTAAGGTCAGACAAACGAAGGTTAGCGCCGGCTTCCATGGTAGACACATCAATTTCGATGGCTTTTGGAAGGTCTTTAGCGGTACAACGAATTTCAACCGTTTTCTGGAAGAAAGTCATCAAACCACCTAGCTTAACGCCCGGTGCTTTTGCCGCGCCAGTAAACTTGATAGGAATGCGCTTAGTAACAAGCGTCTTATCGGTTACACGCTGCAAGTCCAAGTGCATAACATCAGCACGAGCCGGGTGTCTTTGCATATCTTTAATGATGACTTTTTCTTTGCTACCGCCTTTTACATCAACCGTAAATACAGTGTTGTAAATATCAATATCGACTAGGGCTTTTTTTACAAAGTTACCTTGAAAGGTGACCGACACGGCCTCTTTATCTGAACCGTAAATAATAGCCGGTACTTTGCCCGCATGACGAAGGCGGCGGCTCGCACCTTTCCCCTCAGTCGAGCGAACTTCTGCTGTCCATACTTCACTCATAGTGATTACTCCGTTAACAGGGTTTAAAACCCAATTCAATAAGCCTTTACCCGCGACCAGATAAAGGAAAGCGTGCATTATACTGATTTCACAGCTATTTTCCAATCTAAATTAACAAACAAAAAAGCCGAGTAAGTGCCAGGCCTGGTGCTTACTCGGCTTTCGAACCATTTAATTAACCACCGATTTAGATTTCAGGCATTAACGCGGTCACCGATTCTTCATTATTTACGCGACGAATCGTTTCACCTAACATTGAGGCAATTGATACCTGGCGAATTTTATCACAAGCCATAGCTTCGGCGGATTGTGGAATTGTATCGGTCACGACCAATTCTTTAAGCATCGACTTACGAATATTTTCAACCGCCGGACCCGACAGTACCGCATGCGTTGCATACGCGGTCACACTCTTGGCACCATTTTCCATTAAGGCCGCTGCGGCTTTGCATAACGTGCCCGCCGTATCCACCATGTCATCTACCACGATACAATCACGGCCTTTTACTTCACCGATAACATGCATAACTTGTGACACATTGGCTTTTGGACGACGTTTGTCAATAATCGCCAAATCAGCATTTAAGGCTTTCGCCACAGCACGTGCACGCACCACACCACCAACATCCGGTGACACAACAGTTGCATTGCTGACATCTAACTCTTTCAGCATATCTTCAACCAACACAGGCGAGGCGTAGATGTTATCAACTGGAATATCAAAGAACCCTTGAATCTGATCCGAGTGCAAGTCCACCGTAATCACGCGATCAGCACCGGCTAAGGTAATCATATCGGCGGCTAGGCGAGCCGTAATCGGCACTCGAGCCGAATGTGGGCGACGATCTTGACGAGCAAACCCGTAATAAGGCACAACGGCCGTAATACGTTTAGCGGAGGCTCGCTTAAGCGCATCAATCATTACCAGCATTTCCATCAAGTTGACGGCGGGTTCAGGTGTGCAAGTCGGTTGTAGGACATAAACGTCTCGACCACGGACAGATTCAGTAATCTCGACCATGATTTCGCCATCACTAAAACGGCCTACATTTGCTTTACCAAGTGGTTGATCTAAATAGAGGGAGATGTTCTCTGCAAGAGTGACATTTGCATTTCCCGCAAATATCATGACACTTTTGTTAGCCATTAATGGCGGCTCCTGTCGAGGATAAACTGAATTTGGGGAATAAGGGTGAGATGGCTGGGCCGGAAGGATTCGAACCTTCGCATGACGGGATCAAAACCCGCTGCCTTACCGCTTGGCTACGGCCCAAAAGATCTCTGTCGTAAGACAGGTGCGTATTATCCATTGATTGGCGAAAAGATCAAGTAAAAGTTGACGTTTTTTTGAATTTTTATACGTGGCTTATTCATAAATCATCACCTTAGTATGCAACTTAATCGAATGGGGTAATCCGCTCGTCTGAATTAAGCTTAACTATACAATGAGCCTAGCTCTACGACAAGCTTTAAAAATCAATTACTTAGTTTTTAACTGTTTCATCAAGTCGGGCAAAATCGGATTATCCGGGAATTGCTTATGGTGTTTTTCCCATAGGGTTTGTGCTTGATTATATTTTTTTAACGCCCACTTAATTTTGATCATGTGTATTAACACTTCATCATTTTGATTGAGTGACCAGGCCTGCTCAATATATTTTTCGGCTTCGGTATAACGTTGCTCTTTATAAGCCAACCAAGCCAAGCTGTCGATAATATGATAGCTATTGGGTGCGAGCTCTAGGGCGCGATTTAATAAGCGTGCGGCTTCGTCCAGTTGTCGATTTTGCTCCACATAATAAAACCCAAGTGCATTCAACGCATCTGGCTCATCAGGATGGTCTTTTAACACCTCTTTTATAATCTGCTCGTACTCATCGTAGGCACCCAGTTCGTATAACGCCATTGCCAACGAATAACTCAATGTGAGTCGCTCAATCGACAATTCTAAAGCCAACCGATATTGATCGGCCGCACTCGCCCATTCGCCCGATTGCCCATAAAAGATACCACGCGCACGGAGTATTTTGACCTGTTCCTGATCATCGGATGGTTGCAACTGATCCAGATACTGCAAAGCCGCATCCAGGCTTCGAGTTTCAAATAGAATTTGTGAAATCAGTAGGTTAGCATCCAACTGGTAATTTGGATGGACAACGCGTTCCAAATGAGAACGTGCCTGTACATAGTCACCCTGATTTTTCGCTACCACACCCAGATAGTAATGACTAACATCCTGATAACCTTCAATTTTTAACAGCGTTTCTAACTGTTGTTTTGCCACCGCTAAATCGCCTTGCTCTAGCTCTAGCAAAGCCAAGGATAATTTTGAGGTATAGGCATTTGGATTCGCTTCGACAATGCGTGCATAACGTTGTTTGGCTTGATTATAAAGTGAGGCCTTGGCTTCTAAACGTGCATAACGTTCCTGCATCATCCAGTCTTTAGGATGGGACTTAACGTAACTTGCCAATTTAGTTAAGCCACGTTTAAATAAATCATTTTCGACATATAAGTTGGCCAACGCATAATAAACTTCTGCGGGGGCTTGGTGTTGATCAACGACTTCCTCAAGCACCTCCACGGCTAAGTCTACCCGGCCATATTGATCGGCGGCATAACCATAGGAATAACCCGCCGCCCACTCGTTAGGGTAAAGTTGGTAGAGGGCTTTAAAAAAAGCCACGCCAGTTTCGGGCGGTGTCGACTGCACAACTTGAGCGGCAGAATTTCTTAGATCATCTTCTAAACTTAGATCGGAACGCTTACGATAGGCATGCCAAAACTCTAACGCGTCATTTAACTCACCTTGGCGTAACGCCATAATGTAACCCACACGCCAAGGTGTCGGGTCTTGCGGGTTCATTTCACGCCAAAGACGTGCGCTTTTATCAATACCCTCTGCATAGAACGCACTCATCGCCAATTGAAACGCACGCTCAGCTAAAGCAGGATCACGCGTATTTTTGGCAGAGGCATAAATTAAGTTATAAGCACTAATAAGATCACCCTTCTGCGCAAGCATTTCCCCCATCATAATTTCAAACATGGTGGCGGGATCAAGCTTGGTTTTCGGTGTCTTATTGACAGTTGAATTTGCAGAATCAGCCTGACTGACTGGCGTCGACTTGGTCTGTAACTGTCCGCAACCCATTAAACTTAATACACAAACCCCTAAAAAAACACGCCCGATTAATTTCACTAGATCACCTCAGCCAAATCGCCGTTTTTCTCTAGCCAAGCTTTGCGATCAGGCGCGCGCTTTTTAGCCAACATCATGTCCATCATCGGATAAGCATGTTCGGCTTCTAGAGTTAATTGCACAAGACGACGTGTTTCTGGCGACATAGTGGTTTCTCTTAATTGAATCGGGTTCATTTCACCCAAACCTTTAAAGCGTGTGACTTGGACTTTGCCTGCTAGTTTTTCGGCTTGAATACGATCCAATACACCTTGGCGTTCAGCCTCGTCCAGCGCGTAAAATACGTTTTTACCGACATCAATACGATACAAAGGCGGCATCGCCACATACACATGGCCGTTCTCAACCAGAGTTGGGAAGTGGCGTACAAACAAGGCACAAATTAAAGTAGCAATGTGCGCGCCATCCGAGTCGGCATCGGCCAAAATACAAATTTTTCCGTAACGTAAACTCGATAAATCTTCGGAAGCTGGATCCACCCCAATAGCTACGCTAATATCATGCACTTCTTGCGAGGCTAAGATTTGATTGGAGTCGATTTCCCAAGTGTTTAGAATTTTGCCTCTTAACGGCATAATGGCTTGAAAACGTTTGTTACGCGCTTGTTTTGCGGAGCCTCCGGCCGAATCCCCCTCCACCAAAAACAACTCGGTTAAACTCAAATCGGTTTCGGTACAATCGGCTAATTTGCCCGGCAAGGCGGGACCAGAAGTGATTTTTTTACGCAAGACTTGGCGGGCTTTTTTATTACGGGTTTGCGCATTATTAATCGCCAATTCGGCAATTTTTTCGGCAATTCCGGTATGCTGGTTTAGCCACAAACTCAAGGCATCCTTCACCACGCCCGAAATAAACGGCACGCATTCACGTGAAGACAACCGTTCTTTTGTTTGCCCCGCAAATTGCGGGTCGCGAAGTTTAGCCGACAACACAAACGCGACATTCTGCCACACGTCATCCGGCGACAATTTGACCCCACGAGGGATCAAATTGCGAAACTCACAAAACTCGCGTACCGCATCGGTGATGCCTTGGCGCAGCCCGTTTACGTGTGTACCACCTTGCGGTGTAGGGATAAGGTTTACATAACTTTCGTTGAGCGCTTCATGCGGTTCTTCTAACCAGGCAATCGCCCAAGATGCGGCTTCGTTATCCGAGGACTGAGTGCCCACAAAACCTTCTAGTGGCAAACGCTCCAAGCCTTCTAAAGATTGATTTAAATAATCTCTTAAACCGTCTTCATAATGCCAACTGGTTTGCTCTCCACTGACTTCATCTAAAAAATTAACCGTTAAACCGGGACATAAAACGGCTTTGGCTCTTAATAAGTGTTTAAGGCGACTTAATGCATATTTAGGTGTATCAAAAAACGAAGCGTCCGGCCAAAAACGCAATCGTGTACCACTGGTTTTTTTGGCAACTTTGCCAGTTACTTTTAACGGTTCAACCAACACACCGTGTTCGAACGCAATCGCATATTGCTCACCATTGCGTTTAATTTCGACTTCAACACGTTTGGATAACGCATTTACAACCGACACCCCCACACCGTGTAAACCACCGGAAAATTGATAGGCTTTATTGGAGAATTTACCACCGGAGTGCAAACGCGTTAATATAACTTCGACACCCGACACCCCTTCTTCTGGGTGAATATCGACCGGCATGCCGCGGCCATTATCTTCGACGCTCACCGAGCCATCGGCATAGTGTGTAATATTAATTTCGGAAGCATGGCCAGCTAAGGCTTCATCGACGCTGTTATCGATAACTTCTTGGGCTAAATGATTGGGGCGAGTGGTATCGGTGTACATACCAGGGCGTTTACGGACAGGGTCCAGTCCTGTTAAAACTTCAATTTCTGCCGAATTGTACGCTTGACTCACAAACTCTCCTTTAACTCAACCAACCACCAGGCCTGGTGATCCATTTATGCGTTTTTTTACAAACGGGCACCTCGATTAACCCCTGATTCATTCTGGCAACGCCAAGTTTTTCAGATCAAGGCGTGAACCTGAAGGAATGTCTAGACCTTGCAAAGGTTCACAACGCCGAGCTGAGAAACTTGGCTAAGCCCCTGCGGGCGGGGCTTAAAGGTCACTTCTTCG
>NZ_JACUTY010000079.1 GCF_014859555.1 Thiomicrospira sp. | reverse complement strand
GGTGGCTGCGCTCAGGAGCAAACTATGTCATCGTCGAAATCATCTAATTCCAATTTAGAATCCATTGTATTTGGCATGGGCTGTTTTTGGGGCGCAGAACGCCGCATGGGCGAGTTAGAAGGCGTGCTCGATGTTGAAAGCGGTTACGCAAATGGCGACATTGAAGCCAGCTATGAGGCGATTTTGCAGCACGAACGTGCCTTGCAACGCGGCCAGAATGCCAATTTACGCAACCATGCCGAAGTGGTCAAAGTGTTTTTTGACCCTAGCCAAGTCAGTCTCGAGCAAGTGCTGATTCAGTTTTGGGAAAACCACAACCCGACTCAGGGAGATCGACAAGGCAACGATGTGGGTTCCAACTACCGCAGTGCGATTTATTTTGCAAACGATCAACAACGTCAACTGGCCGAAGCTACGCGTAACGAATATCAAAAAGCCTTAAGCCAAGCCGGATTGGGTCAGATCACCACCGACATCGCTGCGCTGCAAAATTACAGCGCGGCGGAAGACTATCACCAAAATTATTTGCAAAAAAATCCAAATGGCTATTGTGGCCTAGGCGGCACCAACGTGCCTTACCCTGGTGCAGAAGCTCAAACAAAACCGCAAGCGTCTGTTGCCCCTTTGTCTAGCGATGACTTAAATCAAACGCAACAATTAATCGTATTTGAAGCCATAGATTGCGCCTTCTGTGATTTATTTAAAGCCGACATTCTGCAAAATTGGCAAGCCGATGTCGCCGTCACCACCAGCTTATCGCCGGAAGCACCGAAGGGTTGGGAATTAAGCAAGCCTCTGTTTGCAACGCCTACCATCGTGTTATTTAAAAATGGTCAAGAAGTCTCACGTTATACCGGCTATAACGGCGACCAACAACGCTTTTGGCAATGGCTAGGTTTTGAGCTCCTCACACCTGAACAACAACGCATTGCGTTTGAACAAGGCACAGAACGTCCGTTTACCGGTTCGCATTTAGATGAAAAACGCCCTGGCGTATTTGTTGATCCGATTACCGGCGCCCCGCTATTTCGTACCGATACTAAATTTGAAAGCGGGTCGGGTTGGCCGAGCTTTTTTAACCCGCTGGATGGTGCAATCACTTATCACGAAGATCGTGCCCACGGCATGACTCGGGTCGAAGTACGAAGTGCCAGCTCGGGCATTCATTTAGGTCATGTGTTTGATGATGGCCCCGCACCGACTTATAAACGTTATTGCATTAATGGCAATGTGCTAAAGTTTGTCACAGACAAATAATATTTAAAGTATGATGCTCATGACAAGTTCGCAAGCCTTAACAAAAACCGGCAATACCAACCACCAGGCCTGGTGGTTTAAGTTCGGTTTTATCTTAATTTTATGTACTGGGGTTTATAGCGTTCAGGCGCAAAGCCTGAATTTAAGCGATAGCCAAATTAGCCTACAAGTCACCCAAACCGAGCAGCCCGTGGCGCGCATTTTATGGCTGCCTTCGGAATACGGCCTGTTGCCGCAAGAAAAACAACTCGCCCAAACACTTTCAAAATACGGTTTTGAAAGCTGGCAAGTGGATGTGTATGAAGCCTTATTTTTATCCCCCACCCCGAGTGCGGTGGATAAAGTGCCAACCGAGTGGCTGGCCGAGATCTTAGAGCAAGCACACCAAGACGGCCTGCCTTTATTTATTGTGGCGGCCAATAAAGCCGCCCAATTAGCCGTGCGTGGCTTAGTTTCGTTTCAGCAAACCCCACAAGAAAACCTGGGCTTAATTCTGATTAATCCTAACTTGTATCTCGAAACCCCCACCCCAGGTGAGCCAGCGCAATATTGGCCCGCCACTCAACACCTCAATCTACCCAGCTTTGTATTGCAAGCCGAACTTTCACCTTGGCGTTGGCAATTGACCGAATTAAAAACACACCTTGCCCAATCCGGTAGTCCGGTGTTTTTGCAACTCTTGCCCCAAGTTCGCGATCGGTTTTATTTTCGAGCCGATGCCTTAGCGATTGAAAACGACTACAGCACCGGTTTTGCCAACCAATTGCGCCAAGCGATGCAATTGCTAACCCCTTATATGACCAAAGCTCGCCAAAGTCCCGTGCTTACAGCCGAAACCCGTGCGCCCATTACAACTACATCGAGTGCAAAAGAAGTTTTACAGCCTTACTCTGGCCCACAAAATCGCCCGCTTAGCTTACCAAAATACGCTGGCGGTTCGTTGTCGTTGGACGATCTTAAAGGTCAAGTTGTGTTGCTAAACTTCTGGGCAAGTTGGTGCCCGCCTTGTTTGCATGAAATGCCGTCGATGACACGCCTAAAAAGCCAACTTAACGACCAAAATTTTGAAATTTTAGCCGTTAATTTAGCCGAACAACTTGAAGATTTTGAGCCCTTTTTAAAAGCCAATCCGGTCAACTTCCCGGTTTTGCTTGACCCGCAAGGCCAAGCGATTAAAGACTGGCGCATCATGGCTTACCCAACCACCTATCTAATTGATAAAAAAGGTAAAATTCGCTACGCCTTGTTTGGTGGAACCGAGTGGGATCAGCCGCATCACATTGAACGCATCCAACAACTACTCGATGAATAACCCAGCTAATTTATGTCATTGACTAGCTTAATCAGCCTTACTTTAGCCTTAATCATTATCGCCGCCACACCAGGTCCAGGGGTTGTATTAACGGTTACACGCAGCCTCCAAAGTGGTTTTCGTGCTGGTTTCTGGGTGGTAGCGGGCATTGTTATAATGGATATTTTAGTGTTAATCTTAAGCCTCAGCGGCCTGAGTTTAATGGCGCATTGGTCGCAACCAGGCCTGGTGGTTTTGCAGTTATTAGGTGCATTATTTTTAGCCTGGCTAGGTTGGCAAAACTGGCATCGACCCATTTTAAAAGTCTCCCAAACGCCTCCCGACTCTCGCCATGATTTCTTAGCCGGGATTGCGGTGAGCCTTACTAATCCGGTATTTTTCTATCTCGCCTTTTTACCGGCTTTTGTGGATGTCACCCATTTAAGTTTTGCCGATGGTCTCTTGCTGATCGGTTTAATTGGCGTGGCTTTAAGCCTGGTTTTATTAAGTTATGCCTTTGTTGCCGCCCGCTTACAAACGCGACTACTGAATCCTAAAAGACAGCTTTGGATGAACCGCATCAGTGCTCTGATCTTTCTAGGCTTGGCCTGTTGGCTAGTTTGGCTAAGTTTTTAATCACTCGGTTTTAAAAATCACCAAAACTTGCGCACAATCAAATCCCCAGGGTTGATCTTCGAGCGCACACCAACTAAAATTAAATTAATCAAACAAATCTATTTATTCTTTTTTTTCTGAGGGCCTTACTATGACATCAAAGCGCATCTCTGAATTTTCAGCTATTAGCGGTTTAATGAAAAAAAGTGACGCTGAAATTGCGGCTGAAATGGCCAAAGTAAAAGACTTCAAACGTCTAGCCAATCAACTTTCTCTGTACGATGATCAAGTTATTAACCGAGTGGTGAATGGCTTGCCACCGGAAAACAGAATGCTGGTTAGAAAAATGACCAACGAACTGCGTGATATGCACCAGTGGGACCAAAAAGGTTCGAGAAACGCACGGGTATATGGTCGTTATATTTATGAATCCACCCACTTTAATATCAAACGTATTCTCCCCAGCTTAATATTGGCGTTAATTTTATTGTCGATGTCGGGCTATATGATTTAACGCGATTGCATAACCGCCTAAAACCCTCTAAGCTATAACCAAGCTTTTTACTCAGTTATTAACTTGGTTATTTTTTATGTCCTTTACGCAAACCTATCTCGACTTACCCGCTGATTTTTACACAAGTTTAGCCCCCGAACCGCTCGCTCAAGCGCATTTGGTGGCGTTAAACCGTGATTTAATTAAGCTGCACCAAATCAACCTGCCCGACCAAACCATTTTAGACATCACCAGCGGCCAAATTATTGAGGGTATGACCGCCTTGGCGCAAAAATATACGGGGCATCAATTTGGTTATTACAATCCAGACTTGGGCGATGGGCGCGGGATTTTATTAGGCCAATGGCAAACCCCAAAAAATGAACGGTTTGATTGGCATTTAAAAGGCGCTGGACGCACCCCCTACTCTCGCCGAGGTGATGGACGAGCGGTGCTCCGTTCGGTGATTCGAGAATATTTGGCTTCCGAAGCTTTGTACGCTTTAGGTGTGCCCACCACGCGCGCTTTAGCGATTGTGAGCGGCGACGAACAGGTTTGGCGTGAAGCGCTCGAACCGCGCGCCATGATGATACGTGTCACGCCCACCCATATTCGTTTCGGCCATTTTGAATGGGCTGCCAGCCAAAGCCCACAACACAGCCAAACCCTGGCCGACTATGTAATCAAACACCACTATCCAGAATGCGCATCTGAACCCAAGCCTTATGAAACTCTACTAAAGTTGATCCTACAACGCACGGCACGCATGATCGCGCATTGGCAAAGTGTCGGCTTTAATCATGGCGTAATGAATACCGATAACATGTCGGTTCTTGGCGAAACCTTCGATTTTGGCCCCTATGCGTTTATGGACGACTTTAAAATCGGCTATATTTGCAACCACACCGACACTGGCGGGCGTTATGCTTATAACGAACAACCCAATGTTGGTTTGTGGAATAGCCAAGTGCTGGCGCAAGCGTTTGAGCCGCTGATCGAATCAGCCGACATTCGTCAAAATTGTCTCAACGACTATGTAGAAACCTACAATCAACATTATGTGGATTTAATGCGCGCTAAACTCGGCTTAACCAATCCGCAAGATAAAGACAAACTTTTAATCGCTGACCTATTAATTTGCCTAGACAAACATAAAGTCGATTATCACGTATTTATGCGCAGTTTGGCAAACTTAGATCAGCCCCATGATATTTGGCCCACCAGCGACGACTACCAGGCCTGGTTGTTCGATTACAAACAAAGATTAAAGCAAGAAACCCTGTCTGAATCCGAAAGAAAAGAGTTGATACTAAAAACCAATCCGGCTCTAGTATTACGCAACTACATCGCGCAACACATCATCGAACAAGCCGAAAAAGGCGACCGCGAAATCGTCGATACCTGGCGCCAATGGCTAGCCTCCCCCTTTACAGAAAACCCCGAATGGCAACCATGGATCCAACCACCCCACAGCCACCTAAAAGGCCAAAAATTAAGCTGCTCCTCCTAACCACCAGGCCTGGTGGCAGTATTAACGGCGCAGATCCAGTTAATGCTATAATTAAAACCCTATGCAAAATCATGGAGTTAAAACATGCTTTCGATCAAACTCACCATGGATGATTCCGTTTCGCAGAAGGTGTTGGACTTTCTAAACCAGTTACCTAATCAATCAGTAAAAATTGATGATATTGAACTTAACGAAACAGAAATCAAACAAAAGTTAGCGATGGCTGAACAAGATATCCAATTCAATCGCACGCATAGTTCTGAAGAAGTCAGACAGAATTTAATTGGCTAATGAAGAGGCAAATTAAGTTTACCGATACCGCACTATCGGATTTGCAACAAACAAAGATTACATTTCGCTTGATTCATCACAGAATGCACGTATTTTTATCAAAAAACTACTCGATAAAATCGATTTAATTCCCGAACAGCCTTTTAGTTATAAGTTAAGTCAATACCACACTGATAAGGCATATCGTCAAATGACATTTAAAGGCTACACGGTTGTTTATCGTGTAGCGGAAGAACTAATCTTCATTATGGCCATTTTCAAAGCTAAAAATTATCAATCGAAAAACTAAACCAGGCCTGGTGGTTAATGAGTTTTTCGTAAAGTTTGATAACGCTGAATAAACATATCTGCTGAAATACCGCAAAGCTGGCAAATATCCAATACTTCTAAAAAATCTAAATTCCGGTCGCCATTTTCGTACTTAGCGACAAAACTCTGCGGCTTTTCCAACTTCAGCGCCAGTTCCGTTTGGGTATAGCCCGCCTCAAGTCGTATTTGCTTTAAGACCTGTCGAAGAGATTGATAATCGGAATGCCAAATGCTGCGTTTCATA
>NZ_JACUTY010000078.1 GCF_014859555.1 Thiomicrospira sp. | reverse complement strand
AAGTTCGCTTATTCTAACCGAAACCCGTTAAGCGCCCAAGCCTAAACCACCAGGCCTGGTGGTTTAACTTATCCGATTACCACTTGATTTCGACCGTTATGTTTAGCTTGGTAAAGTGCCGCATCCGCGCGTTTAAGCAGCGCTTGAACTTGGGCATCATCAGTGACCACGCTGGTCGCGACGCCTATACTGATGGTGACATGATCAGCCACGTCAGAAAACTCGTGTTTTAAATTTAACTCCGAGATCGCTTGATGCAGTTCGTTCGCAACTTGTAATCCCCCATCCAAAGGTGTTTCCGGCAAAATCACCGCAAACTCCTCACCCCCATAACGCGCCAATAAGTCATTCGGCCGCTTAATCACTAAACGCATGCCTCGGGCAACTTGAACCAAGCAGTCATCTCCCAAACCGTGACCATAATTATCGTTATAGGGTTTAAAGAAATCAACGTCAATCATAATAACAGTGGTGGGTTGCGCTGAACGCTGGGTTCGGCGCAACTGTTTGCTCATAAACGCATCAAAATGCCGACGGTTTGCAATGTGTGTTAAGCCGTCAATATGCGACAACTCTTCTAACAGATCAGTTTTCAGCTTAAGGCTTAAATGGTTTCGCACTCGCGCTTTAACAATTGGCAGATGGAAGGGCTTGGTAATATAATCCACCGCGCCTAAATTTAGGCCGCGCTCTTCTTCGTCCACTTCATTTAACGAGGTCACAAAAATAACCGGAATTCCGCTGATTTTAGGGTTCGACTTAAGCTCTCGACACACTTCATAACCATCTATTTCGGGCATCATGATATCCAATAAAACAAGATCAGGCGGATTATCCGAGTTGGCAATCTCAATCGCTTTTTGACCGCTGGTGGCAACTTTAATCCGATAGTCGTCTTGCAACGCATTCGCCAATACTTGGATGTTGGATGTCATGTCATCCACGATGAGTAAGCTATGTTGCGGTTCGTTATCATTCATATGCAACGTCCTTATAATCGGTGTTTTCGAGTTTAAGCTGCGATGAAATAGAGGCTAGCAAATGTTCGGCGTGCGTAAAATCAAAACGCTGCAAGGCCTGCTCAAGTTCCTGTTGATCTCGCGTTAATGCTTCTGGCAGCAAACTAAAAAATGCCGTTAACGTATCGGTATTAATGTATTCACTTGCTTGAACCGAGGATAACAACGTACTTAACATGGCACGTGCTTTTTCCAAGTTAACTTGACTGACATTAAGAGTTGGTTCGCAGCCCTTGGCCGCTAGCCAGCCATCAATTGACTTCTGGGCTTGCTTCATCGCCGTATCTAACGCTTTAATCAAACGTGCTTGGGCAGGTTGACGCTTCTTAACTAAGCCATCTATGCGTGCCGCTAACTCCGTCAAATCTTGCGCTCCCAGGTTCGAGGCTACGCCTTTGAGCCCATGTGCTAAGGTTTCAGCCTTTAACCACATGGTTTCATCGTCAGCTTTCTCTAGGTTTTTTAAGGCGATCGGTAATTGAGCAAATTCGCCGCCTAACTGAGCCGAAAATTGGGTCAAGAGTTTCTCATACAACAATTGATTGCCTTGCAGTTGAGCTAATCCTTTAACCAAATTAAAGCCGTCAATTTTCTGTAGCGACATGTCCGAGGTTTCTTGGTGGACGTGGGGCGGTAAGTCAACCAACCATTGGCTCAGCGTATGATACAGTTGTGCGCTATCAATCGGTTTTCCTAGATGGGCATTCATACCGGAATCCAAAGCTTTAGTGCGATCCTCGATCATCGCCGCCGCCGTTAACGCAATAATTGGTGTCGTTTGATCAAACTCACGTATTGCTCTTGTAGCTTGGTAGCCATCCATAATAGGCATTTGAACATCCATCAAAATCGCATCAAAATGCTGTTTTTTTGCTAGCTCAAGTGCTTGCTGGCCGTTCTGCGCAACATCAACATTGAGCCCCATAATGCGTAACATACTCAAGGCTATTTCTTGGTTAATGAGGTTATCTTCTACCAATAATATGTCGCCAGACAAACTTTTTTTCTGGATTGACAATTGAATCATGCTTTGGCTTAGCTCATTTATTTCCTCGTCTGAGCAAATTTCAAATGGCATGGCAAAATAAAAACAACTGCCTTTCGCTGGTTGACTGTCAATAATAATACCGGGGCTGCCCATGGCTTGAGCCATGCGCTGACTGATGACCAGCCCCAATCCAGAGCCGCCATGTTGCCTTGTAATGGTATTATCTGCCTGACTAAATGGCTTAAATAAATTAGCTTGTTGAATCGGCGTCATGCCAATGCCGGTGTCGATCACTTTAAAACTTAAACAAGTCTGATTAGATGCGAGTTTATGATGTTGATTGTCCAACTCAACTTTTAATCGCACTTCGCCCTGCGAGGTAAATTTAATTGCATTGCTCAGTAAGTTCATAAGTATCTGACGTAAACGCAGATCATCACCTCTATAAGCTTGCGCTAAGCTGGGATCAATATCCCAAACCAAACTTAGCCCTTTTTGCTCAGCCGCATCACTAAATAAGTTGGACAACTGATCCAATACACCATCAAACCAAAATGGCTGACGCTCTATATTTAAGTGCCCAGACTCAATTTTAGAAAAGTCTAAAATATCATTTAACACACCCAATAAAGAACGGCCGGACTGCAGAATCTTATTTAACTGGCTGCGTGTGAGCTTGCTTAGGTCTTGATTTAACGCAAGTTCGCTCAAACCTAAAATAGCGTTCATCGGCGTACGAATTTCATGGCTCATATTCGCCAAAAATTCTGACTTAGCACGGTCGGCCGCTTCGGCTTGTTGCCGAGCCAGCTTAATCGCCTCCTCGGCTTCTAACTGTTCGGTAATATCAAAACCGACCGATTGGAAATGACTGACTTGTCCTTTACCGTCAAAAAAGGCGCGGTGATGCCAGCGGATGGTACGAATTGAACCGTCTTTACGGTACAAAGTGCAGACAAAGTTTTGGCTGGGCTCATCAAGCGTACAGTTTTGCAAACTCTGCCAAGCGATGGCTTGTTGGGCTTCAAATAAAAAACTTATCCACACCATGCCCGGCATAACTTCTGGCGTGAGTCCAAAAAATTCGGCCAAAGCTTTGTTGACAAACAGCAGGCGGCCATTTGGTAAATAACGGCTAATGTAATAAGGATGGCTTTCAACAATATCCTGATACTGGGTTTGACTCAATTTAAGTTTGGTTTCAATTTCGACCTGCTGGGTAATATCTTGCATGGTGCCATTCGAGCGAATTGGTTGACCGTTGGACGCATAGTCGTGTTCACCCACTTCACGCATCCACTTGACGCGACCATCCGACATCAATATACGATGATTGACTTCATATTTTTTGTGTTGCTCGATCGAGTCTTTATAAGCATTCTCAAACATCACTTTATCTTCAGGGTGTACTTTCTCCAAAAAAAACTCGTAGGTTGGCGCAACCGACTGCGGGGGAAGTTCTAAAATATAAAAAATCTCATCCGACCACGTTAAGTTATTACGGTTTAAGTCCAATTCCCAACTGCCGATTTTGGCCATTTCTTGCGCTTTATTTAAGCGTTTCTGACTTTCTAATAGGTTTTGCTGGTTTTGTTTGCGCTCGGTGACATCCTGGCTAAACCCATACCAGACAACGCTATTATCCGTTTGTTTGGAAGGCGTGGCTTGGCCCTCTACCCAAATTTCTCGATCGGACAAACGCACGCGGAACTCTTGGTGCCAAATACTCAAGTTTTGTTTTGATTGCTCAATGCTGGCTTTCATTCGATCTAAATCGTCCGAGTGGATTTTTTCAAACAATAAGCTGGCATCTTTCACCACCTGTTCGGGATCCAGCTCATACAGATCACGAATACCCGGGCTAGAATAGGTAAAAGCACTACGACCATCTTCATAGGTAACAAACTGATAAATCATACCAGGCACGTTTTCAGCGATGCGATTGAGGCGTTGCTTTTCTTGGTACTGTTTATCTACATCCGTGTGTGTTCCGATCACACGTTGCGGCTTGCCTTGATGATCACGCTTAATCACACGCCCCCGATCCAACACCCACTTATACCGACCGTCTTTACAGAGCATACGGTGCGTGCTTTCATAAAAGTCGCTTTGTCCCTCTAAATGCGCTTTCAAGCCCGCAATCACGCTTGAGCGGTCCTCTGGATGAACGCGATCCTCCCACTCAGACAGCTGATCTAATATGTCGTCCTCCTCGTAGCCCAGTAGTTGTTTCCACTTGGCTGAAAAGTAGACTTTATCCTTATGAACATCCCAGTCCCATACACCTTGGTCTGTGCCTTCTAAAACCGAACGCCAGCGCTCTTCACTTTGCTGTAGTGTTTGCTCAACTTGTTTACGTGCGCTGATATTGTTAACCACACCTTGATAACCCACCACTTGTCCCGCCGAATTAAAAATGGCTTGGCCACTGGTGTTCAACCAGACCCATTGACCCTTTTTATGCACCGCCACATTTTCAAATTCATTGACCGAATCACCGGCTTTTAAACAGGCTAAAGTCGACTCTTTAAACGCCTTTCGGCCCTCCTCAGGGTGCAAATCGTAGTAGTGAACCTTGTTGATAAGCTCATGCGGTTGATAACCCAATACATTTTCAACTGTTGGACTAATATAGGTATATAAACCGTTTCGGTCTATCTCCCAAATTACTTGTCCCGATTGGCTCGCCACTGATGCGAAACGTTGTTTGATGTCCTGCAGCTGTTGTTTGGTTTCAACCTGTTCGGTTTGGTCAAGTAAATAACTGTAGAGTTTATCTGATTGGTTATTCAGGTCGTATTCGGCTCGGGTATAACAATACAGCCAGTGAACCTGATCTTTATGATCGACTGCACGGAAATGTTGTTCCCAGCTTGGCCGTTTTTGCTGAATATTCTGAGCTAACTCTTGCTGAACACGGGCTAAATCCTCCACGTACACTAAGCTTGAAACATCAAACCCGGCTTGTGTGTACTGACTGGGCGCAAAACCCAACATGGATTTAATATTTTCTGATACAAACTCAATCGGCCAACCATCCATCGCACGCCAAATCAGAACCGATACCGGCCCGGTCGCAAATAGATCACGCTCACGTTTAAGCCTGGCACGTTGATGCAATAATCGGTCGCTCCAGTCCTGATATACCACCGCCACCAAATCCTTTTGATGCAAGATACCACTGATATAACCATGTTCATTCACCACCACTAAACGCTTAATCTGTCGGCTACGGCTGATCATCAAAGCCTCAGGTAGCGTCATGCTTTCTGGGAACGTAATTAAGGGCGAAGTCATCGCGTGTTTTATAGACTGGTTCAAATCACTATTTTGATCCAATAACCGAATAATATCGCTTTGAGTAATGATACCGACGGGGTGAGTTTGGCTATCTTCGACAATCGCCGCTGACTGACTGGCTTGATTTAGATGGCTAAACACGGATTTGACCGAATCATCTGGTGCAACCCGAATAATTTGGCTTAAGCGAATTAGATCACCAATTAACTTGGTTTCTAATAATGCCTGCGTATCCAAACAAGAGGCCAAATCACTATAACTCACCACCCCCACCAGCTTTTGATTTTCATCAACCAGGCATAGGTGTTCATCCGGATGGTTTTTGATAATAGCTAAGCCATCTAAAACGTTGTCATCGGCCGATAATTGGGGAACAAAATTAAGGTTGGTCTGGTGCAGTGGGGTATCAAATGACCGTTTCGTGACTTGAAACTGGATCAGCTCTTTAGCCGTCAGGATTCTTAAACCAGCGGCACCGGTAACAATCACATCACGAATCTGGTGTTCGTGCATTAAATGCAGCGCTTGCTGAATGGTATGATCATCACTAATTGTGATCACATCCTGCGTAGCGACTTGTGATAACTTAGGAAAAAACACGATACCCCTTTAAACCAAATGACTGGCGAGACTTGGACTATCTATGTATTTTAATCATATTCTGACTTTTAAGCGGTGTTTTTTAACAACTAACGCCTAAAAACCTCCAATGTTATCAGTGACCTTTCGGTTTTTGATTGGTGCGTTTACGATGCCAAATTAATAGCGCTTTAAATACTTGTGGGTCTTTGATCATGGTA
>NZ_JACUTY010000144.1 GCF_014859555.1 Thiomicrospira sp. | reverse complement strand
GGACAGTGGGAACGAGTTATATTTTGGGTTTTTAATTTTTTATAGTGCGGTAAGTTATGAATTTGTTTTTAACCGGGGCTACCGGGTTTGTGGGTGCGGCTTTGTTGCAGCGTTTTGTTGCGGATGGGGTTGAGGTTAAGGCTTTGGTTCGCAGTGAGTCGGTTGGGTTGCCGGATGGGGTTGAGAAGGTTGTGGGGGATTTGGGTGCTTTGGCTGAAGCATACTCAACCGATAATTCACCCTCCCCCCAACCCCCTCCCATCAAGGGAGGGGGGATTGATGGTTGTGATGTGGTGGTGCATGCGGCGGCGCGGGCGCATATTATGCGGGATGAGGTGGCTGATCCTTTGGCGGAGTATCGCAAGGTGAATCGTGATGCGACGTTGGTTTTGGCGCGTTTGGCGGCGCAGGCCGGGGTTAAGCGGTTTGTGTTTGTGAGTTCGGTTAAGGTGAATGGTGAGGGGACATTTTCACCCTCACCCCAGCCCTCGACCGCTTTAGGCGTTTCTTCGATTCCCATCAAGGGTGAGGGGGTTACAATTTTTACTCCTGATGATAAGTTTGTGCCGACTGATCCTTATGGGTTGTCTAAGTATGAAGCCGAGCAGGGTTTGTTAGAAATTGCACAACAAACTGGCATGGAGGTGGTGATTATTCGTCCGCCTTTGGTGTATGGGCCGAATGTGAAAGGCAATTTTGCTTCGATGGTGAATTGGGTTCGCAAGGGTGTGCCCTTGCCTTTGGGTGCGGTGCGTAATGCACGTTCGCTGGTGGCGTTGGATAATTTGGTGGATTTTATTGCCTTGTGCGCTGATCGCCAGCGCTCGCCAAAAGCCGCAAACCAGGTATTTTTAATCTCTGATGGGGTAGATGTATCCACTACCGAGTTGTTGCGCAAGGTGGCAAAGTCGTGTGGTGTAAAGTCTCGGTTATGGCCAGTGCCAGTAGGGGTTATGCGGTTTGCCGCGCGGTTATTGGGTAAGGGTGCGGTGGCGGATCGGTTGTTTGGCAATTTGCAAGTGGATAGTTCTAAAGCGCAAGATTTGCTGGGTTGGAAGCCAGTGGTAACAATGGATGAGGCGCTTGGGCGAATGTTTAATTCTTAATTTTGAGTTTTGAATTGGTTGGC
>NZ_JACUTY010000077.1 GCF_014859555.1 Thiomicrospira sp. | reverse complement strand
TATTGTTTAATCTCGCGAACTCAAACTGGATTTAAAACTCGCTTGCAAACAAAACTTAGGTTTACACAACGCCATTGAAAGACTTAGAATCAATTATACCGTATTGTAACAACCAGGCCTGGTGAATCCTAGCTTTGCCCCATCAACACAATTACAATGTAAGAGAGCGAACCATGCAAGTACAAGGCTTAAATGCACTGTCAGACAATTATATTTGGATCATCACCCAGCAAAAAAACATCTGGGTAGTGGACCCAGGCGAAAGCCAACCGCTGCTCAAATTAATTAAACAAAATCAATGGCAACTACAGGGCATTTTACTGACTCACCACCACTGGGATCATACTCATGGCGTGGAAGATTTATTAGCCGAATTTCCGCAAGCACGTGTGTATGCGGGTCATTTAACCAATAAAACCTATATTACGGATTCCTTAAAACAAGGTGATAAAATCCAAGTCGGTGGTGAAACCTTAAATGTGCTTGAAACGCCCGGTCATACGCTGGATCACATTGCGTATTTTAATGACCAGGTTTTATTTTGTGGCGACACTTTATTTGCTGGCGGCTGTGGCCGAGTATTTGAAGGAACCGCCGAACAAATGACCGAGTCGCTGTTAAAACTGCGCGCTATCGAGGCCGATGTTTGGGTTTATTGTGGTCACGAATATACCTTAGCTAATATGAATTTTGCTGTTATTGCGGAACCGGACAATACCGATATTCGGGCGCGCCGCGATCAAGTTCGAGCCGACACCCAGGTGAATAAACCCTGTGTGCCGTCAAAATTATTGACTGAAAAACACACTAATCCTTTTTTACACTTTGATCAAACGCCATTATCAGTTAATATTGCACAGCATTGTGGGCAGGGGTCACCTAAAATGGCACCGCCAAAGCTATTTGCTGAATTGCGAGCTTGGAAGGACGCACTGGATGCCACCGGTGAACTCGATGAATAACTAATTAAATGTTGCTACTTAATTTCATGATGATAACCCGCCACAAAACGCCAGTTTTACGCCTAATTTTGTTATCTATAGTTTTATTAGCTATCGGCGGCTGTGAAAGCTTAACTCAGACATCTAGCTCGCCAGCAAGCCAAGAAAATCCCGTCAATAGCGACATTCTAATCCCAACTGACTTAAATACTGACCAGGCCGAAGCTGAATTTGAACGGTCTATTTTGAGAGAAATCGAGCCTTTCCCATTACAACTGGCTACCCCATTACCCCACACGGAAATTTGGGATGAACTCGCCGATCAATTCCATTTAATAGAAACACACCACGAAAGCTACCAAAATTACCTGGCTTTTTACCTTAACAACACAAAACATTTAGAACGTGTTTCGGTTCGTGCCCAGCCTTATTTGTATTTCATTATGGATGAAATCCGCAATCGCGATTTACCTTACGAACTGGCGTTGTTACCGATTATTGAAAGTGCATTTTATCCTTATGCACTTTCCAGTAAACGTGCCGGTGGATTATGGCAATTTATTCCAAGCACCGGTCGCATTTATGGCTTAAAGCAGGACTGGTGGTTTGATGGTCGACAAGATGTCTACATGAGCACCCATGCCGCGTTAGATTTTTTAGAAAGCTTATATAGAACCAATAACAACGACTGGTTTTTAGCACTCGCTTCTTATAACGCCGGTTATGGCCGTATCCAACAGGCCACCGCACGTTTAAAACGCGCCGATCCGAATGCTGAAATCAATTACTGGACGATTCGTCCTTATTTGCCACGCGAAACTCGCCATTATGTACCGCAACTTTTAGCCGTGAGTTATTTGATCAAAAATCGTGAAAAATATAACTTAGATATTCACGATATACCAAATGAACCTTATTTGACTTACATTGAGCTTGATCGCCAAATGGACTTAAACAAGGCGGCTGAAATGGCCGGTTTGTCGAAGGACATTATGAAGCACTTAAACCCCGGTTATTTAAAAAGTGTGACGCCGCCTGATGGCCCCCATCATTTGTTAATTCCTTTATCACATAAGGATGCATTTGAACAAAAACTGGCCGAAAACACAGATGACATATTTAACATTCGCTGGCAAAGACACCACATTGTCGCCGGTGA
The DNA here is from genome assembly GCF_014859555.1 of Thiomicrospira sp. GTDB lineage: Bacteria > Pseudomonadota > Gammaproteobacteria > Thiomicrospirales > Thiomicrospiraceae > Thiomicrospira. Next base: position 4,326 of record NZ_JACUTY010000077.1, on the reverse strand, counting down.
CAGCTTGGGGACGATTGCGCAGCGCTACAGCACCTCAATCGGTGAAATTCGTCGCCTTAATAACATCAAAGGCAACATGATTCGAGCGGGCCGCACGTTATTGATTCCGATCCCGGCTTCTCAAGCACACCTGCATACCCAGCTGGCTCAAAATACGACCAACAACGACAGCGACGATTCAAATAATAAAAGTTTCCGCACGCATTATGTTCAACGTGGTGAGTCGCTTTGGACAATCTCAAACTATTATGGTTTGGATAGTTCACAACTGGCACAGTGGAACAATTTAAATCCACGTGACCACATTCGCATTGGCCAACGTTTAGAAATTCGCAGCAATAAATACGGCCACACGGTGCAGCACACAGTGAAAGATGGCGAAAGTTTATGGTTAATTGCACGCCGTTATCAAGTCACGATTCAAGACTTGACGCGTTGGAATAGAATCAGCAGCGCTAACACCTTGCGCCCGGGTACTGAATTAACGATCTGGCGATCTGGCCCGCCTGACCTTTACACTGTAAAACGTGGCGACACCTTATGGGATATTGCGCGTGCGTTTAACATAAACAGCGAAACCCTAAAAAAACATAACAAGCTGTCACAAAATGAATTCTTAAGACCAGGACAAGTGTTACGCATCCCAAATGATAGCTAGCTTAGCTCGCACAAACACCCTCTCCTCCCTCTTGCCTTATTTGGTCGGAATAGGTCTTCTTTTGTGGCTATTTTCGACAAACTCTCAAGCACAAATTCGGTCGCTTGAACAACAAACGTTTTTAGACGCTGTTGAATTCATAAAAAGCGGTGATCGTCTCCAAGTCGCTAAGCTAAAAGCGCAACTGCAAGACCATCCCCTTTACCCGCAACTGCTTTACCAAGACACCTTAGAGAACTTTGACCGAACACCTGACCTAGCGATCCGACAATATATTGAGCGTTATCAGCACCTTGCGCTGGCCAATAGCTTACACAAACACTGGCTGAACTATCTAGGACAGCAAGAACGCTGGGATTTATTAATTAAATATCCTCAGACCGATCTCAGCCTTTTAGAGCAATGTTATTTCACCCGAGCACAGCTCGAATACCAGTCTATTGATATTGAATCGCTACAAAAAGTCTGGCTCAAACAACTCAAATTGCCTAGCGCATGCCAACCGATTGAGGATCAATTAATCAGTTTAGGTGAGTTACCAGGATGGTTAATCTGGCAAAAGATTGATCAGGCCATGCAACGTGATCAATTAAGCGTGGCGCAATCGCTCATGCCTTATTTATCACGAACGGATCAACAAGCCTTAAATCACTGGATCGATTATTATCGAAATCCGCAAAAACTGATCCTGCAATTACCCAATCAAGCCAGCGCGTTTATTAATCGAAAAATTTTTTTGCAAGCACTAGAAAGGCTGGCTAATAGCCAACCTGAAGCGGCAATTAAGTTGTTGGTGCTGCATCAACAACGTTATCGAATTCACCCAGATGAACAGCATAAAATACAGCGTATCATTAGCCTGCGTTATGCCTATCGCAATGCGCCAGAAGCTAGAACACACCTAAACTCATTACACCAAACCAGTGGCGATAAGGATACCTTGCGTTGGCAGGCGCAAATTGCGCTGCGTCAATCCGACTGGCCACATTTGCTCACCACGATCGACTTAATGCCTGAAGATGAACAAAATCAACCAAAATGGCGTTATTGGACCGCTCGTGCTTTAGATAAACAACAAGCGCCTGATGCGGCTAAAAGCATATATCAATCTTTGGCTCAACAGCGCCACTATTATGGTTTTCTGGCGGCCGATCAATTGGGGCAGAATTATCAACTGCATCATACTCAACCCTCTTCTCAATTAAGTTTGAAACAACTCCACCAAAAGTATCCAGCTTTGGCTTTGATTCGAGACTTATTAAGTATCAACTGGTCCATTAATGCTCACCGAGAATGGCAGCATTTAATTCGTCATGCCGAGGTACAGGATATTCAGGCGATTGCTCAAGTCGCCAATGAATGGCAAGAACATAATTTTGCGATTCGAGCACTGGCGCAAGCCAAACAGTGGGATCAACTCGAACTGCGCTTTCCAACGCCTTATAAGGAACCGGTGATGCAGAATGCAAGCAAAAACAACATTGAAGCCGCCTGGATTTACAGCATCATGCGCCGTGAAAGCGCCTATCAAACCCACGCCCGTTCATCCGCCGGCGCGGTTGGATTAATGCAACTGATGCCCGGTACCGCACAATATGTCGGCAAAAAATTGGGTTATAGCCGCCAACAATATCGAAATTTACTCGACGCTCAATCCAATATAGAACTAGGTAGCGCTTATTTAGCCTATCTATTAGCGCGTTATAATGGTCATTTAGTGATGGCCACTGCGGCTTACAATGCCGGCCCAAAACGGGTGGATCACTGGATAAAAGGTCATCATAATCTGGCGGCCGACCAGTGGGTTGATTCGATTCCTTTTAGCGAAACCCGCAAGTATGTAAAAGCCATCATGGAATATAAGGTGGTATTTGAAACCCTGCTAGATCAACCAACCCAAAAACTTCAGACCTTAATGCCTCCCATCCATTCGCCTGGCGATCACCAAGCCCTACTCGATTAAACAGCGCGTTAACAATTCCTTCAGACTTTTTTCAGGCGAAAAAAAACCCGGCTCAATTTTGGCCGGGCTTAAATAGTATCTCAATTAAAAGATAACTAAAGGAGGATACTCATGAAGAAACATGAATGACTGCATTGTATAAAAAGTTTAACAACCTGTCAAATAAATTTATATCAACATAAGTTAGTTCTATATAAGCTTAACCTTATTGTGGCTTTTAGCTTTTAAGCTTTTTTGTTACTGGCGACGCCAGCTCGTACCTTGTGCCGAATCTAACAATTCCACACCGTCGGCTAGCAGTTGGTCTCGAATCTCATCCGATCTAGTCCAGTTTTTATCTTGTCTAGCTTGCGCTCGCTCTGAAATCAAGGCTTCGATATCGGCATCCGACAAGCCCGCTTGCGCTTCGCCTGCTGATCCTTTAAAGAAGGACTCAGGGGTTTGCATTAACAAACCTAATCGGTTAGCCAAGCTTTGCAATAAGGCCACCAAATCAGCACGTTTGGTTTTATTAACTTCTTTAACCAATTCAAACAATACAGAAATCGCCAAAGGCGTATTAAAATCGTCTTCCATTGCGGCATTAAAACGGCTTTCAAACTCAGTGTCTTTGGCCACCAGGCCTGGTGCTTCGGCTTCTAAAGCCGTGTACAAGCGTGCCAAATTGGTTTTGGCCGCCTGCAAGTTTTCCTGCGAATAATTTAGCGGGCTACGGTAATGACTAGACAATAAGAAATAACGAATCACTTCTGGGTGGTAGTCTTTTAGGACTTCTCTAATCGTAAAGAAGTTGTTCAATGACTTGGACATTTTTTCATCATCAACCCGCACAAAACCGACGTGCATCCAAGTGTTTACATAATGTTGACCACCGTGTGCACATTCAGACTGGGCGATTTCGTTTTCATGGTGCGGAAACTGCAAGTCCATACCGCCACCATGAATATCCAAACGCTCACCTAAACACTGTTCTGACATGGCCGAACATTCAATGTGCCAACCCGGACGACCATGGCCCCACTCTGAGTCCCAAGCGGGTTCGTCGGGTTTTGACGCTTTCCACAATACAAAATCCATTGGGTTTTGTTTGTGTGGATTAACTTCAACACGTGCGCCAGCTTCGAGTTCATCTTGTTTTTTACCCGACAAACGGCCATAGGAATCAAATGAGGTGACTTTAAAATACACGTCGCCGTTGTCCGCCGCATAAGCATGGCCTTTATCAATTAGGCTTTTCACCATGGTTTTGATTGCGTCAATGTAATCAGTCGCACGCGGTTCTTGGTCTGGACGCAACACGTTTAACGCGGTTTCATCTTCGTGCATCGCACCAATAAAACGTTCGGTTAAGGATTGCACTGACTCTTTGTTTTCAAGCGCGCGTTTGATGATTTTGTCATCAATATCGGTGATGTTGCGCACATATTTAACGTCTAGCCCCAAAGCACGTAATTGACGAACTACCGTGTCAAACACCACCATCACCCGTGCATGCCCAATGTGGCAATAATCATACACCGTGACACCACAGACATACATGCTGACCTTGCCGGCTTCAATCGGTTTAAAAACTTGCTTTTGACGAGTTTCGGTATTGTAAATTTGTAAACTCATAAATCTTTCCGTTTTGATGTTTGACTCACGTTTAACTGGGCACCTCGATTAACCCAGAATAAAATTCTGCGGGACTTAAAGGCTACTTATT
>NZ_JACUTY010000076.1 GCF_014859555.1 Thiomicrospira sp. | reverse complement strand
TGGCAAGCGACCTTGAATGCGCAGCAAAAAGCCAAACAAGCTTATTTTGACAGCTATGTTATGCAACCTAAGGTTTTGTCGATCTTAATAGAGGCACAGAATCCTCAGCGTCAATCAATGGCGCGTGATCAGCTTTATGAGGGATTTCAGTTGGCATACCAGCAAATGCGACGTCAGGGCATTTATCAGTTTCAGTTTAGCCTTCCTGATAATACAAGTCTGTTACGACTCCATAATCCATCGAGATTTGGTGATGATTTAACGGATATTCGCACCAGTATTCGGCTGGCAAACCAAACCCTAAAACCGGTGACTGGCTTTGATTTTGGTCGTGTAGTGGCTGGGTTGCGTAGTGTTTTTCCAATAGTCCATAATGGAGCCCACTTAGGGGCGGTCGAGTTCAGTAATCAGTTTGAAACCTTACGCCGAGATTTAACCCAACTTAGCACACAACGCGAATTTGCGATTATTTTTCATCCACGTGCAAAGCAAATGCCATTTGAAGATTATCAGTCGCATTATGCGCCAAGTTTATTTCACCCAGATTGGTTGGTAGAGGATCCAACGCGTGAGTTATTTCAAAATGCCTCTTTACCGAATTTATATTTGCAGCAAATGGCAAGAACGTTAGACCATCAGCAATTAACTAAACCTTTAATGGCGGGTCAAGCTTTTGTTGCGCCCTATCTAGTAAATTCCCACTCTCATGTAGCGGTTTTTATGCCGGTTACCGACCTCGCGCAAAACTTAATGGCGTATGTGATTGCTTTATCGCCGGCACCTGAGCTCGCAAGGTATGAACGTATGTTTTGGGTGCGTGGGAGTACGGCAGGCTTATTTTTATTATTGATTGGTCTAATTGTTTGGCGAATTGTTCGCCACCAAGATGATTTGCGCATTGCCGCCGCGGCATTTAATGTTCAGGAGGGGGTGTTAATTACCGATCCTAAAGGTAGGATTGTGCGAGTTAACGACGCTTTTACCCGTTTGACCGGCTATGAGCTGGCCGATGTGGTTGGCAAAACAGCGGCCGTACTGAGCTCAGGCCGTCAAGACAAGGATTTTTATGCGGCGATGTGGCTGGCATTAACCAATCACGGTCATTGGTTGGGCGAGATTTGGAACCGTCGCAAAAATGGTGAAGAGTATTTTGAGCGTTTGTCGATTCATGCAATTTATGATCGCAAAGGCCGAGTGAGTCATTATGTTGGCGCGTTTTTTGATATTACCAAGACTAAGATAGATCAGGATGAAATTCGCCAGTTGGCTTTTTATGACTCCCTGACTCAGTTAGCCAATCGACGTTTGTTATTGGATCGTGTTGAACATGCTTTGGCGGCGAGCCATCAGTTAAAGCGATTTGGTGCATTGCTCTATATGGATTTAGATCGTTTTAAGGCACTGAATGATACCAAGGGACACGAGGTCGGTGACAAGCTATTAATTGAGGTCGCAAAGCGCTTAACCCTGTCTGTGCGTGAAGTGGATACAGTGGCTCGCTTAGGTGGCGATGAGTTTGTGGTTTTGTTTGAAGGTCTTAATGCTGACCAACAAAAAGCGGCTTATGAAGCCGAAATGTTGGCTGAAAAAATACGATTAAACTTAGGTGAACCCTATAATCTGGATGGGTTTGAGTATCAAATCACGCCCAGCATTGGTATTGCGTTATTTTGTGAACATGATACTGGCGGGGCCGATGAAACCTTACGCCATGCTGATAGTGCGATGTATCAAGCCAAGGCGTCGGGGCGAAATATGATTCGTTTATTTGATCCGGCGATGCAAGCAAATCTCGAAAAGCGCCTAAATTTAGAAGAAGATTTAAAAACCGCGATTGAGTTGGATCAATTTGAGTTGTTTTATCAACCACAAATTAATCACCAATCTAAGGTGATTGGCGCAGAGGCCTTGATTCGTTGGCATCATCCAACCAAGGGTCAAATATCACCGGCTGAATTTATTCCGATTGCCGAAGAAAATGGCTTAATTTTATCCTTAGGTGATTGGGTATTAAAACAGTCGGTGAGTGTATTAGCGAAATGGCGTGATGTGCCGGCTTTTTCGGCACTGACTATCTCAGTAAACATTAGTGCGCAACAACTTCAACAAGTCGATTTTGTAGAGCAAATTCGTGCTTATATTGAACATTATCAATTTGATCCGACCAAACTCAAACTCGAATTGACTGAGTCAATGATGTTAATGGATATGCAAGACTCGATTGATAAAATGCAACGCCTTAAAAAGTTCGGAATTAAGTTCTCAATGGATGATTTTGGCACCGGTTATTCGTCGCTATTGAGTATTAAAAATCTGCCACTGGATCAGCTCAAGATTGATCAAAACTTTGTGCGTGATCTCTTTACCGTTACCAACGCCGAACCCCTAGTTCGCAGTATTTTATTAATGAGTAAGGAGTTAGGTTTGAGCGTGGTAGCCGAAGGCGTCGAAACCCGTGAACACCACCAAACCTTGATGGCATTAGGTTGCCGAGAGTTTCAAGGTTACCTCTATTCCAAACCGGTTAATTATGCCGATTTGCTCACCTTTCTGGCCAAAATGGACAACAATCACCAGGCCTGGTAAGTTTTTTAAAGTCACCAGGCCTGGTTGTTTTCATTTAAGCCCTTGAATCCGTTATAATCTCACTTTTCCTGTCTTATAATGCACTTACGGTCACTATGCGATTAATTCGTGGTTTACATAATTTAGCCAATGCGCAGTCTGCTCTAAGACAAGGTAGCGTGGTCACGATTGGCAATTTTGATGGTGTGCATATTGGTCATCAGCGTGTATTAGATGAGCTAAAGCAATGCGCTTCGCAAGCCAAGCTACCGAGTGTAGTGATGATTTTTGAACCTTTTCCGGTGGAGTTTTTTCGCCCAGAGGACGCGCCAGTTCGCTTGATGAACCTGCGTGAAAAACTGCATGCTTTTGAACGCACTGGTGTGGACTTTGTACTTTGCGTGGCGTTCAATGCCGAGTTTGCCAACTTGTCCGCCCAGCAGTTTGTGATTCGGGTTTTGCAGCAAGGCTTAAAAGTGCGCCATTTAGTGGTGGGTGATGACTTCCGGTTTGGCCATCAACGCCAGGGCGACTTTAAGTTTTTAAAAGCCCAGGGTAAAGAGCTCGGTTTTGATGTTAGCGCGATGTCGACGTTTATTGTTGATGCCGAGCGTGTCAGCAGCACGCGAATTCGTGAAGTGTTACAGATACCGGATTTGGCACAAGCCAATTATTTGCTAGGGCATGATTTTCGATTTGAAGGCCGGGTGATTCACGGCCAAAAACTCGGGCGTAAGATTGGGTTTCCGACCTTAAATCTAAACCCAAAACGCATACAAATGCCGGTAAGTGGTGTGTTTGCCGTTAAGGTGGCGGGCCTAGCTGAACAAGCTTGGCCGGGTGTGGCCAACATAGGTGTACGCCCAACGGTGCAAGGCAAACAACCCTCAATTGAGGTGCATTTATTTGACTGGCAGACATCGGTTTACGGTGCGCATGTCGAAGTACGTTTAGAGGCGTTTATTCGCCCAGAAATGAAATTCAATGGGTTGAGCGAGTTGCAAACGCAAATTGCGAAAGATGCTGCTCAAGCCCGACAACTTTTAAACCTAAAACCTGTTTGAGACCCTAATCATGACGGACTATAAGCTTACATTAAACCTTCCAGAAACCGAATTCCCGATGCGTGGCGGTTTGCCTCAGCGTGAACCTAAGCAAGTTGAAGCTTGGTTAGCCGATGACCTTTACCAAACCGTGCGTGAACACATGGCCGGTCGTCCCAAGTTTATTTTGCACGATGGTCCGCCTTATGCAAACGGTGATATTCATATCGGTCATGCGGTAAATAAAGTCTTAAAAGACATGATTGTGAAATCAAAAGGCCTGAGCGGTTTTGATGCGCCATTTGTGCCGGGTTGGGATTGTCATGGTTTGCCGATTGAGCTGAATGTTGAGAAAAAACACGGCAGGGTTGGGGTGAAGTTAAACGAGCGTGAATTCCGCCAGGCCTGTCGTGATTACGCGCAGACCCAGGTTGACGGTCAGATGAAAGATTTTCAGCGTTTGGGTGTGATGGCGGATTGGCAAAACCCTTATTTAACTAAAGCGTTCGATTTTGAAGCCAACGAAGTGCGTGCGCTGGCAAAAATTATTCAAAAAGGCCATTTAGTAAAAGGCACTAAGCCGGTTTATTGGTCTATTGGCGGGCGTTCCGCTTTGGCTGAAGCTGAAGTGGAGTACGAAGAAAAACGCTCCAACGCCATTGATGTGCGTTTTAAAGTGGTGGATGAAGCCGCGTTTTTTGAACGTTGCCATCATGTAGAAGATCACACTGGCGAAGGCCCGTTGTCAGTTGTTATTTGGACAACTACGCCTTGGACGCTTCCAGCCAACCAAGCGGTCGCGATTAACCCTGAGTTGGAATATGCCTTAGTTCAAGTTGAAACCGAACAGGGCAAAGAGCGTTTATTTATGGCCGAAGCCTTGGTCAAAGATGTGATGGCAAAATGTGATATCGAACATTATCGTGTGGTGGCTTATGGTCGTGGCGATCAGTTTGATTTATTACGCTTACAGCATCCATTTTATGATCGCATTGTGCCAATTATTTTAGGTGAGCATGTCACCACCGATGCCGGCACAGGCTGTGTTCACACTGCGCCAGGTCATGGTCAAGACGACTTTATTGTGGGTTTAAAGTATGATCTAGAAGTCGATTGTCCGGTGGATGGTTCAGGTACCTTTGTCGAAGGCACGCCGTTATTCGCTGGCATTAATGTTCTAAAAGCCGATGAGCCAGTGCTGGAAGTGTTACGTGAACATGGCGCGTTATTACATCATGAAGCCATTACCCACAGCTATCCACATTGTTGGCGTACCAAAACCCCATTGATTTTCCGTGCCACACCTCAGTGGTTTATTAGCATGGATCAGCAAAAGCTCCGTGCAGAGGCGTTGGATGCTATTAAAACGGTTGAGTGGGTGCCAGATTGGGGGCAAAACCGCATCGAATCGATGATTGACGGTCGTCCAGATTGGTGTATTTCACGCCAACGTTTGTGGGGCGTGCCTATCACGATTTTCGTGCATAAAGTCACAGCCGAAATGCACCCGCGTACAGTCGAGTTGATGGAACAAATTGCCCAACGTATTGAACAAAATTCGATTGATGCCTGGTACGACTTGGATGCGAGTGAGTTATTGGGTGACGAAGCGGCGCATTACGAAAAAGTTCAGGATATCCTAGACGTTTGGTTTGATTCCGGTATTACCCACTTTGCGGTGTGTGAACAACGTGATGAGTTAACTATGCCGGCTGATTTATATTTAGAAGGTTCAGATCAACATCGCGGTTGGTTCCAGTCGTCTTTATTAACCAGTATCGCCATCAATAAAGTCGCACCTTACAAACAGGTGTTAACGCACGGTTTTACGGTGGATAAAGACGGCAAAAAAATGTCGAAATCTAAAGGCAACGTGGTTGCGCCGCAGAAAATTGCCGATACTTTAGGTGCCGATATTTTACGTTTGTGGATTTCGGCCGCCGACTATCGTTATGAAATGACCGTGTCAGACGAAATTATTAGCCGTACAGCGGATACCTATCGTCGTATTCGTAACACCGCGCGTTTCTTTTTAGCCAACCTAAATGGGTTTGATCCAGCCAAAGACTTGGTGGCCTATGACGACTTATTACCCTTAGATAAATGGGCGGTGGGGCATGCACATCAATTGCAAAGCCAAATTATTGAGTCTTACGAGCAGTATCACTTCCACCAGATTTATCAGGCGGTTTCGCACTTTTGCTCGGTGGAAATGGGCGCATTCTATTTAGACGTGATTAAAGATCGTCAATACACCTGTAAAGCAGATGGTTTGGCACGCCGTTCGGCGCAAACCGCTTTATATCATATTGTTGAAGCCATGACGCGTTGGATTGCGCCTATCCTAAGCTTTACCGCTGAAGAACTGTGGCAATACATTCCAGGCGAACGTTCTAAAACCGTGTTTGTTGCCACTTGGTATCAAGGCTTAACTGAGTTGGATGAAACTTCTGCGATGAACTCGGCTTACTGGGCGCAGATTATGCAAGTGCGTTCAGCGGTGTCGAAACGTCTAGAAGAGTTGCGTAATGAAGGCGTGATTAAAGCCTCCTTAACCGCAGAAGTGAGCTTGTTTGCCGATGCCGAACTTTACAAATTATTAACCAGCTTGGATGACGAACTGCGTTTTGTGTTGATTACCTCCTATGCCAAAGTCTTGCCGCTGACTGATAAGACCGATCAGGCGTTGGAAAGCGAATTAAGTGGATTATGGCTTGACGCACAAGCCACCGACAAAACCAAATGCCCGCGTTGCTGGCACCATCGTGCCGATGTCGGCCATAACACCGAACATCCCGAGTTATGCCAGCGTTGTGTCGATAACGTCGCTGGAGAAGGCGAAGTGCGCCA
>NZ_JACUTY010000075.1 GCF_014859555.1 Thiomicrospira sp. | reverse complement strand
AAAGACAAATCATGAGGTGGTGAATATGTTTAACAGCAAGCTAAAAAATCAATTAAAAACTTGCCAACAACAGAACGTGTCTTTAAACGCGGTGCTTGAGGCTTTAGATAAGTCGATGGCGGTGATTGAATTTTCCCCACAGGGACAAATACAGCATGCCAATCCAAACTTTTTGGATTCGGTAGGTTATGCGTTGAATGAAGTGGTTGGACAGCATCACCGCATTTTTGTGCCGGGAGATATTCAGACGTCCGCTGAATATAAGCAGTTCTGGCAGGCTTTAGCACAAGGCAAAGTATTTCAGCAACGCTATAAGCGCTTAAATAAACAAGGCCATACCATTTGGTTGGAGGCGAGCTACAACCCGATTTTTAATGTGCATAACCAAGTCGAAAAGGTGATTAAGTTTGCGACCAATATTAGCCAAACGGTTGAGGCTGAAACGGAAGCCCATGCCAAAATCGAAGCCATAAGTCGAGCAATGGCAGTGATTGAATTTGATTTGCAGGGTAATATTTTGACGGCTAACCCGAATTTTTGTCAGACAGTGGGTTATGAGTTAAGCGAAATTAAAGGTCAGCATCACCGTTTATTTGTCGATTCGGCTTACGCAAAATCGGCTGAATACCGTGATTTTTGGGCCGCTCTGGCGCAAGGTGAGTTGAGTACAGGCACATATCGCCGTTTAAAGAAAAATGGTGACGAGCTTTGGTTGGAAGGTAGTTATAACCCAGTATTCGATTCCGAGGGTCGGCCTTATAAAGTGGTGAAGTATGCGACCGATATTGGATCAAATAAAAACACCCAATTACTTAACCAGGTGGTGGATGATGCCACCCAAGTGTTAAACAGTTTTGCGGCCGGGGACTTAAAAGCACGCATGCAAAATCACCTGGCGAAAGATGAGGTTTCGATGTTTCGTGAAGTGATTGAATCCTTGGCCGAAGGTTTTAATACCATGTCGGGCAAGTTGACGCGTGTTATTACAAACGCGGTGAACGCCTCTAACATTGTGCGCCATGCCGCGGATGAAGTGGCGGCCGGTTCCAGTGATCTTAGCCAGCGTGTGCAACAACAAGCGGCCGCGATTGAAGAAACCTCAGCGACGATGGAACAAATGACATCGGCCGTGCAAAACACAACTGAAAATGCACAACGTAGCGCCGAAATGGCGAAGCAGGTGCAAGCCAAGTCCACTGACAGTGCGCAGGTGATGCAGAAAACCATTGAAGCCATGACTGAGATTCAAGCCTCAAGTCATAAAATTGCCGATATCGTGAGCTTGATTGATGGCATAGCGTTTCAAACCAATTTATTGGCTTTAAATGCCGCCGTAGAAGCCGCACGCGCGGGCGATCACGGGCGCGGATTCGCGGTAGTCGCTGGTGAAGTACGCGCGTTAGCGCAAAAATCGGCCGAAGCCGCGAAAGATATTAAAAACTTAATTGATGAAAGCGTCTCACGTATTAATGACGGTACGCGTTTGGCTACCGAGTCTGGGGAGTCGTTGGATGGAATTAGCTTGTCAATTGATGAAATGGTGGCGATGATTACTCAGATTGCTAATGCATCGGCTGAGCAATCGGAAGGTATTCGTCAGGTTAACAGCGCGATTACGCAAATTGATGATGCCACTCAGCAAAATGCGGCCTTGGTTGAAGAAACCACCGCGGCTTCACAAACTTTGAGTGAGCAGTCGAGCATTTTACAAAGTGATATGGCGTATTTTGAAGTCAACACCGACTCAGATAAACCACGTAAAAGTTTGCGTTAGCGTAATCGTGCTTGTATTAGCTCGATTAAGAAGCCTATTCGTGCTTCTTGCCATGTATCAGAACCAAAAAACCGCTCTTATTCGAGCGGTTTTTTGGTTTAAACGGAGGATTATTTTAAAGCCGAAATAATGGCTTTTTCGACTTCAGCAATCGGCTGAGTGCCATCAATACGCACGTATTTTAGTGACGGCGTTTTGGCGGCGACGTTTTGGTAGTAATCAACCAAAGGGGCCGTTTGTTTGTGATAAACCGCTAAACGATCTTTCACGACCTCCGGTTTGTCGTCATCACGTTGAACCAATTCTTCGCCCGTTTCGTCGTCTTTACCTTCCACTTTTGGTGGGTTGTAAACAATGTGGTAAGTACGGCCCGATGCCAAATGAGCACGACGGCCCGACATACGTTCAACAATCACCTGGTCCGGCACATCAATTTCAACCACCGCATCAATGCCAACACCCGCCTCAGCCAAAGCATCCGCTTGCGGAACCGTGCGGGGGAAACCATCTAACAAAAAGCCTTGCGCACAGTCTAGTTGCGCAATGCGTTCTTTAACCAAACCAATAATCACCTCATCGGTAACCAACTTGCCTTCGTCCATAAACGATTTGGCCAGTTTGCCCATTTCGGTGCCCGCTTTGATCGCCGCACGCAACATGTCACCGGTCGAGATTTGTGGAATGTCGTATTGTTTGGTTAAAAACTGAGCTTGTGTGCCTTTGCCTGCGCCAGGTGCGCCCAAAAGAATGAGTTTCATAAATTTGTCCTAATCGTTAAAAGCGAAATCAAACCTAAAATTATACATTAAGGGACGGCTTATGTTTGATTCAAACTAAGCGGTCAATTCACGCAGTAAGCATTCGGCCTGTTGAGCGTAGTAACCGCCAAACAGATTATAGTGGTTTAAAACATGATAAAGGTTATAAAGGTTTTTGCGACTTTGATAACCTGTATCAAGCGGCCATTCGGCGTCATAACCCGCGTAAAATTGGTCGCTGTAACCGCCGAATAATTCGGTCATCGCAATATCGGTTTCACGATCACCATAATAACTGGCCGGGTCAAAAATGAGCGGTAAACCCTGGGTATCAAATGCGCTATTACCCGCCCACAAGTCGCCATGTAGTAAGGACGCTTGGGGCGCGTAGTTTTGAAAAAAAGAATTGATGTTTTGAATAAGTTGTTCGCCGAGTGCAATCAATTGATCCGGCGCACCATTGTGCTGTGCCAACTTTAGCTGAGGTTTAAGGCGTTGCTGAGCATAAAACTCAGGCCAGCTGTCCTGCCAAGCATTCAATTGCGGTGTGTGGCCAATGTAATTGGTTTGTTGCCAGCCAAACTGTGAGTGGGTTTGGCGGTGCATTTTCGCCAGTTGCTGACCACGTAAAAAGTCATCCCCCTGCGCCTGCATCTCGATATATTCCATTAACAACCAGGCCTGGTGGTTGGTGCAACCATAATTGATAATGGCTGGGCAACGGATAGTTTGACTGGCTTGAATCTTAGCTAATGCCAAAGCTTCGCTAGCGAATAAAGTCTCGGCTTTGGCGTGATTGGTTTTTAAGAAAAACGCGCCTTGGTTGGTTTGTAACCACCAGGCCTGGTGGATGTCGCCACCACTGACGCCTTTGACCTGTTTGATTTCAGTGTGCTCACCCAAAGCCTGCTGAACAATCGGTGTTAACCAGTCCAGTGGACTCACTGAAACAACTCACGGGTTAAGTCGCGAAGACTGGTAGGCGTAACGTCGGGTGCCTCTGGGGCATTTTTCTCATAAAATAACTCGAAAATGGCTTTAGGTGTATCCGCTGGCACGGGTGTGCCAGTGCTTGGATCGATTGGGATATTAACCAAACCTTCCGGCTGTAAAAACGGCGCATTGGGCGATTTTTTCAGCGCTTCACGCATGTAGTTAATCCAAATTGGCAAGGCCGCACGGCCAGATGTTTCACGTCGACCCAAACTACTAGGGCTATCAAACCCAACCCAAACACTGGTGGCAATATCCGGGTTATAACCTACAAACCACGCATCAAACTGCTGGTTGGTGGTGCCAGTTTTACCGGCAATGTCCATGCGTTCTAATACACGCGCACTGCGGCCAGTGCCATATTGAATTACGTCTTGCAGCATCGAGGTCATAATATAGGCGTTTTGCGGTGTAATGACTCTTGGTGCAAGGGTTGGGTCATTTTCAAAGCAGTGAATTTGACAGGCTTGTTTGGGTTCGGCTCGGTAAAGCACTTTGCCATTAAAGTCTCGTACTTCTTTAACAAAGTGGGGGTCAATCAAATAACCGCCATTCGCAAATACCGCATAAGCTCGTGCCGTTTCTAGTGGCGAGAACTGCGCTGATCCCAAAGCGAGTGAAAGGTTACGCTGCTTGTTGAGTTCTTCTAGTGGCAAGCCAAATAAGCTGGCATGATGAATCGTTGGATGAATGCCAAGGTCTTGCAATAAACGAATCGGCACTAGGTTGCGTGAATAAGCCACCGCTTGACGGATACGAGTTGGGCCATAAAAGCGACCAGAGAAGTTTTCTGGGCGCCAAATGTCTTCTAGTGCATCATCGTGGAAAACAACCGGCGCATCATTAATAACGCTGGCCGCTGTATAACCCCGATCTAATGCGGCTGAATACAAGAAAGGCTTAAAAGCCGAACCCAGCTGTCGCTTGGCTTGGGTGGCGCGGTTAAAGGTGCTTTTGAAATAAGCAAACCCACCTACTAACGAATAAATAGACCCATCTCTTGGGTTTAACGACACCATGCCGGTTTCGACATTTGGGTTTTGAGCCAAGGTCCATTCGCCATTTTGTTGGTGAATGTAAACCACATCGCCTTTTTTAAGAATATCTTCGGCTGACTCGGGCGCTGGGCCGGTGTGGTTGACGTCTAAATAACGTGCCGCCCAGCGCATGGTTTCAAACCGAATTTTAACCTCGGTGCCGTCGCGAATCATCAACCAGGCCTGGTCTTCGGTGATATCGGTTACCGCACCGACAGACAGATCACCCGGCGCGGCAAATCGATTAATCGCTTCTAAAATTTGCTCACGGTTGGTCATGACAGTTGGCACGAGCGAAATGAGTGGGCCGCGAAAACCATGACGACGTTCATAATCTTGCAAGCCATCACGAACCGCTTGGTTAGCGTATTGCTGATGTTGGCTATCAATCGTGGTGATAATGGTGAGCCCCATGTTGAGGGCGTCTTCGCCAAAGCGTTCTAATGCCCATTGGCGCGCCATTTCAGCTACATAGTTAGCTTCCACTTCAATGCGTACACCGGTTAAGGTCACTTCGATCGGCGCACTTTGCGCTAAGATCATTTCATTTTGGCTAATAAAACCCAGATCATTCATGCGTCGCAAAACATAGTTTCGGCGTTGTTGAGCGCGTGGTGGGTTGACTACCGGATTATAGGCAGAAGGCGCTTTGGGCAAGCCTGCAATGGTGGCGAACTCGTGTAACTCCAAATCGGCTAATTCTTTGCCATAATAAGTTTTTGCGGCGGCTGCGACCCCGTAAGAGCGATGGCCTAGAAAGATTTTGTTTAAATACAGTGCCATGATCTCTTGTTTGCTGAGCTCATGTTCGATCTTATAAGACAAAATAATTTCGTTAAGTTTACGGGTATAAGAGCGTTCACTAGTCAAAAAGAAATTACGTGCGACCTGCATCGTTACGGTTGAGCCGCCCGACTGTTTGGCGCCGGTGGTGATTAACTCATACACCGCACGCGCAATCCCTTTAAAGTCGACACCGCCATGTTCATAGAAGTTTTCATCTTCTGCAGAAATGATGGCTTGCGTCATGCGCTCAGGAATTTCATGATAAGCCAGCGGCAAGCGACGTTTTTCACCAATTTCAGTAATGAGTTTGCCGTCATGGGTTTCAATTCGCAGCGGAACTTGGTAGGAGATGTTTTTTAGGGTTGAGGCATCCGGTAGGGTCGGGTATACCTTAATAACGTAAGCAGTTAAGGCAAAAACGGGGATTAAACCGAGAATAAAAACCGTCAGGAACAGGATTTTCCAGATGGATCTTTTTTTTGGTTTAGGTGGTGTCGGCTCGGTTGAATCGTTATGTTCAGATGTCATGTTTTGTTCTGTAACAGCTTAATTTAAAAAGACTATTGTACGTTAATTCGATAGGTTTGGGTATGGCTGCCGAAAAAGCTTCACATTTGTTTTTGTCTAGGTTTTAAGCAAAAAAATCGCCTTGCATTTACTTTAAGCCCCGCAGAATCAACCAGGGGTTAATCAAGGTGTCCTTTAGCTGATTTGTATTTTTTGGCTAAAAAGTAAGTTTAATACTGGGTCTGAAAACTTGGGCTGGGTAAGGTGTGATTAGTCCATCACCGTTTAGTTTAGAGCATAAAAAAACCGACCCTTCTCATTTTCAGACAAGGGTCGGTTTTTAATTGTAGCGATTTAAACAGGGGTGAATTATCCGCGGTTTTTATAACGCCCTGTTTTGATATCACTCCACGCCATGAACAAACCGCCGCCAATAATCATGACGACCGCTGATATCACGCCAATCATGCCAATTACTTGCAATAGAGACGCTGGTAAAAGGTCAAAATAAATTCCCATGAAAACCACTAACGGCAGCACAAATACAATGGCCACACCGATAATGAATTGAAGTATGTTTTTCTTGTTTTGTTGGGTCATGTTTGTCGCCTCAAAATAGTTTTAGAAGTTTACGTTTGTGAAATATACCGCTATAACGGCTAAATTTCAAATCTTAGTTACATCCAGTTTAGGCAAAGTTTGATTTCAGTCAAGAAA
>NZ_JACUTY010000074.1 GCF_014859555.1 Thiomicrospira sp. | reverse complement strand
CTATGTTTTGGTTGTAAATAGCGAAATTCGTTGTCCAATACAACGCCTCGATCTTGAATGCCAATCAGGGTGAGAGTGTCATCCATATTGGGGGCGATATTAAAATAGTAGGGCACGGCGACCACCGATAGCGGATCGCTTTGAGTTTGTGCAGGTGTTTTGTGCGATCCGATATAAGGGAATAAAAACCCACTGGCGCGGTCATCCAGTGGAATATCGATGTAAGGCGTATAAAAAATCGGCACACCTTTAAATTCTAACCAAGTGTGATAACCGTAAAGGCGACGTTTTGGATCGTTGATTTCTAAGTTACCAAAGTGTAGGTTCCAAGCTGGATCAGTCAGTGGGCAAGTAGTGAAACTGGCTTTATCCAGATGGCTAATACGTTCAGCCTGATTAAAATCTAACCGATTAGCGGAGCCGTGGGCGCGGCTGTCAGACAGTTGGTATTGAACTTGATTGATGTGGCCTATTTGACTGACCTGGTTGAATTCTGCTTGCTCGCCCAATAAGATGGTGTTTTTTTGGTGAAATTCAACTCGGCCAAATGCGCGAATATGTTGGCTGTCGCGATCATAAAATAATTGATCACTTAACACCACCAGGCCTGGTTCTGACAGGCGTACATGGCCGGTTAAAGTAATGTGATTGGCTTGGGTTTGAACCAGCTGATCGCCTTCCACCTGGGTTAAAGACCCCGGTGACGGTAAGATTTGCGGGGCGGCAATCCACTCCGGCAGGCAAGGGTTGTCTGAGTTTGGCGTTAACTGAAGCGTTTGAGCATAGGCTAAACTGCTAGCGGTGAACGCAAACCAAACAAGGGATAACTTGGAAAAAATTGACATTCTAAAGGCAAAATTATCTAATTGGCGACTTAGCCGATTATTCTACCTGAGTTCGTTGTTTAATAGAGGCTTTATTGAGCTGCAAAGCTGGGCCGGAAATCGAAACTTCTTGGCTTGTAAAATTACCCGAATACTCGCAAACATTTAAAAGCAGAAATTATGGATTTAAGATTTGAACAAATGCAAACCTGGTTAGCGGGTTTGACACGTTTTAAGCAAGGCGAGTTATCTTCGCCAAAATCAGCCTCAAGTGATGCCAGTTTTCGACGTTATTTTCGAGTCCTGTTTAATGATAATACAGGTCAGCAAAGCTTCATTATTATGGATGCACCACCTGAGCAGGAAGATTGCCGACCTTTTATTGCGGTATCGGCCGAATTAGATGCGGTGGGCTTGCATGTACCAAAAGTGCTAGAGCAGGATTTAACCCAAGGGTATTTATTATTGACCGATCTAGGCTCCACCACTTATTTGTCGGTATTAAACGAATCAAATGCGGAAGCTTATTACACGGATGCGTTGCGCGCCTTAGTGGTGTTGCAAACCCAAGCCAAAAGCGAGCATTTACCAGCTTATGATGCGGCCTTGCTGAATCGTGAAATGGACTTATTTACCGACTGGCTGGGCGAACGTCATTGCGATTTAGGCATGAATAAACTCGAGCACCAGGCCTGGTTGTCTGCTAAACATAGTCTTGTGCAATCCGCACTAGCTCAACCCCGGGTTTATGTGCATCGCGATTATCACAGTCGCAATTTAATGCTAACCGAACAACACAATCCGGGCATTTTGGATTTTCAAGACGCGGTGCAGGGCGCACTGACTTATGATGCCGTGTCCTTATTGCGCGATTGTTATATTGTCTGGCCGCCCGAACAGGTGCGCGAATGGCAAAGACAATATTTTTTAATGTTGTGCCAAGCCGGTCGATTAAGCCAGTCGGAATGGTCAGGTTTTGCCAAGTCGATGGATTTAATGGGCATTCAGCGTCACCTAAAAGCCTCGGGTATTTTTGCGCGTTTATATCACCGAGACGGCAAGGATGGCTATTTAAACGACATTCCGGCGACCTTGAACTACATCACCGAAGTCGGTTCACATTATAGTGAAATGCATGATTTGGTGAACTGGACACAAAAACTCCTATTCCGACTCCAAGAGGTCAAACCATGAAAGCGATGATCCTAGCCGCTGGGCGGGGTGAACGTTTACGGCCGTTAACCGATACCTGCCCTAAACCCTTGCTACCGCTAAACGGCAAACCGCTAATTGTGTATCACTTGGAAAAGTTGGCGCAAGCCGGTGTGCAAGATGTGGTGATTAATTATGCCTGGTTGGGTGAGCAGTTTGAAAAAACCCTAGGCCGAGGAGAAGCTTTTGGTTTAAATATCCACTACTCTCCAGAGCCAGAAGGCGGGTTGGAAACGGCAGGGGGTATGATTCAAGCTTTGCCATTGCTGGATGATGAACCCTTTATTTTAATAAATGGGGATGTGTTTAGTTATTATGATTTTAGCCAGTTATCGGCCAAGTTGAAGCCAAATTTTTTGGCGCATTTGGTTTTAGTGCCCACACCGGAGTTTAAAACCAAGGGCGACTTCGGTTTGCAACCACCAGGCCTGGTGGTTGCACAGGGGGATTGGACGTTTTCCGGAATCAGTGTAATTGACCCAAAACTATTGATTAATTACCCGGTGGGGCGTTTAGCTCTAGCGCCGATTTTACGCGAGGCGATGAGCCGGCAGCTTGTCAGTGGCGAAACCTATGTGGGACTTTGGAGCGATATAGGCACTCAAGAACGTCTTAGGGCAACCGAGCATCAAATTTTAAACCCTTGCTAGTTGGCAGGAAGGTTGCTTAGGTTTACAAATTAACTTTTAAAGCCTAAATTGAAGGTCATATCTATGAAGCTTATTTATGCTTTCCCCTTGCTAAGTTCCTTGTTTTTGATGGGCTGCATTGAAGAGCCTAAAACTAAGACGAATGCGTCGGCGCAAAGCTACGGTGTAAATTACACTGGCCAAACCAGCTGGGCTGAGCTAACGACCATCGCTGAACTGCAAACTTTTGTAGACGTGTTTGAGCTTTATCATCGAAATCAGGGCTTAATGGATTATTGGCCTAGTCAGCTTATAGGTTTAACACCCGATGCAGATTTAACGAATTTTGATACTGATTCTTGTGGCAAAAACAATACGATTGGGTTTAGCTTGGCATCAATTGTATCCGACGTGGAAGGGGTTGAAGCGGGCGATGAAATCTCGCAAGAAGTGACCGGATTTGTTAATAAAGCCCTGTTTTCTTCCTATTGTTACGCGGATCTAGCTTGGAACACACATACGACTGAAAATGGTTCAATAATGGTGGATGGTCAGGCTGATGATTATCTGACAAGTTTTAATCGTTACGAAAAATCGATCCCAGCGCATTACCAAATTCGTTTTGGCGGGACGGTTTTAAATAAGCCTTCGGCCAGTCAGCCAAGTAAAACCTATAATTTGGTGATTTCACAAGATCAAATGCCTTCACTTACTGCGAAGTTCGAGGATTTTAAAGTCAGTGAATCGGCTGATGGGCAATTTTATACTGGCACAATGTATCATCCAAACTATGGAAAAGTGTTTGTAACAACCTTGTTGGGAACTGAAAACCTGGTCGTAACAGCCGACGAAGATGTGTTGGTAAATCGACCTATTAGCGGAACACTAAAACTGACGGCCACGAGCGGCAACACCGCTTATATCCGTTTTTCAGCGGATTCAACCTATAACTTGGCGCTTGATCTGGGCAGTAATAATGTGTCAGATTTTGAGCTGGCCGCCCAAACCTGGCCGGCGATGCTTTAAAATCGGATATTGATACCGGTTTTATAAGAAAAATCGTAGTTTTTCTGCTCCGTTAGCGGCTCAGAATCATGTGTGTAGGCCGCATCCAGCGTAAAGGCAAACACACTGTTAATCCGTGTGGTTAAACCGGTACTGACCACTGTACGAAGGTTGTCAAAGTCATCGGTTTTTGGTTGGGCATATAAACTAATTTTCCAATCGGTTGTCTCGCTCAGGCTATATTTTGAATCCAGGTAGAAATTAAAGCGGGTACCGGTGTCTTCAACTTTTTCACCCAGTAGTTCAATTGAGCGCTCTTCATACATAATACCGGCCCCACCAAATCCGTTGAATGGGAAAGAGTCCAGTCGATAACGTGCATTCATACCGATCAAGTTACGCTTGCTATCATTGCTTAAGGGTTCACTTTCGTGTTGCAAAAAACTTTCCCAAGCCCAGCTATGAGTAAGCTGTTCGGTATGACGGTAATGCACAAAATAGGATTCTGAATAGGTGTCACCTTGAGACTGGCTTTGGCCGGCATCGTATAACAACAAATCACGTCTTTTTAGATTGTCCGAAATATACTGAACACCACCGGTAATCGAAAAATTATCTTCGTCTGTGTTGCCGCGTTTACCGTTGGCACCCAAGGTTGTGCTGGCGGCCCAGCCGGATTGAGTTTCATCCATTCTTAAGTTTTCGATATTCACAATCGCCCAAGCCGATTGGCTGATGACTAAACTGGCCAGTCCAAGTGCTAAACGCATAACGCTATCCTTATGTTTTATGTTGGGCAGATACTAACAAACCTCGTCTAAAATCACAACGTCTTGCGCCGCTTATAAAGCGCCGGCAAGCCTTTTAGCGGGTGCTATAATGAACTCGGGTTAGTGGAAAAGAGACAGACCCAAAAAATAAAAATTAAGGAGCGAAACATGAGTCACAAACATGATGTAATTATTAGAAAAATCTTTGCTCATCCGATGGCCGCCAATATTGATTGGAAAAAGTTAGCGTCGGCGTTAGAACATTTTGGTGCCACGATTGACACCTCAAATCATGGACGCGCAAAAATCGTGTTAAATGGGGCGGAATTGGCGATTAGCACACCACACCATGGCCATGATATTGAAAGCAAAGATGACATTATGAGCTTACGCCATTTTTTAGAAGCTCAGGGCATGGCACCTAAGGCTTAACTCAGTTTTTAGGCAACGCCTTTTTAGACCTGGATTTGGCTAGGGAAACGTTTCATAGTAATTTTGGAGACCATAAAGATGTTGATGTTGATATCCCCAGCCAAAGCGCTGGACGAATCCAAGCGATCGGCTGAGCTGGCGTTTACCCAAGCCGAATTTTTAGCCCAATCGGCCGAGCTGATGCAGGTCGTTAAACCGCTCGAGCCGATGGATTTAAGGCCGTTAATGCATATCAGCGATGACTTAGCGCAATTGAACTTCGATCGCAACCAGGCCTGGTGCCAACCAACTGAAAATGATGGTGTTTCAAAACAAGCGGTGTTTATGTTTAAAGGTGATGTTTATCAAGGCCTGGATGCTGCCAGTTTAGATAAAAAAGGCTTGGATTATGCTCAAACCCATTTGCGGATTCTGTCGGGTTTATATGGCTTGTTAAAACCTTTGGACTTAATGCGACCTTATCGTTTAGAAATGGGCACCAAGCTGGCTAACCCGAAAGGTAAGGATTTGTATGCTTTTTGGGGTGAAAGCCTCACTCAAACTCTAAATAACACCTTGAAACACGCTGGTAAACCGATAGTCAATTTGGCCTCGAATGAATATTTTAAAGCAATAAAACCTAAGCTATTGGATGCGCCAATAGTAACGCCAATATTTAAAGATTTAAAAAAAGGCGAGTATAAAATTATCAGTTTTTATGCTAAAAAAGCGCGGGGTTTAATGGTGCGTTATGCGATTGACCACCAGATCGAAAATGCAGAAGATTTAAAGTACTTTGATTACGCAGGTTATAAGTTTGCGCCGCCATTATCATCCGAAAAAGATTGGGTGTTTACACGGGACACGGCTGACTAGCGAGCTGATTTGATACTTTGCCAGTGCAAAACTGGCAAAGCTTGTGAAGTCTTAATTTGATTTAAATAATTCGTCAATATCTTCGGCGCTAAAGCGTTCGTGATAGTTACACATATCGTTAAACACCACAATTTCACCTTCCTCGGCTAAAATTTGGCGGGCTTCTTGTTCGCCTAAAGATTGAATCATCGCCGCCACGCGCTGGCGGTCTTGCACACATTTATATTTCACTTCTCGGGGCTCATAAAGCTCAACCAGCTCTTCGTGAAACAGGCGAGTGAGTAGGATAGGGGTATCCAAATCCAGTAACTCATCTGGTTTTAAAGTGCTGGTTAGATGGCTAATACGATCCCAAGCATCTTCATCGTGCATATCGGTTTTGGGCATTTTTTGCAGATATAAACCGCCAATCGCCTGTTCACTGACTTCGATGGCCAACTTAGAATCCAGCTGTTCAGATTGGCTTAAAAAGTTCTGTAAAGCTTCAATCAGTTGTTCACCTTCGCGCGACACATAAGACTGGTATAAATGATCGGTTAGCGTATTTTCTAACGTCACCATGATTTGACCTTCGCCCAGTAATTCATTGGCCGAAAGCTGATCGGTAATCGGTGCATTGGTTTTGGCTAAACCTTTTAACTTAAGTTCATGGGTGACTTCGACCACTAACAGATTGACCGGCCCCTGGCCTTGTACTTGCAAAATAATGTTGCCAGGGTGTTTTAAACCATTTGCCAGTAGAGCGGCAAACCCAGTCAGTTCGCCCAAGAGTTTCACTAGCACCGGCGGGTAATGCCGATCCGAAAGCATAGCCTGCCAAGCCTGGTTTAAATGAATATGCTGGCCACGAATATCATGTTCTTGAAATAAAAAACGCTGAATCGCATCCCTGTTTGAGCGCGTCATGACATCTTTGATCATTTAT
>NZ_JACUTY010000017.1 GCF_014859555.1 Thiomicrospira sp. | reverse complement strand
GGCTGCGAAGTGAGGCGTATTCTACAGACTCCCCGCTTGCTTGCAACTGTTTTTTGAAACTTTTATGACATTATTTTAACGTCACTTTTAGTTTCAATAACTTAGCTTACCTCATTCGGTCGTCTTTTTATTTAAACAACACACTGCCGCCCTTACTTTTGATTTCAGGCTGCTTCCAAGGGCCTGTAATTTTATAATTATAGGTCACGATATCTTCGTTTATGAAAGATATATTCTTGGCCAGTATGTAAGCCAGCACACCCGTAATTGGATTGGCTAGTCCTAATATTGCTGCGACGGTTGGCAAGGCGGCCCCCATTGCTGGCGTAACTTGTGCATCTAGGTTAAACAATTGTTCTTGTAGTATTATTTGACCCGTCATTGCGACTTGTGCGCCAGGCGATGATACATTAAACCGTTTAAGATCAATTTCACCGCCACCAATGCTACCGTTTGCTCTTATTCTGTCGTATTGCATGCCTTCATTCGTGACATCTTTTAAGTCTAGCTTTAAACGCCGAAGAAACGAGTCCACACTTAGCAAGCCTATTAGCCGAGCCAATCCGGGTTCGACTTGTTCGATCACGCCGTCATTAAACGCCAAATCAAAATCTCCCTCAATACTATTGAGACTGAAACATGTTAAACCTTGTGACCAAGTCAGCTTTGTTTTCAAGCTGCCCTCTTTCCCACTAAAGCCTTTTTTAAATCCAATAAATTCACTTAAACCAGCCACTCGATTACTTTGCAGTGTTAATGCCAGCTCGCTTCGATTCAATGACTTGCGCCAGTAATAGTTGGCTACACCCTCGCCAATTTGGTTTGCAAAACTGAATCGAATATCGGATAAAACTCGAACGGATGACTGATCTTCTAGGTTAAATGACAAAGAGTCGATCATTTTGTCACCCAGCTTTAATTGGTTGGCCCGCACCCGCACATTAGGCCAAAGTGTTGTTACGTCATCCGTTTGACAGGTTTTAGGTTCGACATCGGCTACCTGGTCTTGTTTGTCTGGCAACTTGATTTGGGCATGTTCAATTGAAACATCCATTCCACTGGCTTTTAAATACTCAATCCGAGCTTGTAAATATGTGGCTTGTACTTCGGCTTTAATCTGCTGAGTTGTGGCATCAGAATGCCAGCTGAAATCTAAAGCGTCGTATTCTTGATTTAAAAAACGAAGGTGCTGAGTTTTAATTCGAGATGGCCCCCAAACAATCCCAGCCAAACTTTGGTCGGTTGATTGTTGGTTTTTTAACAAAGGTTTTAACACCGCCAACATGGTTAACCAAGCATCAATGTCCATTTCATCTAACGCGGCATTGAAGTGAACCCCTTTATCAACCCGTTGAGGAGAGTCTACCGCTCCTATGTCAAACCTTGCAAATTGCAGTGTGGCGGCTTCGTTAGCCTGAAAGGCTATTTGACTGTGCATTCGCAATTGATTGGACAAACTAGATTCTAAGTTTAGCTGACCATCCAATACACGAATCTGTGTTTGCCAAGTTTGTGCATTAAGCTGTTCAGTTTTAAATGGTGATGGCCAGTGACTGGTTACCGCCGCTGGATCGGCACTAAATTTCAGCTCAACAGGTACTGGACCATCTGCTTTATAAGGCACATAAACCTGAACATCAAAAGGCAAGGAACCTTGTAACCCATAAGTATCATCCAGCTGTGATTGACCATCAATATCCAAAGCCACACGTTTGTGCTCATGATCGGTCTGAATAACCAAACGGATATTGTCGGCGCCCAACCCCTTAGCTTGAATAGCTTGCTGGGTGTTCACACCTTGCTCGTCAAATAAAAAACCACCCGTTAACTGATTAAAATTAAGGCGATCAAATAACACCAAACGAGCATCATCAAACCCGACTTTTCCAGCAAACTTAACATCCTGATCATTAAAACCTTTAACTGGCACCCAAATCTGATTCAACTCAACCAACCATTCACCGTCAATTTTAACCTGCTTATCCAAAAAAGCGCGCATACCCAACTTATCAGCTAAAGGCGAAGCCAATAAAAAGTCAATGCCATTTTGGGCTTGAGTTTTGACTTGCCCACTTACTTCAACAGCTATATTGGGCTGATTAAGATTCGCAATATTCACTCTCACATTTTCGGCCAAAGCTCCGTGGATAAAAGCCTTAGGGGTCGAAATAGTGAGATCAAACGGTGTAAATTCAAATTGTGCGTCAAAGTCATAGAGCACTGGCCAACTTGGGTTAAAAGCTAAGCGAGCGTTTTTCAAGTGCGCTAGCCCTTTGAGGTGTCCTTCGCTTGATTTAAAAGGAAAATCCGACACCTGACCTTTCATCCAGACCTCAGCCTCAACCTGATCCCCACTAATTAACGCTGTTTTCAACCAATCTTCTAACTTAGGAGGCATCAAACCGAATGGTAACCACGAGGCCTTGACCTGTTCTAATGTCGAAGCCTCTGCTTTCAAGTGAAGGTCTATAAAACCTTTAAAGTCACCATTGGCTTGTAACTTAATTGGGAAATCGTTTAGCAATAAGGTATGTTCGTTTAACCACCAGGCCTGGTGGTTGTCTTTATAATCAAGCACCAGGCCTGGTCCTAAATCCAACCGATAATTTTGCTGTTGTGTATGGTCGGTTACCAGCTCAATGGAATCGGCAAAACGAAATTGGAGTTGATGTTGATCGTGTTCAACTTCAAGGCCCTGCACACCAACACTTAGATTTGGGTTTTGCCAAGAAAAAGTGTCCACCTTTGCATTCAACGAGTCCAACCGAGCGTGCTTAAGATTAAAGCTGGCATCCACATCTCGCAATTCAAACGCCTGCAGCGAATCAACATAATCGCCCGCAATCGAATGCAAGATTGGTTTAAAAGGAATTAAAGAGGCTTGCGCTAAACGCAAACGAATGCGTTGATTTTGTTTGGTTAAGGTAACCGGAGACCAATCCGCTACCGATATTTGATCTAAACGTAAATTAGATAAAGTGGCCTGCATAAAGTCGGATTGCACGTCACTCCGATCCCAATTCAACTGGGCCGAGGCTGACCTTGGCAAATCATCACTAGCTTGTGCCCAATCTAATTTATCAAGATTTAGGTTAACCGAGACCTTATTAAGTTGGCGTTTTTGGATCACGGCCGACGCATCAAATTGAAACTCACCACTGGGTAAGCGTTGAATGCTTGGCTGAAAAGCCGGCCAAAAATGACTCACCACATCAAACGGCAAGCCTTTTGTCTGACGAAGGCTAATATCGCCTGAAGATAATAGGCCAAACAAATCTTCCGATAAACGTGCACGCACTTGAAAACTGGCCGACTTTAGTTCATCCCCATAAATCAAATCAATATCAGACAGCGCATTCCAACGCTCGGCTCGGCTCACTTGAAGCGAGCGGATTTGAAGCGCCGCATTGGGCTCAAACTCAATGCGTAAGTCTGTCACATTTGCACGCCGCCAAAACTTCGATATTTGGCTCAGAAAAGGCTCCACTTCAAAGGGCTCTGAAGTCGGTTCCAATGAAGATAACTGAACTAAACCTTGTTGAATTTCGAGTCGTTCGCCATAGGGCAAACTCGGCCAGATAGGCGATAAAAGATGATAATCAACCGCCAAACTTTGCATACTTAACTGCATGCCGGGTTGATCAACATGAAGATTGTGTACTTGTAACTTAAAACCCGTCCAAGTTTGTTCAAGTTTAAGGCGGTCAAAATCGATTTGAATACCGCTTAAACTTTGCGTTACATTCGCCACTTGATTCGGTGCAAGCTGCACCCAGGTAATTAAAGCGCGTGTAATCACAAAATATAGCGCAAATAAAAGAACCAAACCCTCAAAAAAAAGCCGGACTGACTTAAAAAACATAACTACATCATCACCACATCAAAATACTCAGGCGGGTAACTGCTTTCGGCTTGAAAACGAATAGTTTTATTTAAAAAGGCTTCTAACGAAGCCACCGCATCCGACTCTTCATCCATAATCCTGGCCACCACTGACTCCGCCGCAATTACCCGATATTTATCGGCGTTAAAGGATTTGTCCATGCGAGTAATTTCACGGAAAATTTCATAAGCGACCGTTTCTGCAGTGCGCACCACACCTCGCCCATTACACATTGGGCAAGGTTGGCATAGAATGCGTTCCAAACTTTCACGCGTGCGTTTGCGTGTCATTTCGATCAAACCTAAACGCGATATTTCACTAATCGAGGTTTTCACACGGTCTCGCGCCAAAGCCTTGCCTAACGCTTCATAAACATGGGCTCGATGTTCTTTATCGTCCATGTCGATTAAATCTAAAATGATAATACCGCCCAAATTTCGCAAGCGTAATTGACGTGCAATTGCTTGCGTCGCTTCTAAATTGGTTCGATAAATGGTTTCTTCTAAATTCTTGTGTCCAACAAACCCGCCGGTATTGACATCGATGGTTGTCATGGCCTCAGTTTGATCAATAATCAAATAACCCCCGGACTTTAACATCACCCGTTTTTCTAACGCGGCCTGAATTTCATCTTCAATGTTATAAAGGTCAAAAATCGGACGATCACCTTTGTAATGACCCAACTTATCCGTAACTTCCAACACATACATCTTGGCAAACGCCTGCATTTTTTGAAAAGTTTCGGCTGAGTCGACCCGAATTTTCTCAATACCGTCATTTGGAATGTCTCGCAAAATTCTCAAATAAAGCGGTAAATCTTCATAAATAATCTTTGGTTTTTTGGCTTGTGTCGACTTGGACACAATACCTTGCCATAAACGCTGCAAATAGGTTAAATCGGCTCGAATTTCATGAAAATTCGCGCCTTCCGCAACCGTACGGAAAATAAAGCCACCTTCGACGGCTTGCGTTTCTTGAATTTGACGAATAATTTCTTTAAGACGGTCGCGTTCTTCAGATTGATCAATTTTCTGCGACACACCCAAAGTCTTCTCCTCCGGCATATACACCAACAGGCGAGACGGCAAAGAAATTTGCATGGTTACGCGAGCGCCCTTGGTTCCAAGTGGATCTTTTACCACTTGAACCATGAGCTTTTGGCTTTCATACAATATTTTACTGATATCTTCTGGATCATTGGGTGCGCGCTTCTCAATTAAGGCCTGTGATAAATCCGACACATGTAAAAATGCCGCTCGACCTAAACCAATATCCACAAACGCCGCTTGCATACCTGGCAACACACGATCCACGCGCCCCCAGTAAATATTACCGACTAGACCACGTTTTTTGGTGCGTTCCACCCAAACCTCTTGGAGCACGCCATTTTCCAGCCAAGCTACACGTGTTTCGTTGGGCGTGATATTCACCAATACTTTTTCTTCATTACTCATCGACATGTCTCATAGTAATGAGCCTGCGTTAGCAACTGACTCAGTTCAAATAAAGGCAAACCCATTACGGCCGAATAACTGCCGTCAATACGTTCAATAAACTGGGTTCCCAACCCTTGAATGGCATAAGCGCCAGCCTTACCGACCGGCTCACCAGTTTGCCAATAATCACGCATTTCTTGTTCGCTGATTTCTCTAAAATAGACCCAGGTTTGATTTAGTCGACAAAAAACTTCACCATCATGAACTACCGCCACCGCCGATAAAACTTCATGTTTGCGCCCAGATAGTTTTCGCCACATACGCATCGCATCGGCTTGGTTTTTCGGTTTGCCCAGCACAAAGTTATCCACTTTAACCAGCGTGTCGCCCCCAACCACCCAAATATGCGCGCCCGCTAACTTATTAAAGCCATCCAGTGCTTTCTCAATCGCCATGCGCTTGACAAAAGATTCCGCATCTTCATTAGGCAAGGCCACCTCTTCCACCGGTGCATTAACCGTTTCGAAGCTTAAACCCAACTGACCCAGCAGTTCGGCGCGACGTGGCGAAGTGGAGGCCAGATATAAAGGTTTCGATAAAGAGCTAGACATCTAGTGCCTCCAATTCAGGCAACACATGATCAAATATCTGCGCCACATGCTGCGCTTTATGTTGAGTTAAGTCTGAAACTTGGGTTCGACAACTAACGCCAGTCGCCACCACCCAGTCTTGCGCTTGCGCTTGCGCCAAGGCTGGCAGTAAAGTTTGCTCGGCAATTTTGATGGATAAATCATATTGTCGATAACCAAAATCGCCGGCCATACCACAGCAACCACTTTGAATGGTTTCAACCACCAGGCCTGGTACTTGCAATAAGGCTTGTTCAACTTGCTCAGGTTTGGCCAAAGCTTTTTGATGACAATGTACATGCAACCAAAGTTTACGATTTACACTTGCCATCTTAGGTAAACGTTTTTGCGCGACCAGGTCTACAATCAGCTCTTCATATAAACGCACCTGTTTATAATCAAACGCATCGGCGGTTTTTGGTAATAAATCTTTGGCTTCATCACGCCAAGTAATGACTTCAGACGGTTCAATCCCAATAACATAATCGTCCAACTCAACCTGATTCAGCATTTGAATCAAACGAGCCAACTCTTCACTGGCTTGCGGCAATAAACCTTGACTAATTAAGGTGCGAGGCGAGGCTTTCATAAACACTGGTTTAACATCAAAACCGAGTTTAATTAAGCTGTTTAATGTTGCTTTACCTACTTCCGGCTCCTGGTATTGGCTAAATAAATCACACAGTACCCATACTTTCTGGCGCAGGTTGCCTTCGCCCATAGGGTCTAACTGCTGGCTACTTAAGTTACTCCACCAGTCTTCTAAGCTAAAAGAACCCGCGCCTGGCAAACGGCGGCGGCGATCCACGCCCAACATGCGCTTTGACAAACCAAAATTTTGCCACCATCTAAACCACTTGGGATGACGCACCCCCCAGCTCATCAATTTATGCTGGCGTTTTAAAGCCCAAGCCACCGACTTTTTAATGCCTAACTGATAACTCACTTCGGCTTTTAAACGCGACAAATCCACACTGGCTGGGCACTCAGTTTTACAGGCTTTGCAAGACAAGCAATGATCCAGCGCATCTTGCAGTTCATTGTTACTCAAGGACTCTCTCGGGTTCGGATCGGTTAAAGCGCGACGCAACAAATTGCTACGGCCCCGAGTCGAATAAGCCTCTTCACGTGTGACTTGGTAGGAAGGGCACATTAAGCCATTTGATTTACGACAAGCACCCGCCCCATTACATTTCTCGACCGCATCCATCAAACTCATGTCTGCACGCCAATCAAAGCCGGTTTCAAGTTTTTGAATGGGCTGGCGATCCGCACGTTGATTTTGATTAATCGGCGTTTCACCTAAAATCACACCCGGGTTAAATAACCCTTTTGGATCAAACGTTTGTTTAAGTGTTTGCCAAACGGTATAAACTTGCTCGCCGACTTGTTCTTTTAAATAAGGTGCTCGTATACGTCCGTCTCCGTGTTCCGCTGATAGGGCGCCGCGAAACTCTTTCACCAAACTCGAAAAACGCGCCGCTAATTTTGCAAATAATTCGCGGTCCGCTGGTTTCGCCAAATCCAACTCAGGTCGAATATGAATCAAGCCAACTGAAGCATGGCCGTAATAAACCGCATTTACATTCAATTCGGCCATCATCGCTTGCACCGCTTGATAAAAAGCCGGCAAACTGGGCACCGGTACAGCGGCATCTTCAATGACTGCGACGGCTTTTTTACGTGAACGCTTACCCATTAACAAACCCAAACCAGATTTACGTAACGACCATACTTTTGAGGCCTCCGCTGGATCAATAATCGGCGCCGCGTAAGCCCCCTTTTCCAACAACCAGGCCTGGTTCTCGGCTAAACGTTTGGTCATGGTAGCCTTGGTTTGGTAAAACAATTCAATTACCAAGACCGCTTGTGGATCACCATGGATCCAAAAACGATTGGATTGCTGCTCCAAATTGGTTTGGGTAGCATCTAGCGTGGCTTTATCAATTAATTCAATCGCGGCCAGTTTAAATCGCAACAAACCTTCCACTTGGTTCAGTGCCGCTTCAATAGAATCAAAATGCGCGCAAATTAACTGACGGAACTTGGGACGTTCTACCAAATTTAACGTAGCTGCGGTCACGGTGCATAACGTGCCTTCGCTGCCACAAATCAACGGCACCAAACTAAATGGCTTGCCTTTGGCGTTAAACGGTTGATGCTCGCGCAGCATCACATCCAACGCATAACCGGTGTTGCGTCGAATGATTGATGCATCGGGAGACTGAGCCAGAATTTCGGTTTGATGCGCTTTCAGCAATCGCAGGGTTTCGCGATAAATCTCGCCTTCCAAATCTGACTGATCCGTTTTTTGTTCTAATTGCTCAGGCGATAAATCTTCAAACACCACTTCCGACCCATCCGCCAGCACCACATCCAAGGCAATGACATGTTCGCGCGTTGTGCCATAATAAACCGAGTAAGCACCCGCGGAATTATTCCCCACCATGCCGCCTATCATGGCACGATTGGAGGTCGAGGTATCAGGTGCAAACATCAAGCCGTCGGCTTTTAAGTAGTTATTCAAGTCATCTTGAATCACACCCGGTTCAACCTTAATTTGCTTTTGTTGCGGGCGATATTCAATCACTTGATTCAAATGCTTAGACACATCAACTATCACGCCCGAGCCAATCGCCTGACCGCCCAACGATGTACCGCCTGCGCGCAAGGTGATCGGGTAATCTTGGTGAACCAAATCACGAATACAGTTAATCAATCCAATACGATCTTTCGGTGTCAGCACTCTAATCGGGGTAATTTCAAAAACAGACGCATCCGTGGTGTATAACATGTTTTTCGTGGCTCCAAACTCAAGCTGTTAATATTCGCTCTATTCTACTGTAAACCCAAGCAAACGAGGACAAAGAATCGGTTTTGAACTCGCCAAAACCCTCCCTTCGCATGTTAAAATACGCGATTAATTCTTAATATCACGCTGAATAACAAGGCATAACGCACATGAAAACATCGCAATTCCTGCTCGCCACCACTCGTGAAACGCCAGCCGACGCTGAAATCATCAGCCACCAGCTTATGATTCGTGCCGGTTTAATCCGCCGTTTAGCTGGGGGCTTGTACACTTGGCTGCCTTTAGGTTTAAGAGTATTGCGCAAGGTGGAAAACATTATTCGTCAAGAAATGGATAAAGCCGGCGCGCAGGAAGTGTTAATGCCCGTTGTTCAGCCAGCCGAACTATGGCAAGAATCAGGCCGTTGGCAAGAATATGGTGCGGAGTTGTTGCGCATTAATGATCGTCATAATCGTGAGTTTTGCTTAGGCCCAACACATGAAGAAGTCATTACCGACTTAATCCGCAAAGAAATTCGCAGTTATAAACAACTGCCGGTTAACTTTTACCAAATACAAACCAAGTTCCGTGACGAGATTCGTCCGCGTTTTGGAGTGATGCGTTCGCGTGAATTCATTATGAAAGACGCCTACTCTTTCCATATTGATCGTGCCAGTTTGGAAGCCACCTACCAAGTCATGTATGACACCTACCACCGTATTTTTGAACGCATGGGGTTAAATTTCCGTGCGGTACAAGCCGACACAGGTTCAATCGGTGGTGATGGCTCACATGAGTTCCACGTATTAGCCGACTCCGGTGAAGATGCCATCGCCTTTTCGACCGAAAGTAATTTTGCCGCCAACGTCGAATTGGCTGAAGCCGTTGCACCAAGTGGTGCTCGCCCAGCACCAGGCCTGGTGCTGGCTGAAGTCGCCACACCAAAAACCCACAGCATTGAAGACGTGTGTGCCTTATTAAAAGTTGAGGCCAAACAAACCATTAAAACCCTACTGGTTCAAGGTGCCGACCAAGCCAGTCCAGTGGTTGCACTGGTATTACGTGGTGATCATGAAGTTAACGATATTAAAGTTGAAAAGCTAGCCCAAGTTGCCAGCCCAATGACTTTTGCCAATGCGGAACAAATTCAACAAGCCGCGGGCTGCGATGCGGGTTCAATTGGCCCGGTCGGTTTAACGATTCCGGTGATCGTTGATCGCTCTGCAGCGCATTTAAGCGATTTTGTATGCGGCGCCAATAAAACCGGCTATCACCTAACTGGCGTAAACTGGGAACGTGATGTTCAACCAGGCCTGGTAGCCGACATTCGTAATGTGGTGGAGGGTGACCCTAGTCCTGACGGCCATGGCTTTATTCAAATTCGCCGTGGCATCGAAGTCGGCCATATTTTCCAGCTTGGTGATAAATACTCAAGCGCATTAAACGCGAATGTATTAAACGAAAACAGTCGCGCCCAAACCCTAGAAATGGGCTGTTATGGCATTGGCGTAACCCGCCTAGTTGCGGCTGCCATTGAGCAAAACCATGACGATAAAGGTGTTATTTGGCCGGAATCATTGGCCCCGTTCCAGGTTTGCATCGTGCCGATGCAAATGCACAAATCACCACGCGTTAAAGAAGTAGTTGAACAGCTTTATCAGGACTTAAGCGCTAAAGGCATTGACGTGTTATTTGACGACCGCAACGAACGCCCAGGTGTGATGTTTAATGACATGGAACTTATTGGCATTCCGCATCGTATTGTGGTGGGTGAACGCGGTTTGGATGACGGCATGATTGAATACAAAAACCGTCGTGATGAATCTAGCCAGAATATTCCACAGGCTGATTTTATGGCATTTTTAATCGATAAGTTAGTAGGATAATCCGCAACAAGAAATAAATTACCTAAGCTCAGCGCTTAAATGACTGAGCTTAGGTTTTTTAAAGTTTAGGTTTGTAGCTTCTAACATAGCCAGTTCTTGGCTTTAAAACTCGATCATCATACTAGAATGGCTCCTTCTCCAGCGTCAATTGATCGGTGGCTCGCTGCAAGGCTTCGCCCGCTTCCAAACCTTGATGCATCAAATCATACGCCAACAATAAACGTTCATCTAAAAAGCGCGTTTCAAAATCGCGCAACAAGGTTTGCCATGACAAGCGATCCGCTTCCGTCTGTGGCGTGTGAACCAACATTTTGGCCAATAAACTGAGTGCCAACACCTGCTCATTACGCGACTCTTGCGACAGGTGAAAACGCTTAAAACCGGCAATTAACGACAAAACCTGTTGTTGCTGATCTTGTTCCACCTCACTAAGCAAATCCTCTAAGCCATTGTGAAGCGTTTCCCAGCTGGTTTCATCCGACTGCACGCCACCGGTCAACTCCTCTACTGCCAAATTAAGCGCAAAACTGGCTTGCTGATAATCGGCCGGCTGAAAAGACAGACTTGAACCAGTTTGATTAAAATCAAACTCACGCAATTCAGAATCAGACATGGACTGGCTAGCGGCCGCTTCGTTTAGCATAACCAAACGATGATGCGCCAATAATTGATCACTGGTGACTTGAGCAATATGGCAACCGCATAAAATCAGCCCATCTCGTTCTTGCAAATGTACCACTTCAACACTATCCAACGCATACATTTCAGCGGTATCTTCGGCTTTAACACGTAACGTTAGAATCTGCCCCGGCATAAACAAATCTGGGTCATTTACCCAAAAACTTAAACCCGTTAAATTGACATCCCAACCCTCAAAAGCCAGTTCAAAGTGTTCATCCTGATAATCGGTAACTAAAAACTGACGAGAAAATCGAGAGGACTGTCGCTGTTCTGACATAGGGTGCCTTTATAGGTTGGGTTGTTTGGAAATTTAATTCAAAAAAATTATTTCGCCCATTCTAGTCTTTTTGACGTGAAAATCCCAGCGCGTCACATTCAGACTGTGGAATCCAACCAATACAGCTGCGTACTTTCATGGACTGCACATTACGCACAATTGGCATGATAGTAATTATGCCCCATAAAATTTGATACCAACTCCAACCAATGACCGAAGGCTGACGTGCCCACCATTGATTATTAACCCCAAAATGACGGGTTTTAAACGTCAGGTGAATTGCTAAACGCCAATACTTTACGCCATATTGCCATTGCGTTTTTAACGTCGACATTATTTAACCTCTAAACTAAATAAAGCATCATTTTCTTTAAATACGGTTGAACCTTGCGTTACAACCATTTTGACTGCGCCCGCTACTGGTGCTTTAACCTCATAATAATCCAACCAGGCCTGGTGCATTTCCAGTTCGGCTTGTGCTTTGGCCAACGCGTTTTGCGCCAGCTCAAAATCCGTTTTAGCGCGCTCGTATGGGCGACGTGCAATTACCGTACGATCATATAAATCTTGGGTTTGGTCAAACTCTATTTTCATGTCGGCCAAAGCGGTTTCTCGATAAGCCACTTCGGCTTGCAAAGCTTTTAACTTTGCCTGGTAACGCCGATCATCAATTTTTAAAACCAGATCCCCAGCTTTAACCTGTTGACCTGTTTTCACCATAACCTGAGTTACTTGACCCGTTACCAATGCGCCCACTTTTACTTCGGCAGCCTGACTGCTCAAGGCGATTAGTGAACTGGCCAGCACCAATATAATAGGTTTAATCATGTGTTACTCCAAGGGCATGTTTGTTTGCTGAGAGATCTTGGCCTCGGACAAATCATCCTGCCCGGTTAAAGCCTGCATCTTGGCCCATAATAAGGCGCGCTTTAAATCAAATGCCAAAGCATCGTAATGTGCTTGCGAAATTCTAACCATCGCATCACCTAAATCCGCCTGCAATTCATTTTCATAAATTGCGCGTTTGTAATCTAAGTTGAAATCCGCAAAGGTTTGACCGGCTTGCACCGCTTGTTTTTCAACATCCAATAAACTTAACTCGAAGTATAAATTGGTGACTTGCTCACGAATTTGTTGCTGAGCTTGATATAAATTCGCTTGAATCTGTTGGCGCTGCGCCCGCTCACGATCCACTCTCGATTTGGTTAGCCCACCATCATACAAAGGCACATTGATCGAAACTTCAGCATGATAATGACCTTCGCGCACATCAGGATAACTCGACAACTGTCCAATCCAAGCATCCGCACGAATTTCCGGGCGTTTACCGGCACGCGCGCCCTCAACCCTATAACCACTGGCTTCGAAAGCTTGTTTCATCGCCAAAACCTGCGGGTTATGATCCAACGCCAGCGCTAAATAATCTTCAACTTTCAACAGTTTTTCGGGCAGATTTGACCAATCCGGTAAACTGACTCGCGAAATAACCGCATCGGAACGCCCCATCGCATTAGCCAACAACATCCGAGATCGACGCAAGTTGGCCTGGGCTTGTTGGCGTTTCACAAAGGCTTTTTGGTACGACTCTTCAGAGGCATACAAATTGGCATCTGACTCACGTCCGATTTCATGGTTTTCTTGCACCTTGTCTAAGGTGACATAGGCAATCGCCATCGCCTCATTCTCAACGCGGTAATGTATATCGGCCAACAAAACATTAAAATAAGCTTGCATTAAATCCAGCCGAAATTGTTTTTCGATGGCTTGCAGCTGATATTGACGGGCTTTCGTGTCCCACAACCAGGCCTGGTCTTGATTGGCGGTACGACCAAAGTCATACAGGGGTAAACCCATATGCAACGCGGCCATATTATAATCTTGACCCTCCCCCATAAACTCGCGTTTACCCAATCGAGCTTGCAAATCAAACTGCACACGATCTTGGGCATTAAGTTCGGCTCGATGGCCCTGAGCTTGGAGCAACCGAGCTTGCTGGCGCATCACTTCCGGGCTCATCGAGGTGGGCAAATCAAGCACATAATCCAACGTTAACGGCGTCGGTAAAGGTTCCTGTTCGGCATAACTGCTACTCCACGCACAGATAAATAACAGGCCTAAAAAGTTAAGTCGCTTCATAGTCAATCCGCTATTGTTGCGTTTGTGCACGTTTGTAACGCGTAAATGGCATGTTTTTATATTCGCCACTCACCGCAAATTCACCCCACATCAAAAATTCTTCTTTGGTGGTGGCCGGCCCGGTATAGCGCGCTATAACTTGGCCATCGTTATCAAACATAATCATCACAGGGGTGGCACGTACACGATACTTTTTTACAGCCATCTCTTGACCGGTGGCATACTCGGTGCCGTCAAAATCCACCACCGGGCTCGAGCCTTCTATATCAAAGCGATAGGCTTTAAAGTGCTGGTTAAAATACTCAACCACGTCCGGCTCGATCAAAATCGTTTCTTTCATTCGATGACAAAAGGGGCAATCATCCATTTCGAAAAACACAAACACGCCGAGTTTACCTTCATCTCGCGCGTACTTTGCCTCTTCCTCAAAGTTACCAAAACTTTGATCAAAAAACTCGGCTGCCCAGCTGGGCGCAGACAAGCCCACCAACAAAAAGGCAAAGCCTAGTGCGAAATGTTTCATACCTCTCTCCTTGAGATGTATCCAATTTCATTATCATACCGGAAACGTTTTCAAGGCTTCAACCCCGTGTTTTATTGCGGATTTTTAGCCTCATATTCTTTTATAAACGATTCTAGAAGTTCTTGATCAACTAGCCCAGCGCGCCCAGCCACTATATGCCCACTCGGTGCCACCATGTAAGTGCTGGGTAAGCCACGTAACGGGCCAAATGGCGTTTTATTGGCGTTTAAATCGATATCTTTAAAACGCACAATCGGGAACGTAATCATCAGCTCTTCGGTAAAGTTATTGATCTTCTCAACCGCAATATTCTCATAATTCACCCCCAGAACAATCGCACCGTCATCTTTATATTTTTCGTGAAAAAACGTTAGATCGGGCATTTCTTTGATGCAAGGTGGACACCAGGTCGCCCAAATATTCACAATTACCCACTGACCTCTAAAGTCAGACAAATTGACGTTTTTACCTTCTAAATCTACAAACTCGATATCTTGGGGTTCGGCTTGAGCCAAGGTCGTCATTAAACTCAACGCTATCATAAATAAAAAACCCATAAACCCAGTGCTGTTTTTACGACATTCCATAATTCTTCCCTTATTAATTTTGTTAATTTTTATTAATTACATCTCTATTGGCCAGTTTATCTGGCCAATACATCCTTTACAAATGGCAAAGTCAAACGCCGTTTTTCAGCCAGCGTCGCTTGCTCCAGCAGACCCAGCACAACTAATAGTTCCTGTAAATCGTGCGAAAAACGTTTCAGCAGAAAGTTGCCCACTTCGATCGGCAATTCAAACCCTTTATATAACGCATGGCGTTGCAAAGCTAACACTAATTCTCTTGAACCCTGAAGGGCCGATAAATGCACGGGCATAATGGATACCAGCTCGCGTCGTAACTCATCTGTCACCACCGGCCAATGAATCAAATCGGCTGAACCAGTTAACAACACTCGATGACCTAAAACACGTGACTTAGCTAAAAAATTAGCTAAGGAACGTTCCCAGTCGGCTTGCCCGATGATCTGATCGACATCATCCAAACACACCAAATCGGTAATTTCTAAACCATTCAATACATCTGGAATCAAAGGCAACGCCGCATTAGACAAAGGAAAGTACACACTTTGGCGTTGTTTTTGGGTGTAAAACCGACAGGCCGCTTGCAGCAAATGGGTTTTGCCTGCTCCGCTTTCGCCAAAAAAATAATAGCAACCGGCATAACGCGAATTATCGTGTTGTTGCAAATGACTTAACACCAAGGCAATCGATTCCTGCTCGGCCACAAAGGTTTCAAAGCTGGCATCATCGCGTAAATTAATTTTAAGCGGTAATTGAACAGACATGGTTTTGTGACTCATGGTTCAAACCGTCCTTTCAACTCGCTGCCAAAAATAGAATCTTCAATTAAGCGCAAGTTCGGCACCTCCTCCATCAGTTTGACCACATTTGAATAACGACCTTGATAAAACACGTCAAACCGCACCTGGTCTCCAGTGACTTCAACCAACGTCACGTCATTTAAGGTTGGGCGCAACTGCTTCAAAAACCGTTCCATCTGAATCAAAGCATCATAGGATGGCACGTTCTCCACCGTCAAACCCATCAGACCATAGCTGTCCGCGCCTTCACGGTATGGGCGTGAATAAAGCTCGAGCAGGCTATCAAATGCGCCCTGCAATAAACTTAAAAAACCCTCACCGGTTTCATCCGACTGCAATATCCGCTCACCAGTTTCACGCTCGTACAATGACCAAACCAGGCTTGAAACCTCGCCAATCACATCCGCCTTAAACACCAACACATAATCTGCACCCGCCGAGTCTGCCATCTCACGCAGATCCTCATTAATCTGGGGTCGAGACACCAAACGCTGCGGATTAATGCCTTTAAACTCGGCTTCTTTTTCAGGCAGTCGCATAAATAAGGCCAATAGATTGGCATAATCGCGATAATCTAAATCAACCCGATACTGCAAACTTTCATCACTCAGGTTCACTTTTAAACCTTGCTGCTCCCACTGCCCAATCAATAAGGTTTTAGGACGTTCGCTTAATGGCCAAATTTGAATGCCATCACGCTGAAAATCACTCAACAACCGATTCTGATCAAACCTCACGACGATCTTCTGGCCGACCACCACGCCGTCTACTTCGCGGTTTTCAACCCGGTAACTTTGTACCCAGCGACGCGCATTTTGAATATAAGCTTCGGCTTCGGGATGGCTTAATGCGGCCTCGCCGCCCACCACACGAACCAACAAATCACGCATCGACGACGTAAGTAGATCATTTAACTGGTTCGTGTGGTATTTTTCGACCGGTTTCTCAATCACAAACAGATTCAAGTCTGACTGCGCTTGAACGCTTTGCACGGCAAAAAAAATGCTCATTATTATTGGAATTAGAAAAGTTCTCATACCCGCCTCGGTTATTTTTAGTTACAATATCATAATATTTTTTAAACCCTGGGGCTCGGTTGTTTTCAATTGAGCTCTTATTCAATCTAAGAACTGATCCGAATCCCTATGACAACTAAACCTTCCTTAAGCTACAAAGACGCTGGTGTTGATATCGATGCTGGCGACGCGCTCGTTGATGCCATCAAGCCCATTGCCAAAGCCACTCGCCGCCCAGAGGTTATGGCCTCACTAGGTGGATTTGGTGCCCTGTTTGAACTGCCTATCAACAAATACAAAAACCCGGTCTTAGTATCCGGCACGGATGGTGTAGGTACTAAATTACGTTTAGCGATTGATAGTGGCAAACACGATCAAGTCGGTATCGACCTAGTCGCAATGTGCGTTAACGACTTGATTGTACAGGGTGCGGAGCCATTATTTTTTCTAGACTACTACGCGACCGGTAAACTGGATTTATATGTCGCCAAAGATGTGATCAAAGGCATTGGCGAAGGCTGCCAACAAGCGGGTTGCTCATTGATCGGCGGCGAAACCGCTGAAATGCCGGGCATGTATCCAGTAGGCGATTATGACCTAGCCGGTTTTTGTGTTGGCATCGTTGAAAAAGCGGATTTAATTGATGGTTCTGCGGTAAAAAGCGGCGACGTGTTGATTGGTTTAGCCTCATCCGGCCCACACTCAAATGGTTATTCGCTGATTCGAAAAATCATTGATGTCAGTGGTCAAAACCTAAATACCGACCTGAATGGTCAACCCTTAATTGACGCGTTAATGGCACCCACCCGCATTTATGTCAAACCGATACTCGAACTCATGAAACACATCAAAGTGCATGCTTTGTCACACATTACCGGTGGTGGTTTAGTTGAAAATATTCCACGCGTAATGCCTGAATATACCTGCGCCCAGATTCGTACCAAGTCCTGGCAAAGACCGGCGGTATTTGACTGGTTACAAGAAGCCGGCAATGTCGAATATGTCGAAATGCACCGCACATTCAACTGCGGCATTGGCATGGTGATTGCCGTGGATTCAAACGACCAAGCCAACGCCTTGGAATTGCTCACCCAGCTTGGCGAAACCGCCCGTGTGATTGGTGAAATCGTATCCAGTGATCAAGCTGAACCCTATGTTCAGTTAATCGCCGATTAATTGTGATTCAACGCCGAGCTCTAAACTCGGCGCTAAGGTTAAACATGCAACAAAGTCCGCTTCGCGTTGTGGTTTTAATATCAGGTAACGGCTCCAATCTGCAGGCCCTGATTGACCGCCAAAATCAAGCCGGTTGCGCTTATCAAATCGTCAAAGTCATTTCAAATAAAGCAGATGCATTTGGGCTAGAACGTGCCAAACAATATCAGATTGAAACCGATACCATTCCCCACCAAAGCTTTGATGGCCGCGAAAATTTTGAGCGGGCGTTAATTAAATCAATTGATCAAGCCCAACCAGGCCTGGTGGTATTGGCGGGTTTTATGCGGATTCTAACCCCGCTTTTTACTCAACATTATGTTGGGCGTATGCTCAACATACACCCTTCTTTACTGCCTAAATATCCTGGTTTACAAACCCACCAACGTGCGCTGGAAGCCGGCGATAAACAACACGGTTTAAGTATTCATTTTGTAACTGACGAACTCGATGGCGGGCCGGTGATTTTGCAAGCCCACACGGATATTCAAGCCAATGATTCGGTGGAAACTTTAAAAGCCCGAGTACATCAATTAGAACACCAAGCTTATCCACTGGCGGTCAATCTATTTGCCCAGGGCAAATTAAGTTACCAAGACCACCAGGCCTGGTGGTCAGGCCTAGTTTTAACTGCCCCGCTACAAATCGAGGCCTTGTAGGGATGTCCATCCTCTTGCGAAACTTGACTCGCTTAACCTTGATAAGCTTAGTGTTTAGCAGCCAAGCGCTAGCTCATCCCAGTCAAAACTTTGATGCCGAGTTTGCGGTACGTTTAATGGGGTTTAATGTCGGCACGGTTGAGCAAAAAATGCGTTGCCAAGCCGATACTTGCACCCTAACTAGCGAAGCCGAGCCGCCTCGCTGGGCTAGGCGTTTCATTAACGAATCCACCTTTGAAACCAGCCAAATTTTGACTGAAAACAACCAGTTCCGCTGGCTCAGTTATCACAAAGATTTAACCCGCCGTCATTCCAAACAAACCATACAAATCGAAACCGATCTGATCGCGGACTTGGAAAACGACCGCATTCACTTTCCACAAAAAGATCGCAGCTGGCCTGCCTCGCCTTATGCCTATGACACTATGACGATTGCTTACGCCTTACAGTTTTACGCCTTAAACGGCGACCCTACACCGCCGCTTGTACTGCAAGAAGAAAAGCAACAAACTCATGTGAAGTTTAACGTCGCCAACCAGGCCACTCGAACCCACCTAA
The DNA here is from genome assembly GCF_014859555.1 of Thiomicrospira sp. GTDB lineage: Bacteria > Pseudomonadota > Gammaproteobacteria > Thiomicrospirales > Thiomicrospiraceae > Thiomicrospira. The sequence continues at coordinate 15,696 of NZ_JACUTY010000017.1, read as the reverse complement.
ATTACAAAAGCAACCTTAAGGCGCGTTATTATGAGTGGACAACCGATACCCAAGAAATTAAGGTCTGGCTGATTGACGAGTTAAACTTTTTCCCCGGCCGTATTGAAGTCAACAATACGCAAGTCAAGCGACGTGTAGTATTATCGCTTGACGCGCCACCCCATTTTCAATAGAACACAACTTAAGAATCGAAGCTATGAAACTCAGTGATAAAGACATTTCAATCGCATTAAAATCCGGCCGCATTGCGATCGAGCCTGAACCCAATGCCAGTAAAATAAAAGGCATCAGCGTCGATTTAAGACTTGATAACCGCTTTCGGGTTTTTAACGATCACACCGCGCCATTTATTGACTTAAGCGGCCCGCGAGAAGAGGTCCAGACCCTACTCGACAAAATTATGGGCAATGAAATTGTGATCGAAGAAGACCAAGCGTTTTTCTTACATCCTGGTGAACTCGCCTTGGCATCAACCTTAGAATCCATCATGGTGCCAGACGACCTAGTAGGCTGGTTAGATGGCCGTTCAAGTTTAGCGCGTTTGGGTTTAATGGTACACGTGACCGCACACCGCATTGACCCGGGTTGGCAGGGACAAATTGTATTGGAAATTTTTAACAGTGGTAAATTACCGCTGGCTTTACGGCCTGGCATGGATATTTGTGCGATCAACTTTGAAACCCTATCCAGTCCAGCCGAAAAACCTTACAACAAACGTAAAGACGCAAAGTACCACAACCAATCCGGCCCAACCTCCAGCCGGATTAACCAAGATCAAACCGACGAACGCCAACTGGCTTTGCTTGATTAAATAGTTAGGTATCTCGATTAACCAACTCCAAACCGAAAAGTGCCAGGCCTGGTGCTTGGTTCAAACTCCAATTCCTGATAAGATTAGTCAAGTATTTAAACAACAGGATTAACAACACGCATGGGTTTATTAAATCAACTATTCGGTGACGGCCTAAACGATCAACTAAAAAGCCAAATCCACTCGATTTTCGAGCAAACCAACCTACCCTTATTGCAGCAAAACTTATCGAACACCAAGCTGGTGTCTGGACTCAGTTATAAAAACAAACAGTTGAGCTTTACGATTAACTGGCCTTATGCCGCTCAAGCTTTGCATGCTCAATTAGCTGATAATTTGACTCAAAAGCTAACCGCATTAGAAGGCATTGATCAGGTCAGCATCCAGCATTTAACCCAGATCAAGGCCCACCAAACCCAACCCAATGTGCAAGCCTTAGCGAATATTAAAAACATCATCGCGATCGCATCCGGCAAAGGCGGGGTTGGCAAATCCACTACCAGTGTTAACCTCGCCCTGGCACTCCAACAAGAAGGCGCCAAGGTCGGCATTCTGGATGCCGATATCTACGGGCCCAGCATTCCAACCCTGTTAAATTTATCTGGCAAACCCAGTACATTGGATGGTAAAAGCATGCAACCTATGCGTGCTTATGACCTGCAAGCCATGTCAATCGGTTGTTTAATCGAAGAAGATACGCCAATGATTTGGCGTGGCCCAATTGTTACCCAAACCCTAACTCAACTATTAAAAGAAACCGATTGGCAAGATTTGGACTTTTTGATTATTGATTTACCGCCAGGTACCGGTGATGTGCAATTAACGCTTGCTCAACAGATTCCTGTCACGGGCGCGGTGATCGTCACCACCCCACAAGATTTGGCGTTATTGGATGCCAAGAAAGCCGTCAAAATGTTTGAAAAAGTCAACATTCCGATATTGGGCGTGATAGAAAACATGAGCACACACATTTGCAGCCAGTGCGGTCATGAAGAAGCGATTTTTGGTGAGCATGGTGGCGAAACCTTGGCGAGTAACTACCAGGTTGCTTTTTTGGGCACGATGCCCTTAAGCCTGAGCATTCGTCAACAAGCCGATGCAGGTCGCCCCACGGTAGTAGCCGAACCAGATGGCGTACTGGCCGAAAAATATCGTACTATGGCGCATAAAATTGGCGCAGGCATCGCCGACTCTAAACGCAACTATGCGTCCGCCTTTCCCAATATTGTGATTGAAAACAACTAACCGGCAGCTTGCTCCATGATTGGCCGCAAATGCCAGTGATACACGGCAGTAACAACATTTCCCTGACCTTCATAAGTCAGGCTCGAACACAGCGAACGTGTTAATAAAACCCCGCGCCCTGAAAATATGAATTGGTTCGGGGCCGGACTTGCATCCAACTCCGTATAATCAAAGCCCTCCCCACTATCTTCAATCCGAATGCTTAATTCACCTTCATACTCGCCTAGCGGCTTGTGGATTACTTGCACATCAATAAAACCTGTGTTTAACCCTTCTATCGCACGCTCACGCTCATTCAAGAAACGCAAAAATCCGTCTTCTTGCTGCTTTAAAGAGGAGTCCAGTTTTAATAAACCATGTTCTAAAGCATTGGTGTAGAGCTCGTCCAAAATCATAAACAGGCGTTCTTTATGACTTGGGATGGGTTGCACGTGCATAATCATGTCGACCAAACCTTCCATTGGGTGTGCCATTTGCTTGAGCGCTACATGATCAAACCGAAAATTCAAATTCCAACGCGATGCCTTGGTTAAATGGCTAAAGGAGTCAATGTAATTAAAGTTGAGAATCGGCCCGGTTTGCAGTTCGGCAATAGTTGCATCATCCTCTGTAAAACAATCCGCACAGAACTCACCAACTTGCTCAATCAATGTTTTAATTCCCTGCTTACCTGCATGCAGCAAGGTCTGTTCAACTCGATGATCACCAAACATTTCACCTTGTGGATTGCGCGATTCGGTGAAGCCATCGGTCAGCATATAAAACACCTCATCGCCACTCAAGTCCACACTCTGAGGATACAGGTCCAATCGCTGACTGTTGACCACGCCTAACGGTAAATTACGCGAACTGAAACGGCTTAGCTCTGCGCGTTTGATCATCAATACATCGGGCATGCCAAAATTATAAATATGGGCTTTTTTCTGGGCGGGTGACACTTGCAAAATGGCGCAACCAAAAAACAAATGCGCCGGCAAAATATTGTAAAGTTTCGTGTTAATTTCGCTAATTATTTCCGGCGCACTGCGCGCTTTCGTAACCATACTATTAAACATCTCAGCGACCGGAATCACACCAATCGCCGCGCTTAAACCATGCCCGGTAAAATCCCCCAACAAAATCAATACGTCACCGGAAGACTGCACCTTAGCTAATAATAAATCGCCGTTAAAAATGGATGCGGACGAAATATAACTATCGAAACCGGCCAGTTTTTGCGCTGAAGGCCGTAAAAACTTTTCATAAATTCGCTCTGCATCCTTATACTCTTGCTCTAGCGTGTAATGCAGTTGGTGAATTTGATCGCTGGTCGATTTTAACGCAACATACAAACTGCGAATCCGCAACAAGGATTGAACTTTTGCCATCAACACCTTATCTGAAAACGGGAACTGCAAAAAACCGTCGGCTTCTTTCGCTACCGCATGTTGCAACAAGATTTGCTCATCTTGATTGCTCGCCAACAAAACTGGTACAAACGCACTGTGGGTACTGCAAGACTGCTTAATTCTTTTAATCAAATCATTGCGTTTTTCATCACAAATGGCTAAGTCAACAATCACTAAACTGGGCGGCAATTGCTGAACCGCATCTAAAATTGCATCATGGCGATCAACATGCAAAACTTCAAAGCCTTGCGCGGTCAATATACAATCATAAAATGCAAAATGCTCGGCACTCGGGTCGGCGATTAAAATACGATTAGATAAAGGCTGAAGACTAGTAAACGGAGGGATCATCGGATGGTAAACAACTGCTGAAACTGTGCAATCTGTAAAATTTTGGATACTTCATCATCGGCGTTAATCAGCTCAATATGCACCGAATCTCCGGCTTTTTCTCGTAACAATAAAAGCATACCTAGCGCCGAACTATCCATAAAAGTGGTCGTCGAAAGATCAACTTGAAATTGCTCCGCTCGACCTATAAAATTGATATAAGCTTGATTAAACTCCTCATAACTGGCGATATCAAAGCGTCCTTTAACAAACAGGATCGCGGTATTCCCCACCAACTGACCTTCAACTGACATTGCAAAATCTCCGATTCACACCGCCCTAACACTAAGGCTGACTTCCCGATCAAGCCCCAGAGTAGGTACGAAAAACTCACCCAATCATAAACCATTAATGATGCATATCCAACACTTTTATCCCTACACAGGCCATGGAATTCATCCTCTATTAAACAAGCTATTTGTTGGACTTTAAACCTCAATTATCCTTAGTCAGCTGACGCTAAAGCCGTTATAATACTTGGCTTTCAACCAGCAATAAGATGGATGCCTCTATGACCTCGGTCAGAAAAATATTAATCACCAGCGCGCTCCCCTATGCCAACGGCCCGATTCACCTTGGGCACCTTGTTGAATACATACAAACCGATATTTGGTCACGTTTCCAAAAACAACGTGGGCACAACTGCCTTTACGTTTGTGCGGACGATGCGCATGGCACCCCAATTATGCTGCGAGCACAATCGGAAGGCATTACACCAGAAGCCTTGATTGCGCGAGTATCACAAGAACACCAACAAGATTTCGCTGGGTTTAACATTGCCTTTGACCAATATCACAGCACCCACTCAGAAGAAAACCGTTATTATTCGAGTTATATCTATAACCAGCTCAAAGCCAATAATCACATCAGTCGCAAAACCATCAAACAGTTTTACGACCCTGAAAAAAACATGTTTTTGCCAGATCGTTTTATTAAAGGCACCTGCCCAAAATGTGGCGCGCACGATCAATACGGTGACAACTGTGAAGCCTGTGGTGCGACTTACGCGCCCACCGAGTTGGTTGATCCTAAATCGGTTATTTCTGGTGCCACGCCTATTCAAAAAGACTCCGAACATTTATTTTTTGAGCTCGCCCATTTTGAGCCTATGCTCAAAGAATGGACGCAAGGCGGCCACTTACAAAGCCAAATTTCTAATAAACTAAACGAATGGTTTGAATCCGGCCTACAAAACTGGGACATCAGCCGCGATGCACCCTATTTTGGTTTTCAAATTCCCGGCGAAGATAATAAGTTTTTCTACGTTTGGTTGGATGCGCCGATTGGCTACTTAGCTTCTTTCAAAAAATACTGTGACGAACACGGCTTAGACTTTGACGAATACTGGCGTGAAGATAGCCAAACCGAGCTTTACCACTTCATCGGTAAAGACATCGTCTATTTCCACGCCTTGTTTTTCCCGGCGATGCTAACGGGCGCTGGCTTTAGAAAACCCAATGCGATTTTTGCACACGGCTTCCTTACGGTAGATGGCGCGAAAATGTCAAAATCACGCGGCACGTTCATTATGGCCAGCACCTATCTCAAACACCTGGAACCGGAGTATTTACGTTATTACTTCGCGACCAAACTCAACAGCCGCATTGACGATCTAGATTTAAATCTAGATGATTTTGTGCAGCGTGTTAACTCCGATTTAATCGGTAAAGTGGTTAATATCGCCAGCCGTTGCGCCGGGTTTGTAACCAAACGATTTGATGGCAAACTCAACCAGGCCTGGTCGTCTGAAGCGCAAGCTTTGTTCCAACAGTTTGCTGATAAAGCCGAACCGATTGCCGAGCTTTACGAAAAGCGCGAATATGCCCAAGCCATGCGTGACATTATGGCACTGGCGGATAAAGCTAATGAATACATTGCCGAAACCGCCCCTTGGGTGTTGGCGAAACAAGACGGTAAAGAAGCCGAATTACACGAATCGGTGAGTGTTGGCTTAAACTTGTTCCGTTGTTTAATGATTTATTTGGCACCGGTCTTGCCAGAAACCAGTCAAAAAGCGCGCGCGTATTTTAACGAAACCGACTGGTCATGGTCACAAGCCAAAACAGCGTTGATGAACCATGAAATTCAAGCTTATAAAGCCCTATTAACCCGACTCGATATGGTACAGGTAGAAAAAATGCTAGAAGATTCCAAACAAACTTTACAAGCCAACCAAGCCGCGCCTGCGGTCACCAGTGATGCGTTTGATCCTATCGCACCAGAAATCACGATTGACGACTTTGCTAAAATTGATTTACGCATTGCCAAAATCGTTAATGCTGAAAGCGTGCCGGAAGCCAATAAATTATTAAAACTAACCTTAGATATTGGTTTAGGCGAACGCCAAGTCTTTGCCGGTATCAAATCCGCCTATGAACCGGAACAGCTTATTGGTAAGCTAACCGTTATGGTCGCCAACTTGGCGCCACGTAAAATGCGCTTTGGTTTATCCGAAGGCATGGTTCTCGCCGCTGGGCCAGGAGGAAAAGACTTGTTTATCCTCAACCCCGATGAAGGTGCGCAACCTGGTATGCGGGTAAAATAGTTTTTTAATTAACCACGAAAATTACGAAGATCACAAAGTAAGAAACCGCTTTAAAAAACAGAGGCGAGTATGTCAAAAATCTTCGCGACCTTCGTGGTTTAAAAAATTGAGTCTTTCCTAACAAAGAGTAAATATGACCGATTACGTCATTATTTTAATTAGCACCGTTTTGGTGAATAATTTTGTGCTGGTCAAATTTTTAGGCTTGTGCCCGTTTATGGGTGTGTCCAAAAAACTCGATGCCGCTTTAGGCATGGGGTTAGCTACCACCTTTGTGCTTACGCTATCATCAGTCATGAGTTATCTGCTTTACACCTACCTACTCGCGCCTTTTGAACTGGAATATCTTAAAACCATCGGTTTTATTCTATCAATTGCCGCGGTAGTGGGCTTTACCGAAATGGCGATTCACAAATCCAGCCCCGCGCTTTACCAAGTGTTGGGTATTTATCTGCCATTAATCACGACCAATTGCGCGGTTTTAGGCGTGGCCTTACTCAACATTGGCGAAGACCACAACTTTATCGAATCCGCCTTTTATGGCTTTGGCGCGGCCATCGGCTTCACAATGGTCATGGTGTTATTTGCTTCGATTCGTGAACGCGTCGATGCCGGTGATGTGCCCATGCCATTCAAAGGTGCGCCTATCGCTTTAATCACCGCCGGACTTATGTCGTTAGCCTTTATGGGCTTTGGTGGGTTGGTTTAAATGAGCATGTTCGCTGGAATCCTAATCTTCCTAGGTTTAGCCCTAGCATTTGGCTTATTGCTGGGATATGCCGCGGTGCGTTTTCGCATCGAAGGCAATCCGCTGGCAGAAATTATCGACAAAAAACTACCCCAGACCCAGTGTGGCCAGTGCGGTTACCCAGGTTGCAAACCTTATGCTGAAGCGCTGGCGAAAGGCGAAGCCGAAGTCAACTTGTGTATTCCAGGTGGTGAACCCACCATGATTGAAATTGCTGAGATTCTTCAAGTCGAACCCAAACCCATGCAAGCCGAAGCCACCGAACCTAAGCCTAAAATGCTAGCCGTGATTGATGAGGATATTTGTATAGGTTGCGTGTTGTGCATTAAAGCTTGTCCAGTCGATGCGATTATCGGCACCACCAAAATGATGCATACCGTAATCGAAAAAGAATGCACTGGTTGCGAACTTTGCGTGCCAGTTTGCCCAGTGGATTGCATTGATATGGTGATGGAAAAACCCAATTTAAAAAACTGGAAATGGCCCGAACCCAAAGCCGCTGCGGAGCGCACTGAATGAACATCCGCTTACATCAAAAATTGATTAATTTGATCGCCTCTATTTACCCTATGGCAAAACGTTGGTTGCACCAGTTTCATGGCGGTGTATTTCCCAAGTACAACAAAAGCCTATCTTTACGCCAACCCTTGCGCACAAGCTATGTGCCAAAACAGTTAATTTTGCCTTTACAACAGCATATGGGCGAGGCGGCTTTACCTTGTGTAGAAGTCGGTGAGCAGGTTAAAAAATTCCAAATGATCGCTCAGCCAGCTAAGGGGTTAAGTGCGCCAGTTCACGCCCCCGCCTCCGGTAAAATTATCGCGATTGAACAACGTATTTTGCCACACGCTTCAGGCCTAGCCGAACCCTGCATAGTGATTGAACCGGACGCGAAACAAGACGCGATTGAAAACGCGTTAGGCATCACACATAAACCCAAAACCATTGCCGAATTTAAACAACTGCTGCTCAACGCTGGCATTGTGGGCATGGGCGGTGCGGGTTTTCCTACTTTTGCTAAACTACCGGATCAACCTAAAAAAATTAAACACCTCATCATTAATGGAGCGGAGTGCGAACCCTTTATTACCTGCGACGACCTATTAATGCAAACCCACGCGCCAGAAATCGTGCGGGCGGCTTTATTTGTGGCGGAATTATTTGACGTTGAGCAGGTCATTTGTGGCATTGAAACCAACAAACCACAGGCGATTGAAGCCATGCGCCAAGCTTGTGAAGACACTCGAATTAGACTTGAAGAAGTCGCCACCGTTTACCCAATGGGTGGCCAAAAACAACTGACGCAAGAACTAATTGGCGTAGAAATTCCCAGCCAACTTCACAGTATTGATATTGGTGTGGTCATGATGAACGTCGCTACCTTGCGCGCCATCACGCAAGCCATTGAGCTTGGTCAACCACTGATTTCGCGTTTTGTCACCGTATCCGGCATGGGACTAAAAAAACCTTATAACATTGAAGCCCTACTCGGCACACCGTTTAATGAGTTAGTTGAACTCGCGCAACCCGAACCAAAATTGAATTATCCGCTTTTAATGGGCGGCCCGATGATGGGCTTTGCGGTCGCACATAATGATGTTCCAGTTATTAAAACCACCAACTGCATCCTGGCAAATCCTCCTGAAACGTCAGACGAACCGATGGCCTGTATTCGTTGTGGCGAATGTGCCGAAGCCTGTCCGGTTAGCCTGCTACCCCAACAACTTTACTGGCATGCACGCGCGCATGAGTACGATAAAACCGAGCAACTAAAGCTATTCGACTGCATTGAATGTGGCTGTTGTTCATTTGTTTGCCCCAGTCATATTCCGCTGGTGCAATATTATCGTCACGCCAAGGCCGAAATACGTGAGATCAAACAACAAGCCAAATTAACTGAAATCGCGAAACAACGTTTTGATGCGCGTGAAGCGCGCTTAGAACGTGATAAACACGAGCGTGAGGCTAAGTTAGCCGCCAAAAAAGCCGCGGTTAAACAGCAAGCCGCCGATGCCCCGAAGGTTGAAAAAACAGCCGCCGATGCACCCAAACTAAGTGCGCGTGAAAAAGCCATTCAAGCGGCGAAAGCACGCCAGAAAGCCAGCCAAACCACGGCTAATGAAAAGGACGCTACCGCCAAAAAAGCGTCAAGAAAGGACAACTCAAAACCGGCCGAAACCGCACCCGCCCAATCGGCGAACGATAAACGCCAAGCAGCCATGCAAGCCGCCAAAGCGCGAGCCGCCGCGCTGAAAGCTCAAAAAACAGCCAGTACAGAAACCCCAGCTAACCTGACCGAACAAGCCCAAGCCAGCTCGGTCGAGGATACGCCGTCTAATTCAGCTTCAGCTGAAGACAAACGCAAAGCCGCAATGGATGCAGCCAAAGCCAAGGCGGCGGAACGTAAAAAACGCCAACAGGAGTCCAGCCAGTAATGTCTCGTTTTAGCAGCTCCCCATTTGCACACAACAACAGTTCCGTGCAAAAAATTATGTTACAAGTTCAGCTGGCGGCATTTCCGGCGTTACTTGCCCACATTATGTTATTTGGCTACGGCATTATCATTCAATGGTTTTTGGCGGTGGCCACCGCCCTATTGGTTGAGTTTGTTATGCTTAAACTGCGTGACCGTCCGGTTATGCCCAACATCACCGACTTTAGTGCCCTGATTACGGTAACAGGCCTAGTGTTTTGTATTCCACCCGAGTCGCCTTGGTGGGTGATTGTATCTGGCTGCGCCTTTGCGCTTGTATTTGGCAAACACCTCTATGGCGGATTAGGTTACAACCCATTTAATCCAGCGATGTTAGGTTATGCGTTTTTATTGATTTCATTTCCGGCTGAAATGACGCAGTGGACTTTACCAAAAGATTTGGCCGGTTACACACTGAGTTTCTGGGATTCGTTTAACCATATTCTCTTTGGCGTGATGCCCAATATGCCCATCGACAGCTTTACTGGTGCGACCCCACTGAGCACGTTACAAACTGGCTTGCAACAAGGCTTATCCAGCCAGGACATGCTCCAAGCAACCTATTTTGAATCCAGTTGGTTAAATCTGACGGCTTGGGGTTGGATTAATATAGCGTTTTTAATCGGTGGTTTGTGGCTACTTTATACTCGAACCATTCGCTGGCAATTTCCGGTCGGGTTTTTGGGCGCGCTAGCTTTCATGGCGTGGGTATTCCATATGATCAATCCGGCTTTATATGCGCCTATCAGTTTTCACCTATTATTTGGTGGCACTATGTTGGCGGCGTTTTTCATTATCACCGACCCGGTTAGCTCCAGCACCACACCGATGGGTCGCCTAATTTTTGCCGCAAGCATTGGTATTTTAGTGTATGTTATTCGTAACTGGGGCGCATTCCCAGATGGGATTGCCTTCGCGATTTTATTAATGAACATCGCGGTGCCACTGATTGATCGCTACACACAACCTCGCGTGCTAGGGCATATTCGATGAAACCAGAACTCAAACTGAAACAAACCATGTTGCGTGCCGCCGGCTTGCTCAGTTTATTTGTGGTGATTAGCGTGGCTTTATTGATGGCGATTAACGAGTTTACCCAACCTAAAATTGCGCAAGCCGAACAAACGGCTTTGCACCAGTTGCTAAATCAAGTAATGCCCGCTTCGGCTTACGACAACAACTTGCTTGAAGACACCAAAACCCTGATCGAACCTGAGTATTTGGGCAGCCATGACCCCATGATGGTTTATCGCGCGCGCCTCAATGGCGAACCGGCTGGTTTAGTAATCGAAACCGTGGCACCCAATGGTTACAACGGTGAAATTCGTTTAATCGTGGGCGTATTTTATGACGGCCGCGTGGCCGGGGTTCGTGTCGTCAGTCACCGTGAAACCCCCGGCTTAGGCGATAAAATTGAACTGCGTAAAGATGATTGGATTTTAGGCTTTGAAGGTAAGCGCCTAACTGAAGACAACGCTAATCGCTGGGCCGTTAAACGGGACCGAGGTGAATTTGATCAATTTACCGGCGCGACCATCACCCCACGTGCGGTAGTGGGCGCTGTCAGACTGACACTCGATTATGTCAATCGTCACACAGAGGAATTGTATGACTAAATCATCTATTAACCAAACCTGGCGCGATTACCAAGACATTGCACAAAAAGGTCTGTGGAACAACAACCAAGCCTTGGTCGCCCTGCTCGGTTTATGCCCGTTACTTGCGGTCACCAATAACAGCGTCAACGGACTCGGCCTGGGTTTGGCTACCATGGCCGTTTTGATGACCTCGAATATTTTGGTTTCGTTGATCCGCCATTGGGTGCCAAGTGAAATTCGGATTCCGGTATTTATTGCGATTATCGCCGCCGCCGTCACCATTATTGATATGCTCATGCACGCCTATTTTTATACCCTGCATGGGATTTTAGGCATATTTATCCCCTTAATTGTCACCAACTGCGCGATCTTAGCGCGCGCCGAATCGTTTGCCTCCAAAAATTCATTAGATAAATCAATTGTCGATGCGTTGTTTATTGGTATCGGTTTCACGGTCGTATTGGTCATTTTGGGCAGTCTGCGCGAGTTGGTTGGTAATGGTACGTTATTCGACCAGGCCTGGTTGTTATTCGGCGAAACCGCACGAGGTTGGACGTTGCATCTAAGTGCAGATTACACACCCGTATTGCTAGCGATTTTACCGCCGGGTGCGTTTATCGGTTTAGGTTTGCTGATTGCGCTAAAAAACTATGCCGACCAAAAACTCAAAAAACCAGGCCTGGTGAATATTCCGGTTGAAGTACAAACGAGTAACTAACCCGACTTTAAACTCCAGGCCTGGTGAAACCTTTTATAACGCACTCAATAAATAATCAACTAACCCAGCAAGCCCCTTTTAGATCATAAACAGATATGTGATCTAAAAGCGTCCGAAATAAAATAGAACAACGACAACCAAAACAAGTAGGTTATAATTAAATGCAATCACTGATTGCATTGATGGGAGGGGTTGGATGGCAAGCATAACGATACGAAATCTTGAAGAAGAATTAAAAACTAATTTACGCATTATCGCGGCGCAACATGGTCACTCGATGGAAGAAGAAGTGCGCTGCATTTTGCGTCAAGTGATTGGGCAGCACGCGCCAGTTGAAAAAGGATTCGGCTCTAAACTAAAAGCCAAATTTGAAGATGCAGCCGCCGATTCTTTTAACCTGCCAGAACGCCAGCCGCCACGCATGACCCGTTTTGAATAAGCCCAAGTAAACGCGCCATGTACCTACTCGATACCAATGTACTTTCCGAGTTTATGCGCCCTAACCCATCCGCCAAAGTTGTAGATTGGTTAGATGCGCAAAGCCTCTCTACACTCTATCTTGCCTCTATTAGCCAAGCAGAAATTTTACTGGGTTTAGGTTTATTAGACGATGGCAAACGCAAAACCCTTTTAACTCTAAAAGCGCTGGACATGTTTGGCAAAGACTTTATGGGGCGTTGTCTCGATTTCGATAATCGAGCGGCTAAACATTATGCGGATGTAATAGTTCAGCGACGTAAGCAAGGTTTGCCGACGAGTGTTGAAGATGCCCAAATTGCCGCGATAGCGCTAACCCATCAACTCACTTTAGTGACGCGCAATACAAAAGATTTTGAATCAATACTCGGCCTGCATCTCATTAACCCATGGAAATAAATACGTCTAACTTATGAATAAACTCAAACGCCAACAGATTTTTGACCGCTTAGCCGAAGCGATTCCAGAGCCGGAAACCGAGTTGAATTATTCGACGCCGTTTGAGTTGCTGATTGCGGTGATTTTATCGGCGCAAGCGACGGATAAGGGTGTAAATATCGCGACAGCGAAGTTGTTTGCGGTGGCGAATACGCCAGAGGCGATTTATGCGCTGGGGGTTGATGGGTTAAAGCATTATATTAAAACCATCGGGCTGTTTAATTCCAAAGCCGAAAACATTATTAAAACCTGCAAAATGTTGGTAGATTTGCATCACAGCCAAGTGCCGCAAACACGAGATGCGCTTGAAACCCTGCCCGGCGTGGGCCGAAAAACCGCTAACGTGGTGCTCAATACCGCGTTCGGCCAAATCGCGATGGCGGTAGATACGCATATTTTTCGGGTGTCCAATCGCACCAAAATCGCATCCGGCAAAAACGTATTAGAAGTCGAACAGAAGCTACTCAAATTCACACCTAAAGAACATTTAATGGACGCACATCACCTCCTAATCTTGCATGGCCGCTACACTTGCATGGCGCGTAAACCGCGCTGTGGCAGCTGCGTAATCTTTGATTTGTGTGAGTTTAAAGACAAACACAAATATGCGGAATAAGCACCAGGCCTGGTACGTCAACTTAAAAGCTGAAAACTTAAGGCTAATTGGCTAAACTGGTCGATTAATTATGGACCCTCAAACCCAACGGTAACCGAATTTTATGTACACTTCAGAACGCGACAAACTCCGCCAGCATTACGCGGATATTTGGCAGAAAGCCCGCAATAATCAACCCTTGGATGCGTTAGAACAGCAGATTGCGCAAGTGATTGATCAGCATCCTGAGTATCACAAAATGCTCGAAAACAAACAGCATTTAAAAAACGAATACCTGCCTGAAATGGGTGAAACCAATCCGTTTTTACACATGGGCATGCACTTAGGTATTCGTGAACAGGTTGCCACTGATCGCCCGGCTGGAATTGCACAGGTGCATCGTGTGTTAACGCTTAAACACGGAAGTGTATTGGAAGCGGAACATGACATGATGGAATGTTTGGCCGAAGCCTTATGGCATAGTCAGAAAAACCAGCAAGCGCCTGATGAACAGGCTTACTTGCTGTGTTTGCAACAAAGAGCGGGCAAAATTAAAGCGGATTAAAACTTATAGCCTAGCCTTAACATAGCGGTTTTTAAGCCGCCTTCGTCATTGCCACCGCTTGAGCGTTGAATATCTTGTAACACCGTACCAATGCTTATTTCTTTAAAAATAATATCCATACCGATGGAGCTGGTCGTAATGTCCGGAATTTCACCACTATAAGTGGTATCTGATACCCCACTCGCACCAGCCTTGTAATTAAAGTTGGCGGTACCACTCGAACTACTCACCATAAAAAACGGACTGACTTTTACGTTCTCCGACACACGAAAACCCGCCTGCATACCAAACTGTAAACCCGCTGTGGTTGAAGTCACTTGTGCTAAGTTGGTGTAGGTTGGGCTGGTTGAACTTACCTTATAAGACGTTTTCATATTCATTACACTGAACCCCAAGTTCGGGCCAATAAACACAATTAAACTCGCCGCGTCTGATTTGATTAACTGCATTTCAATATTAGCACTAAACGGCACCGCCATCATGCTAACATCCGCATCACTTAACGACTCGGGGAAAAACCAATTACCTTGGTAATAAAAAGGTAAAGCCAGACCCGGCATCGTACCATTCAACATAAACAAACCAGCTTGTGCACTGACGGCAAAGGTATCGCTATAAGCTTCACGCACAATATAACTGGCACCAAAACCATTTAAATCGACCTCAATCTCATCCGAACTCATACTAATAAAGTTAAAGTCGAACTTTTGGTCTTTAATCCCCGCCGCAAAAATCGGGTGTGCTATGGGTGGTGGGGCGATTTGAAAGCCGTTGCTATTGTCACCGGCCAACACACTCGTCATAGGCAAAGCGCCGATTAAACCAGCCAATGCCATTTTTTGCAGTTTTGTTTTCATTTCAAATCACCTCAGTCAGGGCTAAAGATTTTATTATACCGCTAACTTTGTAAGTAAGTAATCACCCCAGAATGAATATTACTTACTATTCATTTTTAACTGAATCGCGCATAATATGGATCAAGTTTTTGTGATGATTTAAACCAAAGGAATGGAATATGTTGTTTAACCCAACACAACGCGCATTACGTAACGGCTTATTGTTAAGTTTGGCGGTGGGTGCGGTCGTGCTTTGGCAAGGTGAAGGCTGGTTAACGGCGTTAAGCAGCTTTGCCTTTACCTTTGCAATTATTACACCAGCTTTTTGGTTATCCTATAAATGGGCAAATCATCTCGCTGCCAAAAACCGCAATAATCCAGATCAATAAACTAAAAACTCAGAGGCACCAGGCCTTTATGCCCTTTGGGTATCGTGCTTGCAAAATTTCAGGATACCTCTACAATAATGCGCTTCGTTAGGTGCGCGGTTTGAATGCCGCGTTAAACGGGAAGAGTCGTACGAATCCAAATACTTTGGATTCAAATCGAACGCTGCCCCCGCAACGGTGATGGAGAAAACAGATTATTACGCCATTGGATATCAATCCGAGAAGGCAATCTGAAATCGCTCCTCAGCCCGGATACCGGCCTAATGAATTGTTAAACCTATTGCGGTGGGCAATACGGAGCGCTTGTAAAATTTTCATTTTGAAATGCCTGAACAACTTTCGGGATAAGTCCGTTTTGCCTTCGTTCATAACAGATATTAAATCTATGAATTGAAGGAATCTTTAAATGCAAAACTCATACAAAATTAAACCGCTAATCGCGGCTTTATGCCTAGCACCAGGCCTGGTCATGGCTGAAAA
>NZ_JACUTY010000143.1 GCF_014859555.1 Thiomicrospira sp. | reverse complement strand
GCGAACCGCAAATTGATGCGTTATTACGCCATTCCGGCATTGCCGTTTAAGGGTTAGGTTTTATGTTAAACCCACCCACCAGGCCTGGTGATCATGCTGCGATCTAGTTTTCAGATACAAAAAAGCCCCGATTATGACGGGGCTTTTTTTTAACCAATCATTAACTATCTAATATGGTTTTTAGCTTATTAGAAGGTTAATTCAATTGATAGGTTAGCCGCGATGGAGTTATCAACGTCTTCACCAAAGTCGAACGAGTTCGCCGCGACGTCTAAACTGACAGGGCCAATGGTTAAACCACCATGAATACGCGACATTTCGTTACCGGCCGCTTCATTGGTGTAACCCGCACGCAAGTCAGGCAAGAACCAACGGTTTGAAGCATAAGATACCGCCACACCAGCTTTTTGGGTTTCTAAACCGGTGATGTCCATGGTTTTAGTCAAGTCATAAAAACCAGCAAATGTCCAACGACGGTTTTGTGAATAGGTTGCGGCTTCCAAGCGAGCTTTGGGTTCGAAAGTAATCTCATCTGCCAAATAACCAGCGCTGGCTAGTAGCTGAGTGTCAGCACCAGTCATATTGTATTTAAAGCTTGGGGAGTTGATGTTTTCTAAACTTAAACCCAATAAATAGTTCTTAGCAATGTATTGCACACCTAAATCCACACCGAATGCCGATTCGGTATTATCAAACGTGGTGACTTCATCCAAACCATCACTCACGCGGTCTCCAAACTCACCGTCTTCGTCTTGCAAGAAGCTATCAAACTCTAAACCATGATGGTTAAACTGACCGGACATGGCTTTTAAACGAATCCCGGCATTGATCTGACCACTTTGTGGTTTAAAGAAGCGGTTTAAATCGGCTGAATAAGCAAAAGAGATTTCCGCTAGCTGGAAAGCGCTGAAAATCATGGCATTGCCAGAGTTCAAGTTATACTCTACATCCTGGGTAATAGGATCAAAGCCGGTCACTTCCACATCTGAATCAGCATAACGCAACATATTGGCGGTGGTACCAGTGGTCATTGAAGCGGCTAACATAAAACCACCATTATTGGTGGTTTGTACCACTAACGGCACCGAGCCACTGGCTTTAAAGTTAATACTTAAGTTTTCGTTGCTTTTAAAAAAAGTATCTAGAGCTGCTTCAAGATCAGCCTCAACTGCAGCCT
>NZ_JACUTY010000073.1 GCF_014859555.1 Thiomicrospira sp. | reverse complement strand
TCTGAAAAACTTGGCGTTGCCAGAATGAATCAGGGGTTAATCGAGGTGCCCAAATTAAGATAATTAAGGATGCTGATGTGGTTACCGATGTGAGTGTAAATTATTTGAAGGACTACCAACCCACTGAATTCTCGATCGAAGCGGTGGACTTAACATTTGAACTTTTACCCAAAGCGACTCTGGTGACCAATCGGTTATCGATTAAAAAAGCGCATCCTCAAGCTAAACAACTGAAACTAAATGGCGAAAATCTGGAATTAGTTTCGGTGTCTATTGATGGTCAAGTGTTATCGAAACTAAATTATCAATTAAACGATCAGTTTTTAACCCTCGATATTGACGCACCGGTCTGTGTGATAGAAATCGTTACGCGCGTTAGTCCTGAATCCAACACGGCGTTGGAAGGCTTATATCGATCCGGTGGAAACTATTGCACCCAATGCGAGGCGGAAGGTTTTCGTAAGATCACCTACTTCCTAGATCGCCCCGATGTTTTAAGTGTCTATAGTACGACTATCATTGCCGACAAAGTCAATAACCCAGTTTTGCTTTCAAATGGTAATTTGATTGAGTTTGGCGATTTGTCGGATGGGCGGCATTTTGCGAAATGGCAGGATCCATTTAAAAAACCTTGTTATTTATTTGCGTTGGTCGCCGGTGACCTGGCTTATATGGAAGACCATTTTAAAGCGCAGGATGGCCGAGATATTTGTTTGCGTATCTATACCGACGCGGCTCACTTATCTAAATGTCGTCATGCGATGGATTCGTTAATCCATTCGATGCGTTGGGACGAAGAGCGGTTTGGTCGGGTGTATGATCTGGATATTTATATGATTGTGGCGGTCGATGATTTTAATATGGGCGCAATGGAAAACAAAGGGCTGAATGTTTTTAATTCAAAATTTGTACTGGCGGATCCACAGACGGCGACTGATACAGATTTCGAAGGTGTTGAAGCGGTGATTGCACATGAATACTTTCATAACTGGACAGGAAACCGAATTACTTGTCGAGACTGGTTTCAATTAACCTTAAAAGAAGGTTTAACCGTATTTCGAGATCAAGAGTTTACCGCCGATCGTTTATCGTCAGCTGTCAAGCGTATTGAGGATGTAAGGCGTTTGCGCAGTGTTCAGTTTCCTGAGGATGCCGGCCCTACATCGCACCCGATTCAACCCCAGTCTTATATTGAAATGAATAACTTTTATACGATGACGGTGTATGAAAAAGGTGCCGAGGTAGTTCGGCTTTATCAAACCTTGCTGGGTCGAGATGGCTTTAGAAAAGGCATGGATCTATATTTTGAACGTTATGATGGGCAGGCTGTCACGGTTCAAGACTTCCGCCAAGCGATGGCGGATGCAAATCAAGTAGATTTGGCTCAAATGCACCAATGGTATGTTCAGCCTGGAACACCGATCTTGAAGGTGGATACCCATTACGATGCCGCCAATAAATGCTATCAAATTCATTGCCAACAGTCGACACCAGGCCTGGTGGATGCTCATCCCCTGTTAATTCCGATCAAGATCGGATTATTATCACCAACGGGCGAAGCGCTTACTTTATACCCGGCTAAGGCTTGTGCCGATACGATTCGAATTGAAGCGGACAGTGCTATTCTTCAGCTTACGCAAAGCCAACAAACCTTTGAGTTCGTCGAAGTTGAAAAAGCTCCGATCCCTTCTTTGTTAAGAGAGTTTTCCGCTCCAGTTAGCCTTCAGTATGGCTATAGTTTGGTCGAGCTCGAGTTTTTAGCACAGCATGATACTGACAGTTTTAATCGTTGGGAAGCGGCTCAAAGATTGGCTGTGGCCGACCTTATGCATAACGTAACCCGCTTGCAGGCGGGTAAAAACTATCAGTTGGGAGAGTCTTATTCGCGTGTGTTTTTGCGCTTGTTAAATGAAGTCAACGCAGGCCTAGTTCAAGATTTGGCCTTGCAAGCTTATGCACTTAGTTTGCCTGATATGAGTTACTTAATTGAACAATATGAGCAAGTCGATATAGACGCGTTACTAACCGCACATCAACAAATGAAGCAAGCCTTAGGACTGTTGTACTATTCCGAGTTAGAGCTGTCTTACCAAGCCTTAAATGAAACCAAGCCATACGCCTATAACAAACAAGACATAGCGCAACGGCTTATGAAAAACCGTTGTTTACAATATTTAGTGGCATCAGAGTCAACCCAAGCCATTGCGTTAGCGGTGGCTCAATATCAAAATCAGGCCAACATGACCGATGTGTTGGTGGCACTAGAAGCCTTATCTCATGTAGAGTCCGAGCAAGCCGAAACTTGTATGGATGACTTTTATAATCGTTGGCAAGATGAAGCTCTGGTGCTGGATAAGTGGTTTGCATTGAAAGCGTCGGCCAACCGTTCGGATGCATTAAAACAAGTGAAAGATTTATTGAGCCACGCCAAGTTTTCTTATCGCACACCAAACCGTGTCCGAAGTGTGGTTGGGGTGTTTGCACGCCAAAACCTTAAAGCCTTTCATCAAACAACGGGTCAAGGATACGAATGGTTAGCCGACCAAGTGCTGCATTTAGACAAGCTTAACCCTCAAGTTGCTGCCAGAATTTTAACCCCTTTAACGCACTGGTCTCGTTATGATGACCGCCGACAGGCGTTGATGTTGGCGCAATTAAATAGAATTTCGCAGCAAGCGAACTCAAAGGATGTTTATGAGCTGGTTGAAAAGTCGTTACTCGTGGCCGGTTAATTATAGGTTGAATCGAGAAGGGTTTTGGCTGTTGTCGACTTTACTCGCTATCATACTAATCACTCCCGTTTCGGCAAGTTTTGCCGAAACGGGAGTGAGCGGGGCTTCATCACAACAAGACTCACGTATTCGCTTGATTGACTATGAGATTTTGTTGCTAAAAACTGAAATCGCGTTAAGAAATTCAGAGCTAGGCGTGTTTGCCCAGCATATGCAACAACTTGAAACTCAAAAGACCCCCGATCAGTTTGTAGACAGGTTTGACTATCTTCAACAACAAATGCGGCTTATGGATACAACCGAGCCGCAGCCTCGCGTTGAGTTTAGTGGGGCGGTTGATGCACAAAGTATTGTAGTGTTATTGCCCTTATCGGGCCCCTATGCTGAGGCCGGTCAAACTATTCTGGCACCTATTCAACAAGCCTTTGCCAATAAAAAAGTCTATGTGATCGATACCGAGCTTTATTTAGATATGAGTGAGTTAGCCAATTTGGTTAATTTGTTTAATCCTGATCTAATTATTGGGCCATTGGAGCGGCATAAGGCGGAATCTTTTCTGCATAATAATATTCATAAGCCAGTGCTTCTCTTTACTTCAATTCAACAAAGTTACTCGCATGTGCGTTCGTTAGCCTCATCAGCGGAAGTGAATGCGGCCGCATTACAGCCTTTGTTGGCATCCATCAAGCCGCAATATGTGGGATGGTTAGTGGATGACTCAGCCAGTTCGGATCCGTTTATTGGGCAGGTTGAACGGCAATTCAGTCAACCCGAGTTATTCGGCTTAAACCCTATTGAACAAAGTTTTCCTTCATTGGTGATTGAACCGGAATTATTAAAAGGCGGCGTCGACAAATCCTTAGCAAGGCTTGTGGGAGCCGAACAATCCACTGCACGCATCAACTGGTTAAGGCGCACGATTGATCGTTCGGTTGAGTCGAACCATTATGTTCGTCAAGATAAATCATTATTGGTGGCCGCCGTCCCGCATCAGCAAGCGATTCAGCTGGCGCCATTGATGGGTTACTATGGATATAATTACCCGATTATCTGGGTACCAACGCAGTTGCCAGACTTAAAAATCTTTAACTTATCATTAAGTTCCTGGCAAAAAACATACGCATTAATTCCTAGGTACTTTGTTTATGAACAGGCTGTTTCAAACAAAAAAGATGAAGAAAATATTAACATTGGTCTGTTTAGTGCTTTAGCTGAAATAGCGGTTGAAATGATTCGTCGTTCAAACCAGCCTATGCCTTATGTGATTAACTCTCAGATAGGGCGCATAGAAGTGAAGCAGGATGGTAAATACTATTTACTGCCTGAGCTTTTTGAACTGAATAATGGGCGAATGAAACGTATAGCAATAAAGAATATAAAGCCCTAGTGTTGAGCGGAACTCGAAAGTGATTGAGTCTCGCTAGCACCACAAAGAATTAGGAGTGGCGTCTGTGGCTGAACCAGACAAAACAATTGACCCCAACGATCTTGATAGTATTGATTCGCTGCTGGACGAAGCTGAATTTGAACAGCGGCCCACTGGTGATAACGCACCTGACGAAGAAGAAGATTTACTCGCCGCGTTATCGGATGAGCCCGAGCAAGAAAGTTTTGGGCAAAATGCTGACGATACAAGCCTGGATGCGGATGATGAATTGGATCGTATGTTTGAGACGCCGCTTAATGAGCGAGCTGTTGAACCTGAGCTAACACGGCCTGACCCGGCCATTAGGACGGGGGATGCGGAAGGTTACTCTGCTCGGCGTGACTTTCAAACGGAAGATGATGATTTTTTAGCAAGACGTGCAAGTAAAAATAATGGTAATGAATTAACGGTGGCAGAAATGGACTCACTTAAGAGCATGATTATCGGATTTGGGTCAGCGCTAATAGTATTAGCACTGATCGGTATAGGTATCGCAACCTGGGGAGCGTTAAGTACCGGTGGTAACGATGCCGACACAGTAAAAATGATAGAAGAGATTCGTGGTGAAGCCGAAGTGGGTCGAATAGCTTCACAATCAAACGAAAATATACTGCGTGACTTGAATCGTAAACTGGATGCCTTGAGCTTTCAAATTGAGCAAGCTAATGGTGACATTGTAGCGCTTTCTCAAGGAAAACAACCTGCTATTACAAATGCACCAGGATTACCCATCAATTTAGCACAACCACAAGAGGCCGATGTGCCTGTTGAAACGCCGCAACAGGTTAAGGATACTAGGGCATCAGCCGGGCTAAATGTGGATATGAGCAAGTTTGAAGAAAAGCTGGATACCGTTAACCGAAATGTAACAGTAGCACAGCGTCGAGTCGTGGAAATTAACAATCGAGTGAAAAGTTTACAACAACAGTACGGCTCAATTGTTGAAACGATTAAGTTGGTAGAGAGAAACATGCTGGAAAAAGAACTAAAAGCTAAAGCTGCTGAGCAAGAGGCCGCTAATTCAGAAGAGGCTGAAAAAGAGCAGGTGAACACGCAACCGGTTACAACTCAGCAACCAGACGGCTACCGTTATCGGGCGCCAGACGGTGGTTTGGGTTACGATACCGGCAACATGAACAGCTACCCTTAAAGCAGGTTGTGTTATGAGAAAGGTCTGGATTCTTTTTGCTTCAAGCCTTGTTTTAAGTCTAAACGGTTGTGCGGGCTTAAGTGGCCCCCAAACCGCTGCGGTAGCAGGCGTTGGTTGCTGGTTAAATGAGTGCGGATTACTTTATCCAGCTCAAGTTAGTGTGCCAAGCTACTACAACCAAACAACCGAACGAAAACCACGTTATGAAGTTGGTCGATCCTATAGTATCGAGCAGCTACGTTGTAAGAACAACCCAACGCTATGTCGTTATCATGGGCCTGAGGTTCAAGTGCGAGAGCGTTACTATTCTAAACCCTATTTACTAAGTGAATGAATGGAGTAAAGTCATGAAAAAGCAGATGTTAATTGGTGTAGGACTAGCCAGTGTATTAGTTTTGGCTGGGTGCGAAACCACACAGCCTCAACCTAAAGAAGTGGTGAATTATTCGAGCACGACTTATCAAGGAAACGGCCCCTCAAATAGAGTGGATTATGCGGTACGCCCAGATAATAACGCAAATCAAGCTGAGCAGCGTTATTTGCTACAAAAACCGCAAGTAGAAGATTCAAATGCATCCGCACCACAGCAAACTCAAGTTGAAACTGCACCACAAAAGCCTGTTCAGCAAGCCAAGCAAGAAGTAAAAGAAGAACGCCCAGCTCCTATGGTTGTTAAGCAACGTCCTCGCCAAGATCGGATTAAAATTACCGGTGTTGGTTATGGTGCACAAAGTACCTATGATGGTTTTACCGATGGCCAAAAACGTTTAATGGCGATCCGTGCTTCTAAATTGGATGCTTACCGTTCATTAGCTGAACAATTATATGGTATTAAAATTGACAGCAATACCTCGGTTGCGACTATGACGGCACAAAGTGATAGCTTTCGTGCACGTGTAAATGCAGTTGTTAAGGGGGCACGTATTGTAAGTATCACGCCAATGTCGGATAATAACTACGAAACAGTACTAGAAGTGTTTGTTGACCGTCGCTTTTTTGAAGATGTATTCGTTTACAGCGGAAACCAACAAGACCTTGTGTTGGAACCAATGGAAACTTGTACGCTTGGATTTAATTGTTACGAGGCAGCAAGCTATCGCTAAAATCCGATAGGGAGTGTGTGGCATGTTAGTAAAAGGTCTGACGGTAAGTGTAATGGTGGGCGCGCTGGCATGGCAAACAGTGCAGGCGTCTAGTATTTCAACCCGAGTAAGAGTGCTTGAAAACAAAGTGTCTCAATTTGAGCGTCAGGTTAATCAAGAACGTGCCCAACAGAATAATCAGGTCGAACAGGTTCAGCGTAACAGTCATGCGATTGAAGCCTTAAGCGTTCGAGTTGATGAAGTAGCTCTCAAATTAAAACAGGGTGGATTGGACACCGAGGCCAGCGCCTCGGCTAAGAACATTAAACGCATAGGGGCGGATAATGGTCGATTCACTGATAGTCGTTACTCATTCCCTTAGTTGTTTATTTAACATGTGGGCACCTCGATTAACCCCTGGTTGATTCTGCGGGACTTAAAAGGTCACTTATT
>NZ_JACUTY010000072.1 GCF_014859555.1 Thiomicrospira sp. | reverse complement strand
TATTAATTGTTTTACATCAATTTTATCCGTTGTTGTTTTTTTGGTCGGGATACAACTCAGCCAAGGGTGATGTTGTTTGGTGGTGTTGATGGGTGCTTAAGCCATTTAGTTCGTGTAATAGGGCTTGTCGATCAAAGCTAGCCTTTAAAGCTTGCGGATGATAAAGCTGCAATTGCAAAGCCTGCATTAACGTAAATAGTTTGGGCTGTTTGTGTTTCAGGTCGTTCCAATCCTGAATTTGGTAATGGATTTTTAGCCAATGTTTGAGAGCTAAATCCAGCTGTGCATCCGATAATTGGCTAAGTTGTGCAATGCTGGCTTCATCCAGTTGAACCATTATGTGGTCGTTTGTTGGTGTGCTTTTTTCAGCAGCGGGTGTGGTGTTGGTGTGGCGTTTAAATAATAACACCAGCGTAATTAACCAAAAAATCGCTAATAACGCACTGATCAGTGGCCATAAAGTGGACGAGCTGTGTGGTTGAACCGTTGGCGGCTCTAAAGCGGGGTTGGTTAGATTTAATGCCTGCTCAAGTAGCGGATTTGATTGCACGTCAAACACACGTTGATCTAGACGTGCGATCTCTAATTGATCCGTTTGGGTATTCCACCAAGGGATTTCAATAGTTTCAAAAATTATTTGACCTGGGTTATGCATAACCATCATAAAATCCTGCATTTTGTGGCTACTTAAACCGCCCGATTCAATCCGATCATTTTGGCTCACCGGATCATTATAAAGTCGGTATTCTTCGGTTTCTTGCCAATCTAAATTCGGCAGCTGACTGGCTTTTAAGCCTTGCGCTTGCAGCGTAATTCGTCGGCCCAGCGTTTCACCTGTTTTTAAGTTATTAGGTTGTGTCCATTCGTCTTTTAGTTCGATTTTTTTTGCCGGTAACCAATTGGCATTTGGCGGAAACTCCGGCGGAATGGGTTTAACCTTAAGTTGGATGGTTTCCGATTTTTGTTTAACCTGGCGTAATTCACGTTGATGCAATAAGGTGCCATCAAAACTTTGAGGTGGAATCGTGATTTCACCGCTGGTTTGGGGATACAGGGCATACACCCATTCATAAACACGATAGTTGCGTCCGGCGACTTGGCGCTCAAAACTGCGTTGGTTTTGTAAACGTTCAACCATAAAGCCATCAAATTGCGGCGCATCAATATTGCCGCGCACCAACGAACCTAGATGATAATAACGTAAGGTAAATATCACCTCACTTTGAACATAAGGATTTGCGTTATCGACCTGGGCTTCTAAATAACTAACCTGATAATCGGTTTGTTTTTGCGAGGCCGCCGCTACTTGAATTTGAATAGGTTGAGTTTGCAAGCCGTCAACCTCAAAGGCAGGAATCCGTAACTCGCCAGTACGTTTAGGCAAAATTTGTACATCCCAGTTGGTCACCGCGCTGAACTGGCCATGTACTATTTGCAATTGGTTGGAGGCTTGTGAACCGAGTACTTCAAAGTCGTTTTTTAGGCGTTCCAAATCTGGCCGATGAGTGGTTTGAAAATTGCCATTAATGTTTAGTTGAATAATATCGCCCAGTTCGACTAAGTTACGATCCACACTGGCTTGCAGTGTTTTATTGGCTAATGCCAGGCCGGGTAATAAACTTAAGGCCAAAAACAGGAAAAATAAGGGTCGTACTTGTTTGTTATTTACCATATCTTACGCTCGTTTTGCTGAGGGTCCTCAGGCGGATTTTGTTGGTATTGATAATCAAATTTGCGTCTTAAAAATAACCCAGGTTCATCCCGAATTTGATTTAACCAGGCCTGGTTGGCTTGTTCACGTTCTCGCTGGCTGGCGTTTTGTGGTGATTCGTTATGCTCTGAGTCTACCAAATCCTGCACCGATCCTTGCTCACTAGCGGATGGGTCTGGTTCAGGCTGGCTTGGTTCTGGTGTTGCGGCTTGACTTGAATCATCTAAGGCTTGATCGGTGCTGGCTTCAGAGTCTTCTGTGCTGGCCTCTGCGTTTTGTTGACTTGTTTGCGATTCGGCTTGGTTTGATTGAGTTTGATCCGATTCGTCATTTAACTCGTCGGATTCGTTATTTTTTTGATCCGGTTGAGTTTCTGATTGTGCGTTTTGGTCTTCACCCGGCTCAGGTGCTTGCTTCGCGGCATCGTCTTGCGGTTGAGTGGGTTTTGCTTGTTGTTTCAGCAGTTCTTCAACAATCGCCAGGTTATGTTGCGCTTGTGTTAAGTTTGGGTCTAAGTCTAAGGCTTGTTGATAGGCTTGTTTTGCCTCTTCTAATTGAAGTGACTTGGCTAACGCATTCCCCAGATTGTAATGGCCTTGAGGGCTGGGGTCTTTTTTAAAGACTTCGGCTGCTTGAGCATATTTTTGTTGACGATATAACGCACTGCCTTGCCAGGCGGGGTCATCAAACTCACGTTCCGCCGCGATATAATTTTGATTTAACCAGGCCTGGTAGCCGCGTTGATCACCACTTAAATAAACTTCACGCCAACGATCTGACAGTTTAATTTCAGGCTTTTGAGTTATTTCACTTTCAGCAAAACTGGCTGGCGACACCACCAGGCCTGGTATAAAGGCGATAAACACAATTGATAATACCCAGCCACGCCGAGCCGATAAGGCCACCAACACAATGAGCAAGCCCAGTAAATAAACGCCATAATCCAGTGCTTGAAACATTTGTTTGGCGTCGTCTTGTTCACGCACTGTTTCAGCTAAATAGGCCGGTTTTAAGCTGGCTAAATCTCGGTTATCGAGCTGTAAACGTTCAAGTCTTGCGCCCACTTGCTGACTAAATTGCTGCAGTTGGGCTAAGGGCAGTGGCGCTTGTACTAAACGATCTTGCGGGTCTTTTAATAAACCGTATTCCGGTATTTTTACCGCGCCGCCGGACTGCCGTCCTACCGCTAATATACTCAAACTTAGGTTGTTTTGTTCGAGCAGGTTTTTAAGTGGCTCGGTTTGGTGCGCTTCAAGGTCATCGGTAATCCAAATAATATGACCTTGGTTCACTTGAGCGCTGGTGAGTAATTCATTAGCCAGTCGGAAACCGGCGACCGCATCCGAGCCATAAGACGGCATGATTAAAGGATTAAGGTGAGGTAATAAATTTAATAAGGTCGCATTGTCGTCCGAAATGGGTGTAATAATATGTGCGGTGGCGGAATAGGCGACCAAACCGGTACGTAAATCGGGGTTTTGTTTTAATAAATCCGTGAGTTTGAACTGCACACGCGTTAAGCGATTGGGCTCTAAATCATCCGCGTACATAGACAAAGACAAGTCCAAAACAATCACGCTGCCACTGTGGGTTTTCTGCGCCGGTATTTCGACACTGTTCCAACTGGGGCCGCTGAGCGCCAAGATCGCACTGAACCAAATCAGCCCTAAACCCAACATGGCCCAATTTGAGCCGCCGGTTTTTTCGGTTTGCTCACCTAATAAATAAGGCTGAAACGCCGGATCAATCCATTTTTTCCAAGCGGTTTGTTGGGTTTGGTAACCTTTTACTCGCCACCATAAATAGGCCGCAGGCAATAAGGCCAGCAGCCAATAAGGTCTTAAAAATACCAATTCGCTCATGGCTGGCCTCCGCTGTTATCGGGCTGAACTGGGCGTGTTCTCTGCCAAGCCCAATAAAAACTTAATAACAGTGCCAAACCGAGGGGCCAAACATAAAGTTCGGTGCGTACGCGGTATTGATTAAGCGTAAATTGGCTGGATTCAATTTCGTTAATGCGTTCGTAAATGCGCGCTAATTGATCCGTTTGGCTGGCCATAAAAAACTCACCGCCGGTTAAGTCAGCAATGGTTTGTAAAGTGTCAGTATCTATATCTCGATTAGCCGATTGTTGATCCACCTGTCCAAATGCAATGGTATGAACCACCAGGCCTGCTTCGGCGGCTTTTTTAGCGGCGTCAAGTGGATCGACCGCTCCAGCGTTGTTTGAACCATCAGTTAACAACACCAACACGGCTTTTTGGTTGTTGGCTTTTGTTAGATGTTTGATGGCTAAGCCAATCGAATCTCCTAACGCGGTATTATTGCCCGCCATACCGATTTCGGTTTCGTTTAACAAGCGGCGGATCGCGTTTAAATCATAAGTTAACGGGCTCACCATAAAGGCTTGGGTACCAAACACAATTAAGCCCATACGATCACCTTGGCGCTGGCTGATAAAGTGATCCACCACGCTTTTTAAGGCGACAAGCCGATTCACTTCTCGGCCTTGCAAAATCATATCGGGTTTTTCCATACTGCCGGATAAATCCACCGATAACATCATATCGCGCCCGCTGGACTCGAACGGTGTGGGGGTTAAAAACCAAACTGGACGCATCGCCGCCAGAACCACCAGTAACCAAATAGCCAGCCAAAACATTGAGAATCGCGCTTTACCTCGGCTCAGGCTTAAATCCAGTTTAGCCGGTTGAATTTGGTTGAGTCGAGAAACTAAATGTGGTGCCAGTAAGGGTTTTTGAGGTTGGGTTGCCGGTTTTAATAAACGCACCACAAACCAAGGTAACAACACTAAAACGGCTAACCAAGGCCAAACAAAACTAAAATTGTCTAACTGGGCGATGATTGAACTCACGATTTTAGACCTCTCAGCATCATAAATGATGTCCCGCAATCCAGCGTTGCACATAACGTTGAATTTGCTGTTTTTGTTGGTGGGTTAAAGCCGGTAGATCGGGTTGATAACGTTGGTTTATGTGTTTAAAGGCATCAGGCATTTTTATAAACTGGGCTTTGGCGTGCAAAAAGTCCAACCAGGCCTGGTTGTCTAAATGCGCACAAGCTTGCCGACCGTAAGTCGTGATTGCGACTTGTTTGAGTAGTTGGTTAATTTCTATTAAAAATTGCTGATCGTTGGTTTGATCGGTTTGTTGTAAAACCTGCTTCGCTACTCGACGATACAAACGCTGTTTGTGACGCAGACGAAAATACCAAACCAGTGCCACAGTGAAACCTAATAGCAAAATTAAACTAATCCAAACACTGCTTGCCAGCGGCCACCAACCCACAGCAGAGGGCACAATAATATCTTCTAATTGTTCGAGTGCATCAAGATTCATGCGCGCAATAACCTATGTCTAAGCAGGGTTTCAATCGTGTTTTGAGTGGGGTCGATGCCAATTAACGGAATTTTATTGGCTTGCAAAGTTTGTTTTAACGACCACCAGGCCTGCTGGTATTGATTTAAATACGCTTGACCCGTGGTCGGATTTTGAGTGTTTAAATGCACCGTGTTTTCGCCATCGGTTACCGATAACTCGCCGATCGCTGGCAAGTGTTTATCTAACGGGTCTTCAACATGTAAAAAATCAATGCTGCTGTGGCGTGCGAGGGTTTTAAGAATTTTAAAGGCGTCTTCGTCTAAGTCAAATCCATCCCCAATTAAAATCAACCGACTCGCCGGATGGATGAGTGGCGCTATGGATTTTAAGGCTTGTGACCAGGCCTGGTGGTTCACTCGCCCAGGTTGGTTTAGCTGTTGGTTATGTTGCAAAGCGTGATGAAACAATTGTTGCAAGGCTTTGTGTTGGCGTTTAGGTTCGACCCACCTGGTCGCTTGCGAACCAAATACCAGCCCACCAACACGATCGGCTTGATTTAAACTTGCCCAGCTTAAAATCGCTAAACAATCTAACGCCAATACCGATTTAAAACAACGCTGACTGCCAAAAAACAAATTCGGGGTTTGTTGCACCAAAAACACAATCGGTCGTTCGTGTTCTTCGCTGAATAATTTAGTATGAGGTTTTTGGCTTCTGGCGGTCACGCGCCAGTCGATATGACGCACATCATCGCCAGCTTGGTAAGGCCGCACCTCGTTAAACTCCATACCTCGGCCTTTGCGCAATGTATGGTTTGAGCCGCCCGCCTGCGCCATAATTTTTTGTTGATGGCCGAGCTTTAAATGTTTCACGTGAAACCGCCAAGCGTTTAAGCGGGTTAAATCACTGTAAACGGCCGGCGTGTGATTCATACCAAGGTGACCCAATTTAGAATGTCATCCACCAAGTTGTCGACGGTTTTACCCATCGCTTCGGCTTCAAAACTGAGTAATAAACGATGGCGAAACACATCGTGAATAACGGCTTGCACATTATCTGGGCTCACAAAGTCTTGCCCATGCAGCCAAGCATGCGCGCGTGCGCCGCGCGATAAAGCCAAAGTTGCACGCGGGCTGACGCCATACGCAATTTGTTGCGCCAATTCGTCGCTATAGTTTTGCGGTTGACGGGTCGCCATCACCAACTCGACGATATAAGTTTTGACCGCCTCCGCCATGTGAATATTGAGAATCTCATCACGCGCGCTAAAAAGCGTAAGTTGGCCAATTTTATTCAGCGGAGCTTGTTGAATATCACGCGCCTCGTTTTCCACCAAGTCCAAAATTAAACGTTCGCTGTCGCGATCTGGGTAATCGATTGTTACATGCAACATAAAGCGGTCGAGCTGGGCTTCGGGTAACGGATAAGTGCCTTCCTGTTCAATCGGGTTTTGGGTGGCCATCACCATAAATAGTTTTTCCATCGGCATTGTCTGTTTGCCGACACTCACCTGGCCTTCCCCCATCGCCTCTAATAAAGCCGATTGCACCTTGGCGGGTGCGCGGTTTATTTCATCCGCCAGAATTAAGTTATGAAAAATCGGCCCGGCTTGAAATTCAAAGCTTGCGGTTTCTGGGCGATAAATTTCGGTGCCGGTAATGTCGGCAGGCAATAAATCGGGCGTAAATTGAATCCGATGAAAACGGCCTTCAAGTTGTTGCGCTAGGGTTTTAATCGCTTTGGTTTTCGCCAGGCCTGGTGGGCCTTCCACCAATAAATGACCGTCGGATAACAACGCAATTAACATACGTTCAATCAAGTGGGGTTGCCCCACGATGGTTTGGTTTAACGCGCTTTGTAAAGTCTGAAATTCGGTGACTAGGCTCATAGCGATCCTCTCAACATAATGAGCCCATCATTATGGCAAACTCAAGCTGAAATGCAATCTAGT
>NZ_JACUTY010000071.1 GCF_014859555.1 Thiomicrospira sp. | reverse complement strand
TTTGCGTTTGTGCTTGGCCAGCCACGCCATTGGCATTGGCATTGGCATTGGCATTATTAGGTGGAACTTGACGATTGATCGCAGCCTGAGCCATGCCAGCTAATCCTTGAGGAGCCGCCTGTTGAGTGGCTTGAGGACTCAAAGGAATAGCCATTGAAGTTTGGTTCAAAAGCAGGTCAGCCGCTTCTTCACCAGTCGCCAACTCTAAATCCGCATCAACAGCCCCTTCAACTGGAGCGCCTGACGGCTTGGCATGGGTTACGTCATTACCCGCTGGAGTTTGCATCTGCAAGGTTTGAACAAAGCCAACAATGTCTTCTAGACGCACTAAATCATCGTCACTTAAGTCTTCAATAGACAGAGATTCAGACGACAAAAGCGCGGTTAACGCCTCCAGCGTATCTAAAACACTGAAGCCATCAGACTCGGCGTCATTCGGGCTTAAGTTAGCCAAGTTTAGAGCGGCAAGATCGGCCTGATCCTCAGATAAACCATCATCAAGTTTTTGCGCGTATGGCAATAAGTGATTTTGAATAAAATCGGTCAATAACGGCGAAGCATCAGCGTCTGCATCGTTTTCAAATTTGGCTGTTAGACTCTGGCTATCCTCAAAGTTCACATTGAACTTGGCGGATGTGTTTTCTTCTTTTAGCAAAACCGTCATTTTTTGTAATGCTTGTGTGAATTCGGCGATGGCTAAGTGTTTTTGCTCGGATGTTTTATCGGTTTTTAACGCCTCAAGCATAGCTTGAACCGAAGCCTTTAGCTCAGCGGTCAACTCGTCAAACTGAGTTAGTGTCTGCCTAACCACTTCGGAATCACCCGCGCCTGCCAATACTGAGTTTTCCACCAGGCCTGGTGGTAATCCTTCCAAAGACAATCCTGCTTCACTATTTTCAGTATTTACCGAAGAGTCGGTAAACGCCGTCGCCAAGCCTTGCTGTGCCAACCAAGCAGAAAGTTGCTGAAACATGCTTTCATCTGACGCCTGGTCGACATCAAACGATAAACTGTCTGCGAACGCCTGCAAAGACTGAGGGTCTACTTGCTTTAAGTCAGACAAGGCGGCTAAATCTAAATTGCCTTTTTTATACTCAGCCATCATTAACGCACCCAGCTGCACTGAGAACAGGCTAGGCGATTCTATACCAGGCTGCGATATCGCCAACTGTGGGGTTTCAGGACGGTTTATAAACCCAAACAAAGGCGAGACCGATCTTGTGTCTGGTGCGGTGTTCAGCATAATACATCTCACATTAAATTCTTCTAGTCAAGACATAGCAAACACTGTGCCTAAACCAAACAACTCGTTTAAAACCTGAATTATTTAAGGAAATTTTGCGCCGCCAAATCATCCATTAACTTCTGTTCCGCACGATCCAGCGCCACTCTTTCATCGCGTTCTAACTTTTGACAAACCTTGTGTAGCGCATTAAATCTTACCCGCTTTTC
Source organism: Thiomicrospira sp. (assembly GCF_014859555.1). Classification (GTDB taxonomy): domain Bacteria; phylum Pseudomonadota; class Gammaproteobacteria; order Thiomicrospirales; family Thiomicrospiraceae; genus Thiomicrospira. The sequence continues at coordinate 5,694 of NZ_JACUTY010000071.1, read as the reverse complement.
GGTCCATTGATCATGCGCCATCTTGACAATATCTTCCAGTGAATCCAATTGCTCTTGCTGACTCGCGATCGCGGTTTTTAACTTTTCAATAAAGGCTTGAGTGGTTTGGAGTTGAATCGGCATAAACTGCTGGCCAGAGGTCGTTAATTTGGCCACATATTCATTCAGGTATTGTTTAAGGTCGTTCATCTGAACTTGAACATAATTACGCTGATTGGTGACTTCTTTAAGGGTCGCGTGTGCTGTGGTCATTTCATCTTCAGCCAAGCCAGCTATCACTTTCATACGTTTAGAACGTGACATAACAAACCTTAAGTTTTATGAGAGGGTTTTGCTTAACGCGTGCAAACTTTGCGCAAAGTCGAAACGTTCATCAATCGACTGACTTAAAAAGTTGTTTAATGCGCCATGCTTTAGAATCGCAAGATCAATTTCTGGGTTTGAACCTTTCCGATAAGCACCCACACTAATTAAGTCTTGGTTCTGCTGATAGATTGAATAGATTTTTTTAAAGGTCTGCGCATGATTGTATTGCTCTTTCGAAACGACCTCAATCATCACACGGCTGATCGAGGACTCAATATCAATCGCCGGATAACGGCCCGAGTCAGCAATCGAGCGCGACAATACAATATGGCCATCCAGTACACCACGCGCCGAATCCACCACCGGATCGGATTGATCGTCACCTTCCGCCAACACCGTATAAATAGCGGTAATTGAGCCACCTTCACGACGTCCATTACCGGCACGCTCAACCAGCTGTGGCAACTTAGCAAACACCGAAGGCGGATAGCCTTTACTGGCAGGTGGCTCACCAATCGCCAGTGCAATTTCTCGCTGTGCTTGCGCAAAACGCGTTAAGGAATCCATCAGTAACAAAACATTTAAGCCCTTATCACGAAAATGTTCGGCAATGGCGGTTGCGAGCATCGCCCCGTGCAAACGCATTAAAGGCGGATCATCCGCCGGAGTCGCTACCACGACCGCACGTTTCAAACCTTCTTCGCCTAGGTTATGACGCACAAAGTCATTCACTTCTCGACCACGTTCACCAATCAAGCCTACCACCACTACATCGGCATTGGTAAACTTAGTCATCATGCCAAGCAGCACACTTTTCCCCACCCCAGTGCCCGCCATTAAGCCAATACGCTGCCCCATACCCAATGTTAATAAAGCGTTAATCGCTTTGACACCAACATCAAGCGGTTTTTCAATCGGATGACGGTGTAATGGATTAATACGCTGGCCAGCCAAATCCGCATAACTGTCTGTGGCTATCGCGCCTTTACCGTCTAAGGGCTCACCGCGCCCGTCAATTACACGACCCAGCATACCGATACCAACCGGAACCTTCACACCACCTTTTATCGGAATAACTCGCGCATTCGGGGCTAAACCATGGGTTTCACCAATAGGCATAAGAAACAAACGATCATCGTGAAAACCAACCACTTCCGCCGTTACTGGCTCAGCGTTATCATGCATAATTAAACAACGCGAGCCGATTGGCGCATAGGTACCGACCACTTCAAGCGTCATTCCGACCATTCGCACCAAGCGCCCCTCAACCACCAGGCCTGGTGGTTGAGGCAAGCGGCTCGATAAATCGCCTAACTGGGATTCGATTTGTTGATTTAAAAAAGAAGAGAAACTCATGACGAAACGTTGGTCGTGTCATTTTCAGTTGATGGCTTGGCATCATCCATCGAGCCGCGGGCATCGTCATCAGACTGAGAAACCATTGACTTAACCAACTGTTGAGTGTCCGCCAATAAAGTATCCAGCCGAATATGCCAATTATGGTTTACAACTGAATTCAGCTTTTTAACCCGGCAGGTGCCTGGCTTAATAATTTTATTCGACTTCAAAACCCAGCTTTGATCAGTCTCTTGCTGATAATAAGCTACTACACTTAAGTCATCAGGATGTAATTCAACCTCAATTTGAGCTTCGCCTTCAGGCATTAAAGCAACGGCTTGCTCAACAAATTTAATAATGCGCTGTTTATCTAAATCCAGTGTTTCCTCAACCATGCGTTCAGCCAACTTAATAGCAAGCTCGGCTAACTGCTGGAACACTTTTTCGGTCAGGAGTTCTTGTGGTTGAATGAGGTCGGTTAGAATGGATTCAAGACGTTGAACTTTAGGAATGATTTCAGCCTTCGCAGACTGCTCGGCCTTTTCAATCCCCTGGGATTGTCCGGTTTCAAATCCCGCTTGATAACCTTCTTCAAACCCAGCTTGTTTGGCCTCTTCAAAAGCTTCTCGTTTTAAAATAGCGGTTTGTTTAGAGATTTGGGGTTCCAATTCACGCTGAATGCGTTCATAGACTTCGGAGCGGACTAACTGTTCTTTTTGTTTTTCGTCCTGTTCAAGGTCGATAAACTGCCAAGTATGAACTTCGGGATTTTTCACCTCCTCAGCCCTTACAAGACGAGTGTAAGTCGCGTCATCATTGGTTGAATCTGGATGACTTTTATCAACACCAGCCATCGGTTAGACAAACTCCTCTGTCCCACCCGGCATCATCACTTTACCTTCGTCCGATAAACGTCGAACGGTTTGAATAATGGTACGCTGCGCTTCTTCCACATCACTTAACTTAACTGGCCCACCGGTTTCCAAGTCATCACGCATAATATCGGCCTGACGTTTTGACATATTATTTAAGAACTTATCTTTCAGATTCGCTTCCGCTCCCTTCAGCGCAATCACCAATATGTCATTGGCGACATCGGCCAGGATGGTCTGAACACCACGGTCATCAATACCGATAATATCGTCAAACACAAACATTTTGTCTTGGATCGCTTTACTTACATCTTCGTGCTCAACCGCAATTTCATCCAAAATCTTGCCGTCTAAACCGCTACCGACATAGTTTAAGATTTCAGCCGCACGTTTATCACCACCAATAGAGGCGAGCTTTCCGCCTTCTCCATCACGCGAGGCCGATTCGAGCACATCGTTCAAATCAAATAAAGCACGCGGCTGAATCGTGGTCAAGGTCGCAATACGATATATCACCTCGGCTTGGAAACGCGCCGGAATACCACGTAATACCTCAGCGGCCTGGTCCGAATCAAAATAAGATAAAACAATCGCAATAACCTGAGGGTGCTCATTACGTAACATATTCGCAATGGTGGTCGGGTGCATCCATTTTAGTGCTTCAAGCCCCTTAACCTGATCCCCAAACAAGGCTGCGTCCATTAAGTAACCACCGCCATCGCCCAGCGCATCGGTCATTAAACTTTGGGCATATTCATTCGGGTCAACGCCCAGTGCATCATCGCCAACCAAGTTTAAGAAAGACTTCATCACCTCATGAACATGTTGATGCGTGACATTTTCGACACTGGTCATTGCTGTACCCAACTGTTGAACTTCACGAGGATTAAGGTGCTTTAAAATCGACGCCGCCGTTTCCTTACCTAAAGCCAGCAATAAAATCGCCGCTTTATCCATCCCCTTAAGTTCACTGGACCCATTCACTTCTTCAATTGTTGACTCAGCCATTAGTTCGCCTGCATCCATTGTTTAATGATCATTGACGCTAATTTAGGGTCATTGGTTGCCAATGTTTTAACACGTTCAAATACATCGGCTTCTTCAGAGTTAGCCTCATTATCTTGCGCCACTTTATCTTCCAACTCTTTATTCATCTTATCTAGAGCGTCTGCTATTTCATCCGCATCACGAATTTCTTCAAAGTCTTCTTCTGGCACTTCATCCGGGTAATCCAAATAGGTTTCTTCTTTACGCGACAAGTCACGCAGCATAGGACGAATCACACCAAACACAATAATAAACAAAGCCAAAGCCGCCAGCACTTGCTTCATAATGTCCCAGAACCAAGCTTCTTGCCAAATAGGTGTGCTTTCAAAGAAATCATCTTCAGGCTCAACAAATGAGGCATTTACCAAACTTAACGTGTCGCCTCGCGTTTCATCCAACCCAACTGTATCGGTAATTAAACGTCGATAACTTTGCAATTCAACTTCGGTTAACGGCTGACGCTCCAAACCACCCTCTGTCACGACCCATTTATCATCCAACACCACGGCCACCGACAAGCGGCGAATATTGCCGACCGCGTTTTTAATATGGCTAATGGTGCGGTCAATTTCATAATTACGAGTACTACGCTCTGACAAACTTCTTAAATTCGGATCATTCTGCGCACCGGTATAGCCTTCTTCCGGCGCAATACCTGCTCGAGGCGGTTGATTTGTTAGCGCACCTGGAATACCGGTTGGGCCTTCGTTACGATTTATTTCACGAATTTCTTGCTCCGAACGAATCGCGGCCGGATCTGGATCATAGTTTTCTCGGGTTTGTTCTTGCTGGGTAAAGTCGAGTTCAGCCGTGACTTGGGCTCTTACCTTATTCGCACCACCTACAATCGGCGCAATTAAATTCACCACACGTTTTGACAAGGTATCTTCAACCGAACGTGTATAGTCCAACTGCTTCATGCTCATCTGCATATTGTTTGAACTGGTATCGTTTGATAACAAATTACCCAACTGGTCAACGACCGTTACATTTTTGGGATTTAAATTCGGCACACTCGCAGCGACCAAATGCACAATCGCCGATACAGCAGGCTCATCCAAAGTGCGCCCGGAACGAAGTTTAATCACCACCGAAGCGGTAGAAGCCTGTTGGTTTCGAACAAATACCGAACGTTTTGGCATACCGAGCATGACTCTAGCCGATTCAACTGAATTAAGAGACGCGACAGACTTGGCCAACTCGCCCTCAAGCGCACGGTGGTATTGAGTGGTTTCACGGAACTGTGAAATACCAAAACCCTGCTCACGGTCAAGCAATTGGTAACCGGTTTCGGCTTGTTTAGGATAGCCTTCAGACGCGAGTTGAAGTCTTAAAGGGTGAACTTGATCCGTCGGCACCATAATCGAACCGGTTCTCGAATCCAGTTCGTACTTCACCTTTTGCGCATCCAACAACTGCACCACTTCATTCAGTTCGGTGGGTTCCATGCTGCCAAACAACAAAGTGTAACTAGTGGACTGCGACCAGATTAAGATACCAATTGCGAGTGCAATAGAAGCCGATAAACCGATAATAATACCGACTTGGCGAGCAACCGGAAGAGAGGTCAGGTTATTGATAAGAGCGGACAAACTCATAGCCGAAGACTGCGCATTCAATTTGTTATCTAAAGATGCTGATTCAGCCATACCACACTCTATTTAGGTTAAAAAAACAACAACAAGCAAGTTGCATAATGGGCTAGATAGGCATATTCATCACGTCTTTATAAGCTTCTACTAGCTTATTACGCACCTGAGTCATAGCTTGAAACGAAAGACTGGCTTTTTGGGCTTGCAACATTACTTCGGTCAAGTCGGCCCCCTCATCACCCCTCTCAAAACCAGCTTTAAGGTCTCGTGACTTGAGCTGTTCATTGTTGACAGACTCAATCGATTGTTTCAGTAAATCTGAAAAACCTTGAGCTTTGGCTTCACCCGTTTGTTCGACAAGCGAATTGTCTTCTGGACGATTCTGAGCCTGCGCACTTAAAGCACGCATCTGCAACATCAAACTTTGAGTATCGACTTTATCCATTGAATATTAAACCCTATAAAACGTGCTAAAAATAGCTATTGGGCACCTCGATTAACCCAGAATAAAATTCTGCGGGACTTAAAGGCTACTTATT
>NZ_JACUTY010000070.1 GCF_014859555.1 Thiomicrospira sp. | reverse complement strand
GTGAACTCAAACACGGCCCATTAGCGTTAATAGATGAAAATATCCCTGTTATCGCGATAGCGCCGCATGACGAGTTGCTAGAAAAACTCAAGTCCAACCTGCAAGAAGTGAATGCGCGCGGTGGACAGCTTTATGTATTTGAAGATGAAAAGTCCAACGTAAATTCAGAAGAAGGCTTTCAGGTCATCAAAGCTACAACCAATGTGGGTCGCATAACCGCACCCATTACCTTTAATATTCCGCTACAATTACTCGCTTATTATGTTGCTTTAGCCAAAGGCACAGATGTCGATAGGCCGAGAAATTTAGCAAAATCAGTAACAGTTGAGTAAAAGGAAGATACAAAATGACAGATAAAGTTTGCATGATTGGCCTTGGATATGTCGGGCTACCTTTGGCCGTAGCGTTTGCTGAGCAAATGCCTGTGGTTGGTTTTGATATTAACCAGCAACGCATAGATGAGCTAGAAGCTGGACATGATCGTACCTTAGAGATTGAAGATGCAGAATTGGCTTCAGTAAAAGACAATATGGCCTATACCGCCAATATCCAAGACGCGAAAGATTGTAATATCTATATTGTCACAGTACCTACGCCAATTGACTCAGCAAACCGTCCAGACCTTACACCGCTTGTTAAATCATCACAAACCGTTGGTTCAGTGCTTAAAAAAGGCGATATTGTCATTTATGAATCTACTGTATACCCAGGTGTAACCGAAGACATTTGTGTGCCAGAGCTTGAAAAAGCATCTGGCTTAAAGTTTAACCAAGACTTTTATTGCGGTTACTCGCCAGAGCGTATCAATCCGGGTGATAAAGAACATACGGTTAAAAAGATTCTTAAAGTCACAGCTGGCTCAACACCAGAAATTGCAAAACGTGTGGATGACTTATATAAAACAGTAATCACCGCTGGCACACACTTGGCCTCAAGCATTAAAGTGGCGGAAGCCTCTAAGGTTATTGAAAATACTCAGCGCGACGTTAATATTGCACTTATCAACGAACTAGCGTTAATTTTCGGCCAAATGGGTATCGATACAAACGAAGTACTAGAAGCGGCTGCGACTAAGTGGAACTTTATTAAACTTTCACCAGGCCTGGTGGGCGGACACTGTATTGGTGTTGATCCATACTACCTTACCTTCAAAGCGGAAGAACTAGGTTACAAACCAAACCTAATCCTTGCTTCTCGTCAAATCAATAACGGCATGAGTAAGCATGTCGCTGATCAAACCATCAAACACATGATCAAAGCCGGTAAAACCATTAAAGGCTCAAACGTACTCATGTTGGGCGTGACTTTTAAAGAAGACTGTCCAGATATGCGTAACACTAAAGTAGTCGATATTATTGAAGAACTTAAAGACTTTGGCGTAAATGTTGATGTCTACGACCCATGGGTAGATCATGCAGAAGAAAGCAAATGGTACAAACATGGCATTATCGACGACCCAATGCAGTCTAACAAGCAATACGATGCGATTATCGTTGCAGTTGGACATAAGCAATTCAAAGCCTACACCATGGATGATTTCAAAAAGCTATCCAAAGATGAAATGGTGTTAATGGATGTGAAGAACATCGTGCCAAACCCAACTTGGAGACTGTAATGCGCCACTACCCAGCTATCGAAAACCGAAAAATTAGAATCGCCATAGTGGGTTGTGGGCGTATTGCCAAAAACCATTTTGCATCTATTGCTCAATATCCAGACGATTTTGAATTAGTAGCAGTTTGTGACAACAATAAGCAAGCATTAGAGTCGGCCAAAACCGAGTATAAGGTGACAGGCTATTTAACCTTAACCGAACTGCTAAAAAATGAAAAGTTAGATGTGGTATCGCTTTGTACCCCGTCAGGCATTCACCCAGAACAAACGGCTGAAGTGGCCGCTGCCGGAGTTAACGTGATCAGCGAAAAACCCATGGCCACCCGCTGGAAGGATGGCGTGGATATGGTTAAAGCCTGTGATAAAGCCGGCGTGCGTTTATTTGTAGTCAAACAAAATCGCCGCAACACCACATTGCAACTGTTAAAGCGTGCAATGGAAGAAGGGCGCTTTGGTCGAATCTACATGGTTAACTTAAATGTTTTCTGGACGCGTCCGCAAGAATATTACGATGCCGCTAAATGGCGTGGTACTTGGGAACTAGATGGTGGCGCGTTCATGAACCAAGCTAGTCATTATGTGGATCTTATTGATTGGTTAATCGGCCCAGTTGAAAAAATCCAAGCCATGACCGGTACATTAGCGCGCGATATTGAAGTTGAGGATACGGGTGTGCTCAATATCAAATGGCGTAATGGGGCAATGGGGTCAATGAATGTAACCATGCTTACCTACCCAAAAAACTATGAAGGCTCAATTACCATTCTGGGTGAAAAGGGTACAGTGCGTGTTGGCGGTGTGGCCGTTAACGAAATCCAACACTGGGAGTTCGAAGACGCAAAAGACTACGACAAAGATATCCAGCAAGCTAACTACGAAACCACTTCAGTTTATGGCTTCGGGCACCCGCTGTATTACAAAAATGTGATAGATGTCATGCGAGGTGGCTGTGAACCTGAAACTTGTGGTCGTGAAGGCCTAAAATCATTAGAAGTCCTTATCGCCGCCTATCTTTCTGCACGTGACGGCAATACAGTTTCTTTACCGCTGGAGTATTAAGGCTAGATGCAACACATTAAGTACAGAGAAGACATTGATGCGCTGAGAGGATTGGCGGTTTTGTTGGTAGTTATCTATCATGCATTTCCAGAAACCCTTCCTGGTGGTTTTATTGGTGTTGATGTATTTTTTGTCATTTCAGGTTATCTAATTACTTCAATAATGTTGCTTTCTATCAATAGGGGCGATTTTTCATTAAAAGACTTTTATGCCAGAAGAATTCGTCGTCTATTTCCAGCCTTAATAACAGTATTGTTATTTACTTTGGGCTTGGGGTGGTTGGTACTCTTTCCAGAAGAGTATCAACAACTAGGGTCACATGTCGCTAATAGCGTAATTTTTATACTTAATTTTAAGTTAATTAATGAAGTCGGTTATTTTGATGTTGAGAGTCACTACAAGCCATTACTTCACCTTTGGACACTGAGTGTTGAAGAGCAATACTATTTATTGTGGCCACTAATCATTTTACTTTTTTTAAAAATAAACAAGCACCCTGGCTATTTGCTAGGTTTTTTATTTATTGCATCGTTATCAGCAAACCTCTACTTTTCTCAAGGTTACACGCAAGAAACTTATTACCACACCTTAACGCGTTTTTGGCAGTTAGCAGCCGGTTCTTTATTGGCTGTTTGGTTAATTAATCAGCAAGACCTTAAATCTAGAGGTGAGCAACAATATTTTAGCGATAAAGTAACAATGTTGGGGGGGGTAATACTTATAATCTTAAGTGCTATATTTATCGATAGCCAAATGATTTATCCGGGTTATTTAGCAATACTCCCGGTTGTAGGTGCGGTGATGATCATTGTTGCTAATAGTCGTTTAAAGCAATATGCAGGCCTGGTAAAACTGGGTCTAATCAGTTATCCGCTTTATTTGTGGCACTGGGTATTTATCTCATTTTTATATATCTACTTAGGCCGTAAGCCTGAAACTTTAGCCTTAGTGGTAGCTGTATTATTGTCATTGTTTTTTGCTTACCTTACTTATAAATATATAGAACAATTACGTTACCAAAAGCGCGCTACGCCCTATTTAATAGGTATATTAGTAATTATAGGCCTTGTAGGGGTCTATGTTGAACACAAAAAAGGTTTGCCTGATCGCCATAGCATGGAAAGTTTTATAGAGGCTAATACGCAATTTAAACGTACCACTGCGAAAGATGAACACTGCGTAGATTACACAAATGAGGCGCTAGCAGACCAACAGGCTTTCGATTATTGTCGTGCTAGCGCATTAGAAAAAAACAAACTAGTTGCCATCATAGGTGATTCCCATGCACATGTTTTATTTTCCGGCATTTCATCGTTAGCAAACACTCATGGTTACGGCGCGATATTACTAGCTAACTCCAGCTGTCCAACTTTGCAGGGGTTTGAATGGGGAAGAAATGATAATGAAGTTGAAGTTTGCAAAGTTAAGATCGAGCAGATTTTAACGATTATCGAAAAAGACCCAAGAGTTGAAAAAGTCATCATGGCGACAAGAGGGCCGGTTTATATACATGGTGAAGTTGAAGGACTTTTCACAAAGCAAAGTGTCGATAATAGCTTGGCTTTAGTAAAAGACCAAAAACAAACTTATGAAACTTATTTTGATGGGTTTAAAAATACAATGTCACGCATTGAAAAGATGGGGCATGTTAAAGATGTTTTTTATAAACTAGAAAATCCAGAATTAGATTTTTTACCAAAAGAAGTGATACCTAGACCGTATGATTATTTTGACATAAGTACAAATCGCAGTTTTATGGATAAAGCACTTTATCTTAAAAGAATGTCTGTTTATCGTGATTATGCATCCTTGTTGAAGTTTCCAAAATTAAAGCTTCTTGACCCAGTTGATGCTCTTTGTGATAAAAATTCTTGCTACTCAAATATGGATAATAAATTTTTATATGCGGATGATGATCACTTTTCAGTTTACGGATCATATTTTGTCTCCAAGTTTTTTGAAAAACAAATATTCAGGAATCAATAAATGAACTACACAGTCCATTCAACCGCCATTATTGATAATGGCGCGCAAATCGGTGAAGGGTCACGTGTCTGGCACTGGGCGCACGTTTGTGGCGGTGCCAAAATTGGTAAGGGCGTATCACTTGGACAAAATGTGTTCGTTGGCAATCAAGTCACCATTGGCGATAAATGTAAAATTCAAAACAACGTGTCGGTTTACGACAATGTGCATCTCGAAGAAGGGGTTTTTTGCGGGCCTAGTATGGTGTTTACCAATGTCTACAACCCGCGTGCATTAATTGAACGCAAAAACGAATATAAAGACACGTTAGTTAAAAAGGGTGTAACACTTGGAGCAAACTGTACGGTTGTTTGTGGTGTGACGATTGGTGAATACGCATTTGTAGGCGCGGGTGCAGTCATTAACAAAGATGTCAAACCTTATGCACTCATGGTCGGCGTACCTGCAAAACAAATTGGCTGGATGAGTCAATACGGCGAGAAACTTGATTTACCCTTAGACGGCGAGGCGCAAACGACCTGCCCTTACACCCAACAACAATACCAGCTTCAAAACGGCCAAGTAACCATTATTGAGTAACCCAATATGAAAATCGATTTTGCAAACCTACAACACCAATACCAATTATACAAAGCCGATATTGACGCCAATATCCAAGCGGTTTTGAACAAGTCCAATTACATTATGGGCGAAGAAATTCAGCAGTTGGAAGATGAGCTACAAAACTTTACAAACACTAAACACGCAATCACCTGCTCAAACGGCACAGATGCGTTGCTACTCGCGATGATGGCTATGGATATTCAGCCGGGTGATGAAATTATCACCACACCGTTTACCTTTATCGCCACCGCTGAAACCATTGCGCTGATGCACGCTACCCCGGTATTTGTCGATATTGATCCAGTAACATATAACATCGACCCAAGCAAAATCGAAGCAGTCATTACAGATAAAACCAAAGCGATTATGCCCGTTAGCTTATACGGGCAACCAGCGGACATGGACGAAATCAACGCCATCGCCAAAAAGCACAATCTAAAAGTAATTATTGATGGGGCACAATGTTTTGGATCGACTTACAAAGGTCAAGCCAGTTCCAATTGTGCGGATATCTATACCACCAGCTTTTTCCCAGCAAAACCGCTCGGTTGTTATGGTGACGGTGGCGCGGTATTCACCAATAACGATGACTACGCTGAAAAAATGAAAATGATGCGTGTCCACGGCCAAAACAAACGCTACCATCACAAATACATCGGCATGGGTGGGCGTTTGGACACGATTCAAGCTGCGGTACTTTTAGCCAAATTGCCGCACTACGCTAAAGAAATCGAAGGGCGTAACCGTGTCGCACAAGCCTACACCGAACAACTAAGTGGCACAGTTACAACACCACAAGTTAAAGCAGACCGCACCAGCGTTTGGGCACAGTACACCGTTCGCGTACAAAATCGCGGTCAGTTGCAAGAAAAACTCAAAGAGCAAGGTATCCCAACCGCCGTGCATTATCCGATGCCACTGCACAAGCAAGAATGTTTTAAATATCTAGGGTTGAAGCAAGGCGATTTCCCCGTTGCCGAACAAGCCGCCCAAGAAGTCATGAGCCTACCGATGAACCCATTCTTAACCGATGAAGAGATTACTTACATTGTTAACACTTTAAAGAGCAGCATCTAAGCCTTATGAACATGCTCGAAACGCTTGACGAAAACATCATCAAAAGCAAAATCTACACATTACGCAATGTGCAGGTCATGCTTGACCGTGATTTAGCGGAACTTTATCAAGTTAAAGCGATCAGGTTAAGAGAGCAAGTTAAGCGTAATCCATCAAGGTTTCCAGATGACTTTATGTTTCAACTTACGCCAGAGGAAGTCGAATCCATGGTATCGCAAAATGCGATACCTTCAAAAAAGCACCTTGGCGGGAGCTTGCCTTATGCGTTTACAGAGCAAGGCGTTGCAAGCTTATCAAGCGTACTGACAAGTCAAACAGCTATTGATATCAACATAACCATCATGCGGGCATTTGTCAGCATGAGAAAGTTTATGTTGGAAAACGCAGCCGTTTTTCAACGACTCAGTAATCTTGAACAATGGCAGAGTTTAACGGATAAAAAGCTAGATCAAATATTTAATGCGATAGAAAATAAAACTGTAACGCCTAAACAAGGCATTTTCTTCGAAGGCCAAATTTTCGATGCCTATGTGCTTGTGAGTGATCTTATAAAACAAGCCAAAGAACAAATCATCCTTATCGACAATTACATTGATGAATCAGTATTACTGATATTGGCTAAACGCAACAAAAACGTAAAAGCAGAAATGTTTACCAAAACACTATCGCCAAGTTTTTTGTTGGACATAAAAAAACACAACCAACAATACCCAGTAATACAAGCCTATGAATTTACACAAGCCCACGACCGATTTTTAATCATCGACCAACAAGTCTATCATCTAGGTGCAAGCCTAAAAGACTTAGGCAAAAAATGGTTTGCCTTCTCCAAAATGCATATTCAAACCATTGCTATGCT